>DASTYP010000220.1:0-13642 GCA_035764845.1 Candidatus Limnocylindria bacterium
CGTTGTCGCGTGTGGTCTAATCGGCGCTTCGGGAGGGCCACCAGGGGACGACCACCGACCAGCGGAGGACGAGCGGACACCTCATGGCAATCGAGACCGAGCGCGGCACGATGACCGGCGACGAGATCGTCGCCCTGACCAAGCGGCACACCCTGTTCGAGTGGTCCGCGCAGAGCAAGGTCGACCCGATCCCGGTCGCCGGCGCGAAGGGCGTCTACTTCTGGACGCCCGAGGGGAAGCGGTTCCTGGACTTCAACTCGCAGCTGATGTGCACCAACGTCGGCCACGGCCACCCGAAGGTCGTCGAGGCGATCAAGCAGCAGGCCGAGACGCTCGCCTATGCCAACCCGTTCATGGCCACCGAGCCCCGCGCGCGGCTGGGGCAGAAGCTGGCCGAGCTGACGCCCGGTGACATCGACACCTTCTTCTTCACCAACGGCGGCGCCGAGGCCAATGAGAACGCCATCAAGCTGGCCCGATTCGTCACCGGCAAACACAAGATCCTGGCCCGCTACCGCAGCTACCACGGTGGCACCGCCGGCGCCATCAGCCTGACCGGCGACCCGCGCCGCTGGGCGGCGGAGCCGGGCATCCCGGGCGTGGTCCACGTCCTGGACCCGTACCACGGCATCCAGCGCGGCTGGGACTCGGCCGACGAGGCGCTCGCCAACCTCGAGGAGACGATCCAGCTCGAGGGCCCGAATACCATCGCGGCCTTCATCCTGGAGACCGTGACGGGCACGAACGGCATCCTGGTGCCGCCGGACGGCTACCTGCAGGGCGTGCGCGAGATCTGCGATCGCTACGGGATCCTGATGATCGCCGACGAGGTCATGGCCGGATTCGGGCGCACCGGGAAGTGGTTCGCCATCGACCACTGGGACGTGGTGCCCGACCTCATCACCATGGCGAAGGGCCTGACCAGCGCGTACGTGCAGCTCGGAGCGCTGGGCATGCGGCGCAAGTATGCGGAGCACTTCGAGAACAACGTCTTCTACGGCGGCCTCACCTACAACTCGCACCCGCTGGGCTGCGCCACCGCCCTGGCGACGATCGCGGTGTACGAGGAGGAGAACCTCATCGAGCGCGCCGCACAGATGGGCGAGGTCATGCGCGGCCACATGGAGGAGCTCGCCGCGAAGCATCCGAGCGTCGGCGCGGTCCGCAACATCGGGCTGTTCGGGATCGTGGAGCTGGTCCGCAACCGCGAGACGATGGAGCCGATGGCGCCGTTCAACGGCACGTCCGACGAGATGGCGGCGCTGGGCAAGCGGTTCCGCTCCGACGGCCTCTACACGCTCGTCCGCTGGAACTATTTCTTCACCAACCCGCCGCTGACCATCAGCGAGGAGGAGATGGCCGAAGGGTTCGCGATCATCGATCGCGCCCTCGAGATCACCGATGCCGCCGTCGCCTGAGCGCGGCTGGCTGCGACGGGCGCTCGTCTTCGGTGTCTTCCTGGCGCTGCTGCTCCTGGTCTGGGAGGGGCTGAAGTTCATCGGCGGCGATCCCTGGCGCACCGAGACGTGGACCTGGGACCCGCCGCTGAAGATCTGGTTCGCGTCCGACCTGCTGCTGCCGCACGTGTGGGACATCTTCGGCGCGCTCTCGAACCCGGTGCAGCGCGGCACGGACCAGTCGCTGGCCGGCTTCCTGGTCGGGGCGGCGTTCTACACCTGGCGTGAGGCGGCCATCGGCTTCGTGGTCGGGGCGGCCATCGGCATCGGCCTGGCGGCGCTCTTCGTCCACTCGCGGCTGCTCGAGCGGGCGCTGGTGCCCTACGTGATCGCCAGCCAGACCATCCCCATCGTCGCGCTGGCGCCGATGATCGTCTTCGCCTTCGGCCAGGAGGTCATCAGCGTCGTCATCATCGCGACCTACCTCACCTTCTTCCCGGTGACCATCGCCATGATCCGCGGCCTGCGCTCGCCGGATCCACGGGCCATCGAGCTGATGCGCTCGTACGCCGCAAGCCGCTGGAGCGTCTTCTGGAAGCTCCGCATGCCAGCGTCGCTCCCCTACCTCTTCACCGCCCTGAAGATCAGCGCCACCGCCTCCATCGTCGGGGCGATCGTGGGCGAGGGCCCCGGCGGCATCCCGGACGGCCTCGGTCGCGCGATCATCAACTTCAACAGCCAGTACGTCAGCGGACCCGAGAAGCTGTGGGCGGCGATCCTCGCCTGCGCGGTGGTCGGGATTGCGTTCTTCACCATCGTCCGGGTCGCGGAGGTGCTCACGCTCCGCGGCCGCGGCATCCGCCCCGAGGTCGCCTGAGGCCTCAGCCATGGAGCCACCGATGACCGATTCCGCCCCGCGAGCGTCCGTTGTCCGCATTCGCGGCGTCGACAAGCAGTTCACCGCCGGTGCGGGCGCCGTCACCGCGCTGTCCGGCATCGACCTGGGGATCGAGGCTGGCGAGTTCGTCAGCCTCATCGGTCCATCCGGCTGCGGCAAGAGCACGCTGCTGCGGCTCATCGGCGACCTGACGCCGCCGACCAGCGGCAGCGTCGAGGTCAACGGCAAGCCCGCCCATCAGGCGCGCCTCGGTCGCGAGTACGGCATGGTCTTCCAGGCTCCGGTCCTCTTCGAGTGGCGCACGGTGGAGGACAACGTCAAGCTGCCGCTCGAGCTGCTCGGGATGGACCGATCCGAGCGCGACGCGCGCGCTCGGGAGATGCTCTCGCTCGTCGAGCTCGGCGACTTCGCGCGACACCACCCGTACCAGCTGTCGGGCGGTATGCAGCAGCGCGTGGCCATCGCCCGTGCGCTCGCGCTGCAGCCCGACATCCTGCTCATGGACGAGCCGTTCGGGGCGCTGGACGAGATGACCCGCGAGCGCATGAACTCCGAGGTGCTGCGCATCTGGCGGCAGACGGGCACGACCGTCGTCTTCGTCACCCACTCCATCCCGGAGGCGGTCTTCCTTTCGACCCGGGTCGTCGTGATGTCGGCGCGGCCGGGCCGCATCACGCGCGTCGTCGACGTGCCGCTGCCCCAGCCGCGCAACGAGGAGACGCGCGAGGACCCGCGCTACTTCCGCGTCGTGACCGAGGTCCGCGAGGCGCTGCGCGCCGGCGGTGGGCTGGGCGAGGAGGCGCCGCTGGCGTCCGAGGAGCGGGTGGCGGCCGAGGGCGGCATCGGATGACCGCCGCGGCGCCGTCCGTCGGCGTCCCGGTCCCTCCGCGACCGGGACGGATGCTCCGGTTCGTCCGCACGCTGCGCTACTACGTGCCGGCGCTGGTCGTGTTCGTGTCGGTCATCGCCGTCTGGGAGGTGGCGACCCGGGCGCTCGACGTCCGGGCCTTCATCCTGCCCCCACCGTCGGCCATCGGGACGGCGCTGGTCGAGAACTGGGGCGCGGGGCGCTGGCCGCTCTTCGACGCCGCTCGCACCACCTTGCTGGAGGCCGTCGGCGGGCTCCTCATCGGCACGCTGGCCGGCGTGGTCGTCGCCTTCGCGGTCGGGCGCTGGATGAACGCGAGGGATGCGGTGCTGCCGTTTGCCGTGGCCGCCAACGCCATTCCCATCATCGCCATCGCCCCGATCTTCAACGCCTGGTTCGGCATCACCAACCCGGTGTCGAAGATGATGGTGGCTGCGCTGCTCGTCTTCTTCCCGGTGATGATCAACGTGACGCGCGGCCTCACCCAGGTCGAGCCATCGGCCCTGGAGCTGATGCGCTCCTACGCGGCGTCCGAGTGGACCATCCTGCGCAAGGTCCGGATCCCGAACGCGCTGCCCTACTTCCTCACCGCCCTCAAGGTCGCCACCACCCTGAGCCTCATCGGCGCCATCGTGGGCGAATACTTCGGCGGATCGACCAGCGTCATCGGCCGGGTCGTGGTCCAGTCCGCGTCGTCGCTGCGGTTCGACGTGACCTGGGCCGCCATCCTGCTCGGGGCGATCGCCGGGATCGTCTTCTACCTCGCCATCGTGGCGCTGGAGCGGGTGCTGATCCCGTGGCACGCCTCGGTCCGGGGCGAGGAGCACGGCTGACGGTGCACGGGCCGGCGAAAAAAGATGTGGTGCGCAGGGCACCCCATCCGTAGAATCCACCGATCAGTGCGGGACATCACGGCCCGGACACACCACGGAGGAGCCCATCGGATGAAGCGATCCCGGATCTGGTTGAGCCTCGCCATGAGCGCGTCGCTCGTCCTGGCGGCGTGCGGCACGCAGTCGGGCGGAAGCGCCGGTGCCAGCGCGGACGAGAGCAGCGCGGCGAGTGACGGCGGGGGCGGCGGCGAGATGACATCGGTCCGGCTGCAGCTGCAGTGGGCGCCGCAGGCCCAGTTCGCCGGCTACTTCGCGGCCCAGGAGCTGGGCTACTACGAGGACGAGGGTCTCGACGTCCAGATCCTGGACGGCGGCCCGGACGTCATCCCGCAGCAGGTCGGGTCGGCGGCCGACGGCCCCGAGTTCACCATCAGCTGGGTGCCCAAGGTCCTCGAGGCCCGTGAGGCCGGCTCCGACCTGGTCGACATCGCGCAGGTCTTCCAGCGCTCCGGCACGCTGTCGGTCGCCTGGGCCGACTCCGGCATCAGCGGACCGGCGGACTACGAGGGCAAGAAGGTCGGCGTCTGGGACTTCGGCAACGAGTGGGAGGTCATCGCCGCGGCCAAGGAGGCGGGACTCGAGCAGGGCACCGACTTCGAGCGCGTCATCCAGAACTTCGACATGGTCGCCTTCCTGAACCGCGAGATCGACGTCGCGGAGGCGATGATCTACAACGAGTACGCGCAGGTGCTCGAGGCGGAGAACCCGGACACCGGCGAGCTGTACCAGCCGGAGGACCTGACCGTCATCGACTACAACGAGGTCGGGACGGCCATGCTGCAGGACGCCATCTTCGCCCGGGCCAGCTGGCTCGCCGAGGACGGCAACGAGGACGTCGCCACCCGCTTCCTGCGGGCGAGCTTCCGCGGCTGGATCCACTGCCGGGAGAACCCCGACGACTGCGTCGAGTTCACCGTCAACGCCGGCTCCACCCTCGGCATGGGCCACCAGCGCTGGATGATGAACGAGATCAATCCGCTGATCTGGCCCTCGCCCGATGGCATCGGCATGCTCGACACCGATCTGTGGCAGCAGACGGTCGAGATCAGCATGGACTCCGGGATCATCACCGCGGAGCCGGGTGAGGACGCGTACCGCACCGATCTCGCCCAGGCGGCGCTGGACGGGATCGAGGAGGACGCCACCGGCGAGAGCTTCACCAAGGGCAGCGTCGAGGTCACCCCGGGCGGCGAATAGACCGATCCGGACCTCGCGACTTCACGCCCCTCCCCGGTTCGCCGGGGAGGGGCTTCCTCATGCCCCGCGCGCCTCGGGCGGCAGCCCGCCGTCGTCCTCGGTCCCGGCGGGTGGGCCTCCGGCCTCCGGCGGCGGCTCCGCATCGGCCTCGGCGCGGCGCACGAGCGCCGGCAGGAAGGGCGGGACGATGAGCGTGGTGAGGATCGCCATCCCGACGACCACGCTGTAGACCGAGCCGCTGATGGCGCCGGTCTGCAGGCCCAGGCCGGCGACCACGATGCCCACCTCGCCGCGCGGCACCATGCCGGCCGCGATGAGCGTGGCCCGTCGCATGCCCAGGCGCAGGGAACCCACCAGCGCGCCGGCGAACTTGGTGACGATCGCGACCGCCGTGACACCGAGGAGCAGCGCGATGACGCCCCAGTCGGCCAGGCCGGCGAGATCGACCTGTGCGCCGATCGAGCCGAAGAAGAACGGGGTGAAGAAGGCCGCGACCGGCGCCACCTCCTCCTCGAGCGCGTGGCGCTCGCTCGACTCGCCGACGACCATGCCGGCCAGGAAGGCGCCGATGATGGCGGCCAGGCCGATGATCGCCGAGAGCGCCGCCAGGCCGAGCATGATGATCATGCCGGGCAGGAACGGCGTGCTCGCGAACTCCGGGTCGGTCAGCAGCGAGCGGCGCCGTCGCAGCACCTGCGTCCCGCCGATGACCACGATGCCGATGAACGCGACGGCGAGCGCGACCAGGGTCAGGATGCGGTCCACGCTCACGCCGCCGCCAGCGAGCCCGGTGGCGACGGCCAGGATCAGCATCGCCAGGACGTCGTCGATGACGGCGGCGCCGAGGATGACGCGGCCGGACATCGTCCGCAGCGCACCCAGCGATCCCAGCACGCCGGAGGTGATGCCGACCGAGGTGGCGACCAGCGCCGCGGCCAGGAACACGCTGACCTCGATCGAGTAGCCGAGCAGCGAACCGAGGGCGAAGCCGCCGGCGAGCGGGACCACCACGCCCAGCCCGCCCACCGCGGCGGCGGTGCCGCCGACCTTGAGCAGGTCGCCCAGGCGCGTCTCGACGCCGACCTGGAAGAGGAGCAGCACGACGCCGATCTCGGCGAACAGCTGCGTCTCGGCGTTGATCTCGTACCAGCCCAGCAGCGCGGGTCCCACGACGACGCCCGCCAGGATCTCGCCGACCACCGTCGGCTGACCCAGGCGCTTGAAGATCTCGTCACCGATCTTGGCAGCCAGGAGGAGGACGAAGAGCTGGAGAAGGATCTCGGCGAGGTGGTCCATCGGTCCCTCAGAGCAGGTAGCGGAGCCAGACGTAGACGGTGGCGATCAGCATCGAGCCGAACGTGACCGGCAGTCCGTAGCGAAGGAATCGGCCGAACGTGATCGGGTGGCCCTCGCGCGCCGCCATGCCGGCCAGGATCACGTTGGCGCTGGCGCCGATGATCGTGGCGTTGCCCCCCAGGTCGGCCCCGATGGCCAGCGACCACCACAGCACGTCGTGCTGCTGCCCGTCGGACAGCTGCTGCACGACCGGGATCATGGTCGCGGTGTACGGGATGTTGTCGATGATCCCGGACAGGACGCCGGACACCCACAGCAGCAGGAACGACGTCGCGGCCAGGGCGCCACCGGTCACGTCGGCGATGAAGCCGGCCACCGCCTCGATGACGCCGATCTCGATCACGCCGGCGATCAGCATGAACAGGCCGATGAAGAAGAAGAGCGTGGGCCACTCGACGTCGCGCAGCACGTCATCCGGTGACTCACGCGCGACGAGCATGAGGGCCACGGCGCCGGTCAGCGCCACGGTCGCGGGCTCGAGGTGCAGGAAGCCGTGGACCAGGAAGCCGACGAGCGTCAGCCCCAGCACCACCAGGGAACGCCGCAGGAGTGCCGGATGCGTGATCATGTCGCGCTCGTTGAGCTCGAGCAGGCCGGCACGTCGCTCGGGGTCCACGACCAGGAGGTCGCGGTACAGCCACCGCGCGGCCAGCAGGTAGACCGCCAGGATCAGCGCGGCCAGCGGCGTCAGGTTGAGCAGGAACGACGTGAAGTCGAGGCTCGCCGCGCTGCCGATGAGCAGGTTCGGCGGGTCGCCGATGAGGGTCGATGCGCCGCCGATATTCGAGGCCATGATCTCGCTCATCAGGAACGGGAAGGGGTTCATGGACAGCTGGGCCGCAAGGAAGAGGGTGATGGGCCCGACCAGGACGACGGTCGTGACGTTGTCCAGCACGGCGGAGGCGATGGCCGTGATGAGGCTGAGGACCACCAGGATCCGATACGGCTCACCGCCGGCGAACCGGGCCGCGCGCACGGCGACCCAGCCGAAGACGCCGGTCTTCCTGATGATCCCGGCCAGGATCATCATCCCGGTCAGCAGGAAGATGACGTTGAAGTCGATCTCCGCGAACGCCTGCTCCTGGGAGACGATGCCGAGCAGCACCATGGCCACGCCACCGGCCATCGCCGCCAGCGTCTTGTGCATCCGCTCCGTCGCGATCAGCGCGTACGTGCCGATGAAGATCGCCAGCCCGACCAGGACGGGGAGGGTCACGCCTCCGGCTCCTGCGCGGTCGATCGATCGGTCGGCTGGAGCAGGCCCTCGCGCCCGGTGGCGTGCACCCACACCACCAGCAGCTCCAGCTGGTCCACGTACCCGAGGACGTGCTCCTCGCGATCGGTGATGGGCAGGCCCTGGTAGCTGCTGACGTGCATCCGCTCGAAGGCCGTGCGCACCGTCTCGTCCGAGTGCACGCTGACCGGCGGCGACATGATGTCGGCCGCGGTGCGTGCGCCGATGCGCGATGCGTAGTCGAGGGCGGCCTCCAGGTCCGTGATCTCGCCCAAGAACTCCTCGGGCACGATCTTCTGGAAGACCTCGTTGACGAGTGCATGGGTCGGCAGGACACCCACCAGCCGATCGTCGTCCCCGACCACGGCGATCAGGCGGCAGCCCGGATTGTCGACCGCGCGCTCCGCGACCTCGGCCAGGCTGGCGGAGGCGCGGACCACGACCGGCCGCATCTCGAGGATGCGATCCGCCTCCTCGATGGTGGTCGCCTGGGTGATCGATTCAGGGGTCTGCCGCTGATCGCCGTCGGTCATCAGTTCGCTCCACGCAGCACAGGAGGCCACGCCATTGCGCAGCCTCCACCTCGTGCGCCGTGGGTACGGATGCGGCGCTCACCCGCTGAGCGGCGCCCCTCCGGACGGCCGATCGGCCCGCCAAGTCTATCCGACGCCGCCCCGCCCGTATGATCGGCGGCATGGCGCCCAGGGTCCGACGATGACCAGCCTCGGCCTCACCCTGCTCGTGGCGCTCGTCGCCGCGCTGGTGCTGGGCGCCGTGGCGCATCGGCTCCGGCTGCCGCCGATGCTCGGCTACATCGTCGCGGGCATCGTGGTCGGGCCGGCGACCCCCGGTGTCGTGGCCAACCGCGCCGACATGCTGGCCTTGGCCGACATCGGTGTCGCGCTGCTGATGTTCAGCATCGGCCTGCAGTTCAGCATCGGCGAGCTGCGCGCCGTCGGGCCTCGCATCCTGGCCGGAGCACCGGTCCAGGTGCTCCTCACCATGGCGCTCGGCACCGGAACCGGACTGGCGCTCGGCTGGCCGCTGGTCGAGGCGCTGTTCGTCGGCGGAGCGGTGGCGGTGTGCTCGACCGTGGTGCTGGTGAAGCTCGCCGGCGAGACCGCCCTCCACGTGACCAGTTACGGGCGCACGGCCATCGGCGTGTCGATCGTGCACGACCTCGTCACGATCCTGCTCGTCGTCCTCCTGACGGCGAGCGTGGCGCCGTCCGAGGCGTCCCCGCTGTCCGTGGCGACCGGCGTGACGGTCGCGATCGCCTTCGTCGCCGTGGTGGTCTTCGCGGGCTCGCGGCTGCTGCCGCGGCTGCTGGCCATCGTCGCCCAGCTCCGGTCCCGCGAGCTGTTCGTCATCAGCGTGGCGGTCATCGCCATCGGCACCGCCTTCGCCGCCCAGGCGCTCGGTGTCAGCGTCGCGCTGGGGGCCTTCGTCGCCGGGCTGGCCCTCGCCGACTCCGACCTCACCGCCAGCGTCCTGGGCGAGATCGTCCCGCTCCGAGAGCTGTTCGCGTCGTTCTTCTTCGTCTCCATCGGCATCCTGCTCGAGCCGGCCGCCATCGTCGGGGCGTGGCCCGTGGCGCTCGCGCTGGTGGTGATCATCACGCTCGGCAAGGCCATCCCCGTCGCCGCACTGGCGTTGTTCGACGGGCAGCGCCCGGGATCGGCCGCGCGGGCGGGGGCACTGGTGGGGCAGAGCGGGGAGTTCAGCTTCGTGCTCGCCTCGGTCGGCCTCAGCGCCGGCGCCGTGCAGCCGGACATCTTCAGCCTGGCGATGGGCGCGGTGGTCGTCTCGATCCTGCTCGCCCAGCCGCTGTATGCGGTGGCGGGCCGCATCGGCGACTGGGCGAACGAGCTGGTCGGTCGGCCCTACCTGCCCGGAGACGAGCCGGGCAGCGGGCTCCGTCGCCACGCGGTGATCCTCGGCTACGGGCGTGTCGGCCGTGCCGTCTCACGCGTCCTCCAGTCGCGCGGGTTCCAGTGGGTCGCCGTCGACGGCGAGTACGCCGTGGCACGGGAGGCGCGCGCGGCCGGTGCGCCGGTGATCTACGGCGAGGCGGGCACGCCGTCGGTGCTCGACCAGGCGCGGATCGCCGAGTGCCATGCCCTCGTGGTCGCGATCCCGGATCCGTTGGCCACCCGGCAGGCGGTGCGCTACGCGCTGTCGCGGAACCCGCGCATCGAGATCGTGGCGCGCGCGCACTCCGAGGCGGACGAGGCCGAGCTGCGCCGCATGGGCGTCGCCCGGGTCGTGGTCGCCGAGCGCGAGCTCGGGACGCAGCTGGTGCGCCACGCCCTCCGCCGCTTCGGCGTCAGCGACCGCGAGGTGGCCGCCATCATCGAGGGCACGCGGCGCGGATAGCGCGCCGCGGCGTCTCGATCAATCGAGGCGACAGCGCGCCAGCCTGGTCACGTGCCGGGTTCTCGCGATTGAGCGCGGATGCCGGAGCGCGACGGACCCGATCAATCGGCGATCGTGTGGGGCACGTCGCGATCCATCGCGACACCCGACGCGAACCAGCCCGCCCGCGCGGAACCGTCGCGATCGATCGCGACGGACGCGCAGACACTCCTACTCCCAGGCCTCGCCGATGCGCTCGACCAGCTCGCCGAGCGAGTCGACGACCAGCGCCGGTCGCGTGCCCTCGGGCAGGCGCTGGATGACGCCCCATGGGCCCCGCCGGATCCACACGGCGCGCATCCCCGCCTGGATGGCCGGCAGCACGTCGTTGTCCACGCGATCGCCGACGTACGCCACGGCCTCGGGCGGGGGCGATCCCATCAGCTCGAGCGCGTGCGCGAAGAAGCGCGGGTCCGGCTTGGCGACGCCCATGCCCTCGCTCATGGCCAGCACGTCCGCCTGGATGCCGATGCGCCGCAGCTCCTCGGCCCGGCTCGCGGGCTGGTTGGCGACCACTGCCACCCGGTAGCCCGCATCGGTCAGCGCCGCCATCGCCGGCAGCGCGTCGGGATACAGGTCCGGGATGCCGAAGCCGCCGTACGCGCCCTCGATCGCCGCGAGGCGCAGCTGCCAGTCCTCGGCGTCGAAAATCGGGAAGACGTCGCGGTGCTCGCCGCCGCGCTCAATGACGGCGCCGAGGGCCGCCAGGAAGGTCAGCCGCGGGACGCCCAGCTCATCGGCCCAGAGCGACCAGATGCGGGTCTCGTCGATGAGGGTCTCCCCGACGTCCAGGCACACCCACCGGCCGTGCGACTCCATGCGTCGATGCTAGCCGGGCGCGCCGATGGTCGTGCCGACGGCGCGCGCAGTGGTAGCCTGTCCCGGTCGTCGCGTGCCCTTCGGCTCTACTGGTCTGCGCCTCGGACGTGAAGGCTCACCGCCATCGCGACCGGCGGCGCGGTCCGCCACCGAGCAACGAGCTGAGGGAACCAGATGAGCAGACACCGACGACTCGCCATTCCCGTTTCGACCATCCTCGCGTTCGCGACGCTGCTGAGCGCGACGTCGGCCGCCATCGCCAAGGACGAGAAACCGCCCGTCCTGCGCGACCGATCGGAGGTCGAGGTGCAGATCCTCGCCCTCAACGACTTCCACGGGAACCTGCTGCCCCCGAGCGGCTCGAGCGGCCGCGTCGGTCCGTCCGGCACCGGGACCACCGCCGGCGGCGCCGAGTACCTCGCGACGCACGTCCGCAACCTCGAGCAGACGAACGCGAACACCATCGTGGTGTCCGCCGGTGACCTCATCGGGGCCAGCCCGCTGCTGTCCGCCCTGTTCCACGACGAGCCGACCATCGAGGCGATGAACCAGATCGGCCTCGACATCAACGCCGTGGGCAACCATGAGTTCGACGAGGGCACGGCCGAGCTGCTGCGCATGCAGAACGGCGGCTGCCACCCGACCGACGGCTGCCAGGACGGCACCGGCTTCGCCGGCGCGGACTTCGAGTTCCTCGCCGCGAACGTCGTGAACGAGTCGACCGGGCAGACGCTCTTCGCGCCCTACACGGTCCGGAACTTCAACGGCGCGCGCGTCGCGTTCATCGGCATGACCCTGGAGGGGACGCCGAACATCGTCAGCCCGTCCGGCGTGGCCGGCTTCGACTTCCTCGACGAGGCAGACACCGTCAACGCCCTGATCCCGCAGATCCGTCGGAGCGGCGTCGAAGCGATCGTGGTGCTGCTGCACGAGGGAGCCACCCCGGCCGGCTCGGTGAACCAGACCTCGATCAACCAGTGCGGTGCAGGCAACGCCGGAATCAGCGGGGCGGTCGTGGACATCGCCAACCGCCTCGACGGCGCGGTGGACCTCCTCGTCTCGGGCCACACGCACCAGCCGTACACCTGCACGATCAACGGCCTGCCCGTGACGAGCGCTTACTCGTTCGGCCGGCTGCTGACCGACATCGACATGCGCATCAGCCGGGCCACCAAGGACGTCACCTCGATCGAGATCAACAACCTGATCGTCACCCGTGACGTTCCGGCCGACCAGGGCATCACCGACCTGATCGCGCACTACGACACGTTCGCCGATCCGATCGCCAACCGCCCCATCGGGCACATCACGGCCGACATCACCCGCACGAACGACGACTCGCTCGAGCAGCCGATGGGCAACGTCATCGCGGACGCTCAGCTGGACGCTACCGACGACCCGGGCTTCGGCGACGCGGTGGTGAGCTTCATGAACCCCGGCGGCGTCCGAGAGGCCCTGCTCTACGCGAGCAGCCCCGAGGGCGAGGGCGACGGCGTCGTGACCTACGGCGAGCTGTTCACGGTCCAGCCGTTCGGCAACTCGCTCGTGACGATGACGCTGACCGGCGCGCAGATCGAACAGGCGCTCGAACAGCAGTTCTGCGGTCTGAACTCGCCGGCCAACGGGTTCTTCTACAAGGTGCTCCTGCCCTCCGATGGGTTCCACTACACGTGGGATGCCTCGGCCGCCGGAGCAGCCAGCTGCGTCGGTGCCGATGCGGTCGATCCCGCGGGCATCACCCTGAACGGCGTGCCGCTCGACCTCGCGGCGAGCTACCGGGTGACGGTGAACAGCTTCCTCGCCGATGGCGGGGACGGGTTCCCCGCGCTCGCGCAGGGCACCAACCGGCTGGGTGGCGCCGTGGACACCGATGCGTTCGAGGCCTACCTCGCCGCGGCGGAGCCGACCGGCATCTCCCCGGCTCCCACCGACCGGATCGACGTGGTCCCCTAGGCAACTGCGGACGCCCCCGCAACGGAACGGGCCGCCTCGGCGAGGCGGCCCGTTTCCTGGTGTCGGCGCTTCGCGCTAGCGGTCGCGACCTCCGCCGAGGAGCCCGCCGAGCACGTCGCCGATGCCTCCGCCGCTCCCCAGCCGGCCCAGGATGTCGCCGAGGTCCGGGTTGCTCTGCTTCGCATCCTCGGTCTCGCGTCCCAGGATGCTGCCCAGGTCGTCGAGGCTGAAGCCGCCCCCGGGCGATGCGTTGCTCTTCTTGCCGAGCATGCCCATCACGATCGGCGCGAGAAGGGGCAGGAGCTTCATGACCGTGCCAAGGTCGAGGCCGCTCTTGGCGCTCACCGCGCGAGCGACCTGTTCCTGCTCGCCGCCCAGGGTGTGGTCGAGGATGCCGGCGCCGTTCGTCGTTCGCGGCGACAGCTGTGCCGTGCCGTTCAGGTACTCGCTGAGCTGGTCGATGATCGACCCATCGTGGTCCTGGCGGATGGCCGTCTTGATGCCGCCGCCTCGCTGGGCCTCGCCCGCGAACGCGGCCATCAGCGCCGGGACGGCGGCGTGGATCGCGGTCCGCGTCTTGGCCTCATCGGCACCGATGCGCTGGCTGACCTG
>DASTYP010000221.1:0-2702 GCA_035764845.1 Candidatus Limnocylindria bacterium
CGCGAGCCGTACGGGTTCGACGAGGCCCCCGGGTCCCTGATCGCGACCCTTGCCGATCCGGACGACAACTACTTCCAGCTGGTGAGCCCGATGGGTCCCGCCGACGCCTGAAGTGATGCAGGAGACGAGGGAAGCGGCGGCGGTGCCACCGCGCGCGACGAGGCGGGAGTGGATCGGGCTGGCGGTCCTCACCTTGGCGGCCCTGGTCTACGCCATGGACCTCACCGTCCTCAACCTGGCCATCCCGATCATCAGCGCGGACCTGCGGCCTTCGAGCGTGCAGCTGCTGTGGATGATCGACATCTACGGCTTCCTGGTCGCCGGGCTGCTCATCACCATGGGGACCCTGGGCGACCGGATCGGCCGTCGGCGGCTGCTGCTCGGCGGGGCGGCCGGGTTCGCGCTCGCGTCGCTGCTCGCGGCCTTCTCGACGAGCTCGGAGATGCTCATCGCCAGCCGCGCGGTGATGGGCGTCGCGGGCGCCACCGTCGCGCCGTCGACGCTGTCGCTCATCTTCACCATGTTCCTCGACCCGAAGCAGCGCTCGACCGCCATCGGCGTCTGGATCGCGGCCTACTCCGCGGGTGGCGCGATCGGGCCCGTGCTCGGCGGGATCCTGCTGGAGTGGTTCTGGTGGGGCTCGGTCTTCCTCATCGGCGTGCCGGTGATGGCGCTGCTCCTCCTGCTCGGTCCACGGACCCTGCCCGAGTACCGCGACCCGAACGCCCGGCGCCTGGACCTCCCCAGCGCCGCGATGTCGATCTTCGCCATCCTCGGCGGAGTCTTCGGTCTGAAGCAGATCGCCCAGGACGGAGTCTCGACGCTGGCGGTCCTGGCCATCGTCGCCGGGGTGGCGGTGGGCCTCGCCTTCGTGCGGCGCCAGCTCGTGCTGCCGTCTCCGGTCATCGACGTGCGCCTCTTCCGGATCCGCGCGTTCAGCGCGTCGCTCGGCACCTACTTCTTCGGGATCTTCGTGGTGGTCGGGTACTTCCTGTTCATCTCGCAGTACCTGCAGCTGGTCCTGCGGCTGTCACCCATCCAGGCCGCCTTCTGGTCGCTGCCCTCGGCCGCGGGCTTCATCGTGGGCTCGACGGTCGCACCGAAGATCATCCACCGCTACCGGCCTTCGGTGATCATGGGCGCCGGCATGCTCATCGCGGCCGTCGGGACGGCCATGCTGCTGGGACTCACCGTCGACGGTGCTGGAAGCCTGCCACTCATCGCCGGCGCATCCGTCGTCATCTCCCTCGGCCTGGCCCCGGTGATCACGCTCGCCACGGAGCTGATCGTGGGAAGCGCGCCGCCGGAGCAGGCGGGGGCCGCGACCGGCATGTCTGAGACGAGCGGCGAGCTCGGCGGTGCCCTGGGCATCGCGATCCTGGGCAGTATCGGCACCGCCGTCTACCGCGCCGAGGTCGCCGACACGGTGCCGCACGGCGTGCCGGCCGCGGCCGTTGATGCCGCTCGTGACACGCTGGGCGGCGCGCTGGCGATCGCGGAGAGCCTGCCCGCCGCGCTGGGGGACGCGCTCCGGGCAGCGGCCCAGGTCGCGTTCGTCGACGCCCTGCACGTCGTCGCCGCCGTCGCGGTTTTGGGGGCCGCGGTCACCGCCATCGGCGCCGCCGTCGCGCTGTGGACGGTGTCGCCGCGCACAAAGCAGGCGGCCGAGGAGCCGGGGTCGCCGCTTCCGGTCGCTGATCGAGCCTGAGGCGTCAGCCCAGGACGTCTCCGCCCAGCCGCGCGACGCCCATCGGATCCGCGATGGCCTCGGCAGCCTGGCGACCGTCAGCGGCCCACCGCGTCCGGCTACGACGGTTGCGGAATGAGGCTGCGAGAGGCCAATTGCGCACCGAAGTAGCGGGCCGCCGAGTCCACGACGACCCGGAGCGTCGCATCGCCCCGCCGGATCAGCACCTCGCGAGCCATCTGCTCGAAGGTGAGGATGCTCGGTCCGGCGATCTCCAGGATCGTGTCGGTGGGCGAACCCGTCGCCACGCGCGCGAGGGTGGTCGCGACATCGTCGGCCGGAATCGGCTGGATCACGGCATCCGGCACACGAACCTCGCGCCCGTCCGTCATCGAGTCGACGATCGCATCGGTGAACTCGACGAACTGCGTCGCGCGAACGATCGAGGAGGGGAGCGACGACGCCGTCACCTCGCGCTCCTGCACGACCTTGGCCCGGTAGTAGGCGCTGTCGGGGACCAGATCGATGCCCACGATCGACAGCACCACGTAGTGGCCGATGCCGGCGCGCAGCGCCGCCTCCACCAGGTTCGAGGTCCCGACGGTGAAGAACTCCATCGGCGATGCCGGCGCGGGCGCCCGGGGATTCGTCACGTCCACGAGCACCTCGGCTCCGGAGAGCGCCTCAGCCAGGCCGGTCCCGGAGAGCGCATCTACACCGGTCGAGCGCGACGCGGCCGCGACATCGTGACCCTGGTCGCGCAGGAGGGTGACGACCCGCGCACCGATGCGCCCCGTTCCGCCGACAACCACGATCCTCACGACGACGACCATACCAACGCTAGGATCAGCGCGTGGACGAGCGCCCCAGGACCGATACGGATCTCGCCGCACTCCTCGAGGCCACCGAGCGCCGTCGGCTCCGGGCACTGGTCGACGCCGACCTCCCCACGGCCGATGCGCTCCATGCCGATGACTACGAGCTCATCACGCCTGGCGGCAGCTCCCTGTCGAAG
>DASTYP010000222.1:0-3524 GCA_035764845.1 Candidatus Limnocylindria bacterium
GCCGCGACGGTTCCTGGACGCGATGATCGAGCTCGATGCCGATGCGCTGTGCGCGCTGGACCCCTCGTGCGACCTCGAGGGCATCCGCGCCCAGCTCGAGATGGTCCGCGCCGTCGCGGCCGGCACCCTGGAGCGTGCACCGTTCGCCACGATGACGCCGTCGCAGCGCTTCCACTGGCTCAGCACGCCGCGCAGCACGGTCGTTCAGCCCGGGCCGCTGCACGCCGGGACCACCGATGACCCGGCGGGCACCCTCGCGCACCTGTTCGAGACCGTCGTCCGCCGCCGATGACCGAGCGACGCTGGCTGCTCGTGGTGGCCGTCACCGGCATCGCCCTCTTCGGGCTGTCGTTCCTGGACGCGTGGATCCTCCAGGTCCGCGAGGTCCGCGGCGAGGGCTACCGCTGGGTGGAGACGTCGTACGGCGCGTGGCGCGGGATCGGCATGCCGGTGCTCACCCTGGCCGCGCTGCTGGCGCTGGTGGTCGGGGTCGCCGCGCTCGCGCGGCTGAGTGGACGATGGTGGACGCCGGACCTCCTCCTGCTCGCCGGCTCGTCCGCGGCCCTGGGCCTCGTGCTGGCGAGCGCGTGGCCGGTGACGCATCGGGCTCACACGACGACCGTGGATCTGACGCCGTCCTGGCTGCTGCCCGTCGGCGCGCTGCTGGGGCTCCTGATGGGGGCGGGGTCCATCGCGGTGTCGCGCGTCGGGCGGCGCGCGGTGCTGTCCGCCGCCGTGCTGGTCTTGGGCGTGGTCGCCATGGGCGCGGTGGGGCGCTGGCAGCTGCTGGCGGCCAGCGAGGGGACCGGCCGGCACTGGACCGAGGGCCGCTACACGCGTGCAGGGACCGCGGACCAGCCGACCGAGACGCTGGTCCTGACCGAGACGACCTACGCGGTCGAGGGTCGCTGGTCGGGCGAGCTGGAGTGGTCCGGCTGGACCATCATCTTCGACCACGACCCCGCCTGCCCGGGATCACGAGGGACCTACCACGCGCGCGACGTCGGCGAGGAGGACATCCGGTTCGTCAAGGTCGTCGACACGTGCCTCGACGGCGAGCGCGCCGCCGACCTCGAGACGGGGATCTGGCGCCGGGATCCCTGACGCCGTCGGTCGTCAGCGTGGCTCCGGCCAACGCTCCTCGAAGACCGTGTCCTCGCGCGGCAGTCGCGCCTCGCCCCGGGGCTTCTTCGGCTTTCGCGCCTGCGGCGTCGGGCGGCCGATCGCCACGATGGTGCGCACGAAGCGATCCTCCGGCAGGCCGAGCAGCTCGCCCACCGCGGGCCGGACCTCGGAGCGAACCCAGCCGATGCCCGCGGCCAGGCCCAGCATCGAGGCTGCGACCAGGATCCGCTCCGCGGCGCGTCCCTCGTCGAAGGCGTGGGAGACGGCCCTGCCCGGCTCGGCCGGCAGCACGATCGCGACGGCCGCCGCAGCCGTGCGCAGGGACCGCGTGTGGGGCGCGCCGAGCTCCGCGAGCCGAGCGAGGGTCTCGGACTTCCGCAGGACGACGAAGCGCCACGGCTGCGTGTTCTGGCTCGAGCCGGACCAGCGGGCGGCATCGGCGAGGGCGTCGACCGCCGCCGGGTCGACCGGCTCGTCGGTGAACTCGCGGACCTGGCGCGTTCGGAGCAGGGGACGGATGGTCGCGTGCGGATCGAGGGTCGTGGACATGGCCCAAGGGTAGGCCGGAGGCGCTGCGCGCGCCGGCCTGAGCCGGCGCATCGGTCGTCAGTCGGTCGTGCGTCGCCGGTAGAGCCACATCCCCAGCGGGAAGCAGACGGCCAGGATCCCGGCGGACCACAGGACGGCCGGCCAGAACGACGGGCCACCCGACCCGTCCAGGGTCAGGCTGCGGACCGCGTTGATGACCAGGGTCATCGGCTGGCGATCGGCGAACCAGGCCAGCCAGTCCGGCATGGTGTCGGTCGGGACGAAGGCGCTGCTCACGAAGGTCAGCGGGAAGACCGCCGCGAAGATCACGCCCTGCAGCGCCTCCGGCGTGCGGACCGCGACGCCCATCGCCACGCCGAGCCACGACAGCGCGTAGCCGAAGAGGAGCAGGAGGCCGATGGCACCGATGGTGCCCACCACGCCCCCGGCGGGCCGGAACCCGACCAGCAGGCCGACGATCCACATGATCAGGACGGCCAGCAGCGCGCGCAGGAGATCCGTCAGCGTGCGACCGGTCAGGACGGCCGACTGCGACATCGGCAGCGAGCGGAACCGATCGATCATCCCGTTCTTCAGGTCGTTGGCGAGCAGCACGCCCGTGTAGACCCCCGCGAACGCGATGGTCTGCACGAAGATGCCGGCCATCAGGTAGTTCGTGTACGTCGCCGTCCGGACGTCGATGGCGCCGCCGAAGACGAGGGTGAAGAGCAGCACGAACATGATCGGCGAGACCGTCACATCCAGCAGCAGCTCCGGCGTGCGACGGATGTGGAGCAGGTTGCGCCGGATCATCTGGGCGGTGTCGCTCAGCCACCATCCGAGGCTCATGCGGTCACCTCCAGGGGCTCCTCGGCCGGTCGCCCGGTCAGCGACAGGAACACCTCGTCCAGCGTCGGTCGCCGGAAGCCGATGTCGTCGACGCGAACGCCGGCGCGATCCAGCTCGCGAATGGCGTTGGTCAGCACGCCGTCGTGCGACGTCACCGGGACGCTCAGCTGGCGCCCGTCGGCCTCGACGTGGACGCTGCCCTCACCGATGGCGCCGAGCACGCTCCGGGCGGTGTCGAGCGGCGAGCCCTCGGCGATGCGCACCTCGAGACGCTCGCCGCCGACCTGCTGCTTCAGCTGGAGCGCGGTGCCGGTGGCGATCGCCCGGCCGTGGTCGATGACGACGATATCGTCGGCCAGCCGATCCGCCTCCTCCAGGTACTGCGTGGTCATGAGCACCGTCGTGCCGCCGCGTGCCAGCTCGCCGATGAGCTCCCACATGCTCAGCCGGCCCTTCGGATCCAGGCCGGTGGTCGGCTCGTCCAGGAAGATGACCGGCGGCTGGGCGATCAGCGCCGCCGCCAGGTCGAGTCGCCGCCGCATGCCGCCGGAGTACGTCTTGACCGTGCGGTCGGCGGCATCGGTCAGCTCGAATCGGTCGATCAGCTCGTCGGCGCGCGTCGCCGCGGTGCGGCCGTCCAGGCGCAGCAGCCGGCCGATCATGCGCAGGTTCTCGCGGCCGGTGAGCAGCTCGTCCAGCGACGCGTACTGCCCGGCCACGCCGATTCGGCGCCGAACCTCTTGCGGATGTCGCAGCACGTCAACGCCCGCGACGGTCGCGGAGCCGCGGTCGGGACGGCTGAGCGTTGTGAGGATCCGGACGGCGGTCGTCTTGCCGGCCCCGTTCGGCCCCAGCACGCCCAGGATCTGGCCCTCGTCGGCGCGCAGGTCGAGACCGCGCAGGGCATGGGTCTCGCCGAAGGACTTGTGGAGGCCGGCGGCCTCGATCATGGTGCGGCTCAAGGCCGGCCTCGTGCTCGGTGGGGGCCGGAATGATACCGCGGCTCGGCCGCCCGGTCCTGC
>DASTYP010000223.1:0-11889 GCA_035764845.1 Candidatus Limnocylindria bacterium
GAGCATCTCGTCCAGCAGCGGATCGGCGGAGCGGATCCCGACCATGGTGGCGATGGCGATCGGGAAGAAGACGATGAGCGCGCAGATCACCACCCGCGCCAGCAGCCCGCCGCCGAACCAGATGTCGAGCAGCGGCGCCAGGGCCAGGATCGGGACGGCCTGCGCGGCGACGATGTAGGGCGACAGGACCCGCTCCACCAGCACGCTCTTGCCGAGCGCGATCCCGGTGAGCACGGCGGCGGTGCCGCCGGCAGCGAAGCCCAGCACGATCTCGAGCAGCGTCACTGCCGCGTGCTCCCACAGCACCCCGGTGCTGAGGGCCCGCACCGCTCGCTCGACCACCGCCTCGGGCGCCGGGAGGATGAACTCGGGGTATCCGCCGATCACCGTCACCATCTTCCAGGCGACCAGGAAGGCCGCCAGGCTGACCAGCGCCGCACCGATGCGCCTCATGCCGCGCCCTCCCCCTCGGCCCATGGCCGCAGCTCCAGCGCATGCCCCTCGGCCAGCCCGGCTCGAACGTCGGCGGCGAGCTCCGCGGCGCGTGGCTCTCCAAGCAGCTGTGGCGCGCGAGGACGCTCCAGGTCCACCTCCACGATGCGCGCGACCCGGCCGGGACGCGGCGTCATGACCACCACGCGGTCGGCGAGCGCGACCGCCTCGACCACCGAGTGCGTGACCAGCACCACGGTCCGCGGCTGCTCCATCCACAGGCGCTGGAGCTCGGTGTCGAAGGTCTCGCGTGTCAGCGCATCGAGCGCGCTGAACGGCTCGTCGAGCAGGAGGACCGGCGGATCGGTGATGAGCGCCCGCGCCAGCGCGGCGCGCTGCGCCATCCCGCCCGACAGCTCGCCCGGCCGCAGCCGTGCGGCACCGGCGAGGCCGACACGCTCGAGGGCGAGCTGCGCCCGCTCCTGGCGGTCGGACGGAGCCAGCCCGTCCAGCTCGAGCGGCAGCGCCACGTTGGCGAGGGTCGTGCGCCACGGGACCAGCCGGGGCTGCTGGAAGGCGAGGGCGACCCGGCCGTCGCCGGCCCGTGGTTCGGCGCCGCCAACCCGCACCGTGCCGGCCGTGGGACCGAGCAGCCCGGCGACCAGGCGCAGCAGCGTGCTCTTGCCGCAGCCATTGGGGCCGATGATCGCGGTGAACGAGCCGGGAGGGACCTCGAGCGTCAGCCCATCCAGCGCCTGAAGCCCGGAGTCGGCCTCGCCGAAGCGCACGCCGACGCCGTCGAGTCGAACGTCGAGGCCCGCGCTGGTGGTCCTGGCACCCATGGCTTCGCTCCGATGGTCAGCCGCCGTCGGGGCATCGGCCGACGCGACGGCACAGGGCACCACAGCGCCCGATGCGCGCACGCGCGGTCGTCTTCTCCCTTCCGGACTGTGACCGTCGGCCCTGTCTGCCCCGGCGAGCGCCGGAGGTCAGGTCGGCCGCATCGGTCCTTCGACCGATACGGTTCGCGGGCTGGCCCAGTGGCTGGGCCGACCGCCGGTGGGGACTTCCACCCCGCCCCGAAGACGATTGGTTGCTTGGTCGATTGCGCTGATCGTGGCAGGTGGCCGGGGGCCGGTCAACCCGCGGCGGCCCGCCGCTTGCCGAGCCACCAGCGGACGACGAAGTACCCAACGATCCCGATGACGACGACGTAGATCAGGTACTCGTACGGCTTGAGCGTGGCCTCGATCTGCGGATAGTTCTCGCCCACGACGAAGCCCGCGAAGATCAGTGCCGCGTTCCACGGCAGCGAGCCGAGCGCGCTGAAGAGCAGGAAGCGGCCCATGGGCATGCGGCTGATCCCGGCGGGGTAGCTGACGAAGGTGCGCACCAGCGGAACCATGCGGCCGAAGAACACGGCCCAGCTGCCCCAGCGCTCGAACCATCGGTCCGCACGGTCCAGGTCATCCGCGCCGATGCCGACGTACTTCCCGTACCGATCCAGGATCGGGCGGCCGCCCCACGCGCCGATGTAGTAGCCGACCACGGCACCCACCAGGCTGCCGGCCGTGGCCAGCAGGATCGCCAGCGGGAAGTTCCACGGCAGCCCCGTGAGCGGCTCGAGGACGTTGGGATCCGTGGCCGACTGGCTGATCTTCCAGCCCGCCATCGGCAGGATGACCTCCGACGGGATCGGCGCCACGATGGTCTCCAGCGCCACGGCCAGGGCGACGCCGACGTAGCCGACGGCGTCGTACATCTGGAGGATGAACGGGATGACCTCCCGGTCGATGAAATCGAGCAGCGGTCAGCCTCCGACCGGCTCGCCGGACGAGGTGTTCGACGCCGGGGCTCCCGCGTCCGGTGCCGCGGGCGCGGTCCGGCGCGGCACGGCGACCCGTCGCTGGCCGGCGCCTGAACGCATGGCTGCCTCCCGCAGGCGGGCGCGCTCATCGACGCGGAGGACGTGCACCGCCACCAGGATCGCGACCAGCGCGCCACCGGCCATCCAGCCGCCCAGCACATCCATCGGGTAGTGGGCGCCCAGGTAGATCCGGGTGGCGCTGATGGCGCCGATGAGCACCAGGGCGACGGCGTAGGCGATCTCGCCCTGTCGACGATCGTGGGCCAGGCGGGCAACGCAGAACGCGGCGAGGCCGTAGAGGGCCGTCGCCCGCAGCGCGTGGCCGGCCGGGAAGTCGGCGATGTCATCCAGGCCGATGTTGTTGACGTTGAACATCGCGCTCACGAGGTCGCCGATGCTGATCGCCTCGGCCGAGGTGAAGTACTTCAGCGCCCACTCCATGGGGAAGCAGAGGGTCCCGAGGGCCAGCAGGAAGGCGAGGTCCCGGCGGTTCTTGGCGAGCGCCAGCAGACCGAGGGCGGCGAAGGCGAGGGCCACGAACCAGCCGGAGCCGAGGGCGCTGATGGCGATGATCAGCACCTCGACGGGCGGGAGGTTTGCCGCCACCCAGCTGTGGAAGGCAGGCACCACGTTCGACATGAACCACTCCTCCGGCGCCGTGTAGACCGTGGTGCGCTTGAGCATCACGAGCCAGAAGAGGGCCGGCAGGGCGATTACCGAGAGGAGGAAGGCGACGGCGGGGCTGGGGACCGCGCCACCCAGGCGCAGGGCCGCGTCGTCCTCGACGACGAGGCGGCTGGTGGGGTCCGGCAGCCGTCGCACGGTGCGTAGTATACGGACCGATGCCGCCGCTCCTGCTCACCGGCCGGGACCTCACCATCGACAACGTGGTCGAGGTGGCGCGCGGGCGGCGCCGCGTGGAGCTGACCCCGGAGGCCGCCGACCGCATGCGGGCCAGCCGCGCGGTCATCGAGCGGCTGGTGGCCGATGGCGGCACCGTCTACGGCGTGACGACCGGCTTCGGCGACCTCGCCGACGTGCGCATCGAGCCCGACCAGACGGCCGACCTGCAGCACAACCTCGTCCGCAGCCACGCCGCCGGCGTCGGTGAGCCACTCCCCGACGACGTCGTGCGGGCCATGCTCCTGCTGCGTGCCAATGCGCTGGCCGTCGGCCTGTCCGGCGTTCGCGTCGAGGTCGTCGAGCTGCTGCTCGGCATGCTCAACGCCGCCGTGCACCCCGTGGTGCCGGCGCGCGGCAGCCTCGGGGCGTCGGGCGACCTCGCCCCGCTCGCCCACCTCGCGCTGGTCGCCATCGGCGAGGGCGAGGCGACGCTCGATGGCGCGGGGCCCGGTCCCGGAGGCGAGGTGCTGTCGCGCGCCGGCCTGTCACCCGTGGCGCTGGAGGCCAAGGAGGGCCTGGCCCTCCTCAACGGGACGCAGCTGATGGCCGCCATCGGCACATTGATGCACCACGACGGCCTGCGCCTGGCGCTGACCGCCGACGTGATCGGGGCACTGAGCCTGGAGGCGATGCTCGGCACGGCCGCCGCGTTCGACCCGCGGCTCATCGAGGCGCGCCCACATCCAGGGCAGGTGGCCAGCGCCCGCCACCTGCGGGAGCTCATGGCGGACAGCGAGATCTGGGCGTCGCATCGGTCCGATTCGGCCCATCGCGTCCAGGACGCCTACAGCCTGCGGTGCATGCCGCAGGTCCACGGCGCGGCGCGCGACGTGCTCGCCGAGCTCCGGCGCGTGCTGGACGTCGAGATCAACGCCGCGACCGACAACCCGCTCGTCTTCGCCGACGGTGCCGTCATCTCGGGCGGCAACTTCCACGGCGAGCCGCTGGCCCTGGCGCTCGACTACGCGACGCTGGCGGTGGCGGAGCTCGCCTCGATCTCGGAGCGGCGGATCGCCCGGCTCGTCGACGCGCACCTGTCCGGCGGGCTGCCGCCGTTCCTGACCCAGCGGCCGGGCGTCGAGAGCGGGCTGATGATCGCCCACTACACGGCCGCCGCGCTGGTCAACGAGCTCCAGTCCCTGAGCCACCCCTCGTCGGTCGACACCATCCCGACCAGCGCCAACCAGGAGGACCACGTCAGCATGGGTGGCAACGCCGCACTGCAGCTGGCCACCGCGGTGGACCGATGCGAGCAGGTGCTCGCCATCGAGGCGCTGTGCGCCGCCCAGGGCATCGACTTCCGCGCGCCCCTGCGTCCCGGCGAGGGGCTGGCGGTGGCGCACCGGCGCATCCGCGAGGTCGTGCCGCATCGCGACGCCGATGCCCCGCCATCGCCGGACATTGCCGCGATCCGCGACCTGATCCACGCCGGGGATCTGCTGGCCAATCCCGCGACCGCACGTGCCCATGCCTGACCTGGAGTTCCGCCTGGTGGACGACGAGGCGACCTTCGAGGCCATCCCTCACCCGATGGCGCACGGCGCCCGATGCCACACCTGCGACTACTGGGAGCGGCTCGACGGCCGCCGCGACGCGCCGGCCGAGGGAGCGACGGATGCGGAGGCTCGCGCATCCCTCAAGCGATCACGACTGCGCGGCGATACGGCGCGCGGGGGCAGCCTCGGCATGGTGGGCTTCGACGGGGCCGACGCCGTGGGCTATGTACAGTTCGGACCCCTCTCGGCCTACCCCCGGGCGCAGAACATCCGCGAGCGCTACCCGGAGCTCCCGGAGTCGCCCGCGCCGTGGGTGGTCACCTGCCTGCAGGTCCCGCCCGCCACGCCGGCCGTCGAACGTGCCGGCATCGGCGCCGCCCTGCTGACGGCCGTCTGCGACGAGCTGGATCGGCGTGGCATCACCGCGGTCGAGGCGTACCCCGAGCGCGCCGCGGACCCGTGGATACCGTCGCCGGGTCCGGCATCAGTCTACGAGGCGGCGGGGTTCGAGCGCACCGCGGGCGACGATCGGTACCCCGTCTACCGGCGGGAGCTGTCGGGCGAGACCGATGCGAACGCCTGGTCGGACCTGCTGCGCGCGTCGCGCCCCGCGGACGACGAGGAGGGCTGGCCGCTCCCGCTGCCGCCGAAGCGCGACGAGGACGACTTCTTCCGCCTGCCGCCCGAGAAGCCGAAGCGCCCGAACCCGTTCGGCGAGGACTGAGGGCGTGCTCGAAGCGGGTCTCTGGGGCCTGGCCGCCGCTTCGTCGCTGGTGCTCGGTGCGATGGCGGGGGTCTGGCTCGACGTTCCCCGGCGCCTCGTCGCCCTGGTCATGGGATTCGGGGCCGGCGCGCTCATCAGCGCCCTCGCCTTCGACCTGACCGAGGAGGCCTTCAACCGGGGCGGGACGGGCTGGACGGCGGTCGGCCTGGCGCTCGGGGCGCTGACCTTCTTCATCGGCGACACCCTGCTCGAACGCCGCGCCAAGCGGAAGGCGCGCGAGCCGGCCGGCCGGGGCACCGTCGCGCCGACCAGCGGGCCCGCCATCGTCCTCGGCACGCTGCTGGACGGGCTGCCCGAGTCGATCGTGCTCGGGGCGACGCTGCTTGGCGGCGCCGGCGTCTCGGTCTCCTTCCTGGCCGCCGTCTTCCTCTCGAACATCCCCGAGGGCGTTGCCGGCGGCCGCGACCTGTCGGACGAGGGGCACTCGCGCCGGTTCATCGTCACGCTGTGGATCGGCGTGGCCGTCGCCTCCGCCATCGCGGCGGGCGTGGGCAACGGGGTGCTGGCGGGCATGGACACCGCGGTCGTCGGCTTCGTGCAGGCCTTCGCCGGCGGCGCGATCCTGACCATGCTGGCCGACACGATGATGCCCGAGGCGTTCGAGAACGGCGGGGATGCGGTCGGGCTCACCACCGTCCTCGGGTTCGCCATCGCCTTCCTGCTGTCGGCCACCAGCGCCGGATGAGCGCCCGATGAGGGCCGGCGTATGATCGGCGCATGACGGCCGTCCGTCCGCGCAGCGGCCCCCGAACCGTCCGTGCTCCGCGCGGCACCGAGCTCTCCTGCCGCGGCTGGCAGCAGGAGGCCGTGCTGCGGATGCTCATGAACAACCTCGACCCCGAGGTTGCCGAGGACCCGGACAACCTCGTCGTGTACGGCGGCACCGGTCGCGCGGCACGGTCCTGGGAGGCGTTCGACGCCATCGTCGACGAGCTGCGCCAGCTGGGCGACGACGAGACGCTGCTGGTCCAGTCCGGCAAGCCGGTCGGGGTGCTACGCACGACCCGCGATAGCCCGCGCGTGCTGATCGCCAACGCCAACCTGGTGCCGCATTGGGCCACCTGGGAGCAGTTCCGCGAGCTGGAGCGCGCCGGACTGACCATGTACGGCCAGATGACCGCCGGCTCGTGGATCTACATCGCGACCCAGGGGATCATCCAGGGCACCTACGAGACCTTCGCCGAAGCCGCGCGCCAGCACTTCGGCGGCTCCCTGGCCGGGACGGCCACCATCACCGCCGGGCTGGGCGGCATGGGCGGGGCCCAACCGCTGGCCATCACCATGAACGACGGCGCCGCCCTGGTCGTCGAAGTGGACGAGCACCGGGCGCGGCGCCGCCTGGAGGCGGGGTACGTCGACGAGCTGACGGACTCCTCGGACGCGGCGGTCGCCCTGGTCGACCGCTGGCGCCGCGACCGCATCGGCCGTTCGGTGGCGCTCGTCGCCAACGCCGCCGACGTGCTGCCGGAGCTGGTTCGGCAAGGCTGGAAGCCGGACCTCGTCACCGACCAGACCTCCGCCCATGACCCGCTGGGCGGGTACGTCCCCAACGGGCTCTCCCTCGCCGATGCGCTGGCGCTGCGCGCCAACGATCCCGACGACTACGTCCGCCGCTCGACCGCCGCGATGGCGGAGCACGTGCGCGCCATGCTCGCCTTCCAGCGCGCGGGGGCGGTGACCTTCGACTACGGCAACAACATCCGCCAGGTCGCGCGCGACGCCGGCGTCGACGACGCCTTCGACTTCCCCGGCTTCGTGCCAGCCTTCATCCGCCCGCTCTTCTGCGAGGGCAAGGGTCCGTTCCGGGTGGCGGCGCTGTCCGGCGATCCGCACGACATCGCGGTCATCGACGGCGCGTTGGCCGAGCTGTTCCCCGACGACGCGGAGTTGCAGCGCTGGCTGCGCCTGGCGGCGGAGAAGATCCCGGTCCAGGGCCTGCCGGCGCGCATCTGCTGGCTGGGCTACCGCGACCGCGCCACGGCCGGCCTGCGCATCAACGACCTGGTCGCGTCGGGCGAGATCACCGCCCCGATCGTCATCGGCCGCGACCACCTCGATGCAGGCAGCGTCGCCAGTCCCAACCGCGAGACCGAGGCCATGCGCGACGGCTCCGACGCCATCGCTGACTGGCCGATCCTCAACGCCCTCGTCAACACCGCCGCCGGTGCCACCTGGGTCAGTTTCCACCACGGTGGGGGCGTCGGCATCGGCTACTCGCTCCACGCCGGGATGGTGGTCGTCGCCGACGGGACGCCCGAGGCCGCGGCACGCCTGGGGCGCGTGCTGACCACTGACCCCGCGATGGGCGTGCTGCGCCACGCCGATGCCGGCTACGGGCGCGCCATCGAGGTCGCGGACGAGCGCGGCCTTCGCATCCCGATGCGCGATCGAGGCCGTTGACGCCCCGGCGCATCATGGGTCCCCGCCCAATCGAAGACTGAGGGACCCGCATGCGACGACCACTTCTTCGCGCCGCGGCTGCCGTCGCGGCACTGCTCGCCCTGGCCAGCCCGACCCTGGGCATCACCTTCGGCCAGCTCGACGCGACGAACCAGTTCGCCAATGTCGGCGCACTCATCGGGACGTACGAAGGCAACGAGTACCTCTTCTGCACCGGCACCCTCATCCAGGACGCGGACGGCGGGGCGTCGAACATCTTCCTCACCGCGGGGCACTGCGGGGACGGCGACGGGCGGATGTCCGTCACCTTCGATCCGACGACCGACATGGATGAGGCGACCGGGGTCTTCGTGACCGGTGACTCCGTGCTGTACGAGGGGACGTTCCACGCCCACCCGTCGTTCGCCTGCTGCGGCACGAACGACACGTACGACATCGGCGTCGTGGTGCTGGACGCGGACGTCCCAGGCGTCACCCCGGCCCCGGTCGCGAGCCTCAACCTCCTCGGCACGATGTCGAAGGAGCAGCTGCGCAACGCGACGTTCCTCACCGCCGGCTACGGCACCGTGCGCGACGACAAGACGCGCGGATTCGCCTCGTTCAGCTTCGACGGCGACCGTCGGTTCGTCAGCCAGACCTACCAGAACCTGTTGAAGGCGTGGCTCGACCTCTCGATGCAGCCCTCGACCGGCGACGGCGGCACCTGCTACGGCGACAGCGGCGGCCCGCACTTCCTGAACGGTGTCGTGGTCTCCATCACGTCGATCGGCGACATCCCGTGCCGCGCCACCGACAAGACCTATCGCGTCGACACGCCGGTGGCGCAGGACTTCCTGGCGCAGTACCTGGACGACTGACCTTCCTGCAGCTGGACCGATCCGGCCGCCCGGACGCATGCGTCCGCGGCGGCCGCTCCTCGTCGGCGGACGCGGCATGATGTGACCATGCCTCCACCCTCCGGCGGCGCGCTCCCCTCAGCTCCCGACCCATGGGCCGGGTCCGAGATGCCGCCCTTCCGGTCGCGACCGCCGTACCTCATGACGGAGATGATCGCGGCCGAGCCGGCCCTGGCCGAACGCCTGGCCCGACGGCTCGCGGGCGACCCCGCGGTGGACGCCCTGGCCGAGGCCGTTCGGACGGCCGCCGCGGCTCGCGCGCCCATCCTGACGACCGGCTGCGGAACGTCCGAGCACGCCGCCGGGGCGGTCGCCGCGCTCCTGACCGATGCCCTGGGGCTGACGGGCGGCCGCGAAGTGACGGCGGTCCAGGCGCTGGACGGCCTCGCCCGGCCGCTGGAGCGCGGCAGCCTGCTGATCGGCGTGTCGCACGAGGGCCGGACCCTCGCGACGAACGAGGCCCTCACCGCCGCGCGTGCTGCGGGGGCGACGACGGCGCTGATCACGGTCAGTGGCCGCTCGCCGGGCGCCGAGCACGCGGATCTGCTGATCGAGACGCTCGAGCAGGACCAGAGCTGGTGCCACACGGTCGGCTACCTGTCGCCGCTGATCGTCGGGGTCGTGCTGGCCGGGCGCCTCTCCGGCCGCCGTCCCGACGTCCGGGCGTTGCGCGCGCTGCTGGACGTGACCGACGACCACCGCGCCGCCTCCAGCATCGCGTCGGGCTTTACCGGCACCGATCGCATCCTCGTCGCCGGCTGGGGCGTCGACGCCATCTCCGCCCGCGAGCTTGCCCTGAAGATCGCCGAGGGGGCGCGCCTCCCCGCCGCCGCCCACGACGTCGAGACCCTGCTCCACGGCCACCTGGCGGCGGCGAATCGCTGGACCGGCCTCGTCCTCATCCGAACGGACCAGGAGGGTGAACCGGACGTGGTTGCGGCCCGTGCCGACCGACTCCTGCGGGCCGCGCGGCTCCTGGGGATGCCGGCGGCCGCCATCCTGGGGGAGAGGGCGTCGCGCGCGTTCGGTGCCGACCTCACGCCGGCGGGGCGGGTGGTGCTGCCGCGCGGCGGACGCGTCCCCCCGGTCGCCGCCTCATTGCTGGCCCCCGTCATCCCGCTGCAATTGCTGGCCGAGCGGCTGGCCCGCGCCCGGGGCGTGAACCCCGACACCCTCGGGCGCGAGGATCCGGCGCAGGCATCGGCCCACGCCTGAGCTACCCGCGCAGCAGGTCGAACAGCCGGACGTAGAAGCGCAGGTTGTGGAGCGTGGCGAGCCGCTCGGCGGACACGTCGCCGACCTTGAACAGGTGGTGCAGGTAGGCCGCCGACAGGCGCGTGCAGACCTGGCAATCGCAGCCGTCCTCGATCGGCTCGTGCGCGACGCGGTAACCCGGATCGTGGATGCGGACCGCGCGGAAGAAGTCGTCGCCGGGTGACGGTCGTCGGGACGCCCACCCGGGGCGGAAGGCGTACAACCGGCCGTGGCGAGCATCCCGCGTGGGCAGGGCGCAGTCGAACACCGAGTACCCCAGCGCGAACGCGGCCACCACGTGGTCCGCGCGCCCGATCCCGAGCGCGTGCTTCGGCACATCGGGCGGCAGCGATTCGGCGACCCAGCGCAGCGGATCGGTGAGCAGGGCGCCGTCGCCGGTGAGCGGCCAGCCGCCGAAGCCGTAGCCGTCGAAGCCGATCTCGGCGAGCGCTGTCGCACACTGCCGCCGCAGCGCTTCCACCCCGCCGCCCTGCACCACCGCGAAGATCCGCGGCCGCTCACCGGACCGGCGCTGCGCCACCTGTCGGTCGAACTCCTCTCGACAGCGACGGGCCCACCGGACAGTCCGCTCAACGGACCGCTCCTGCTCGGCTTCGGGGGCGTCCGCATCGGTGCAGTCGTCCAGGCAGACCACGATGTCGGAGCCGAGCTGGAACTGCAGGTTGACCACCCGCTCCGGGGTCAGGTTCCACTTCTCGCCGGTCTCGGGCTCCCGGAAGATGACCTCGTTGTCGCGGATGACGCCCCGGCTGGGGTCCTGGCGGATCAGGCTCCACACCTGGAACCCGCCGGAGTCGCTGAGGATTGGCCCATCCCAGTCCATGAACCGATGCAGGCCGCCCGCGGCCTGGACGACGCGCGCCCCCGGGCGGCGCAGCAGGTGGAAGGCGTTGACGACGACGCCCTCGATGCCCACGTCGCGCAGGTCGTCGGAGGTCACGCCGCGCACGCCAGCGCGGGTCGCGTCGGGCAGGAACGTCGGCACGGGCAGCGTGCCGCGTCGCGTGACGAGCGGCTCAGCCACGCGGCTGCCTCGGCTGGAGGGTCACCACGAAGACGAGCTCGTTCGGGACCGATGTCTCCGCGACCGCGCTGACGCGACCGCACGCCCCGACGAGCCGGTCGAGGCGTTCACGGTATGTCGCCTCCATTCCCTTGCCGCGACCAGCCAGCGAACGGCGCGGGAACGACACCACGGCGTGGTGCACGTCCAGCCCGTTGAGCAGCCGAGCAGCGGCTGCAGCGTCCTGGCGGTCGAGGGTCGAGACCAGCTTGAGGAGCAGCGCAACGTCCGCCGATACCTCCGGCAGGCCACCAGCGAGGTCCGCCTCCCGCACCTCGTGTGGCTGCGCGACGAGGTCGAGGAAGGCGTCCACGACGGACAGCGGTCGCCCGTCGACGTCGACCGCGATGTAGTGCGCCCGTCGGTCGAGCCCCATCCATGGCAACGCCACTGGACCGAGCCCGCACCCCAGGTCGAGCAGTCGCCGCGGCGTCCCGGTCAGCGCCCAGATGGCCGGCCAGAGGCCGTCGAGGAACGGCGTCCGCTCGCGGGTCGAGGCGTGGCTGCGCAGGACGTGGGCGCAGGCCTCACGAAACGTCGCGCTCGTCATGTCACCGGACCAGGCCTCCCGCGCGGCGCGGAGCGGATCGGACGGCGCGCGGCCACGGAACGCGCCGACCGCCTGGTGCAGGCGTCGCTTCACGCGCTTCACCGCCTCGTCGCTCGTGCGCGACCGGCCCACCTCCTCGCCGGCCAGCCGCTCCACCAGGTTGCGGTCCACGTCGCGGTAACGGGCGGAGCGCAGCACGCGCTCGACGATCTCGGCCGTCACT
>DASTYP010000224.1:0-3379 GCA_035764845.1 Candidatus Limnocylindria bacterium
ATCCTTCCGGCCTGGTCCGATGCCGACGCCGATCTCCACGCCCGGCTGGGCGACGCGATCGACCCCGATCGCAAGGTGCTCGCCGCGCTGGAGCGGATCATGCCGCTCAGCGGGAAGCGCATCGCCGACGTCGGGACCGGCATCGGGCACTACCCGATGCTGCTGGCGCGGCGCACGGGCCGTACGTACGGCGTCGAGTCGGATCCGGAGCTGCTGGCCGAAGCGCGCCGGCGAGCGGCCGGCAGCCACCAGCCGAACATCCGGATCGTGGAGGGAGCGTCGACGTCGCTGCCGCTGCGCGACGGGGCGGTGGACCTGGTGCTCACCTCGCTGATCGAGCCGGACGACGCCTCGCTGCCGGCGGTCCGCGAGGCCCTGCGCGTGCTTCGTCCGGGCGGCCGGCTGGTGGTCATCGGCTACTACGGCCGGGACGACGTCGGCGCCCTGCTGGAGCCGGAGGTCGTGGCGCACGTTCGCGACGCGACCCAGCGACGGACGGGCTGGTGGCTGCGCAACGGGTTCAAGATCAAGGTCGTGCACGCCAGGCTGGACCTGGGCGACGCGGACACGGCGGTCGAGCTCTTGCCCCGCCTCTACGGGGACCGCGGACGGGCGTTCCTGATGGGGCCGCACCGCTCGTCCCTCCGGCTCAACCTGGGCCTGTACCACCGCGGCACGGACGCCTGACCCAGTCCCGATTCCGGAGAAAACAGAGATCTGCGTGCGAAATCCGTGGATTCCATGCGGGTTGCGGCCACGGATCAGTCTGGATATGATGCCGCTGCTGAGGGCCAGGCTCTTCTCCCCCCGGAGCCTGGCCCTCGGCATGCCCGGCGCGCGGTCCAACGGACCCCCGGTGCGATAATGGACGCCTTCCGAGACTCGCCGATCGGGCCGCCGCGACCGCGGCCCGCACGACCGAACACGCACAGGACGCAGGAGGCGGACGGACGATGGCCAGCACCACGCCGCGGATGAAGATCACCTACGCCACGCTCTCGGCGGACAACGAGGAGCTCCAGTCGGCCTTCGACGCGGCGCTGGAGCGCGCCCGGTCGTCGATGGGCGAGACCCATCCGATGATCATCGGCGAGGAGCAGCGCCACGCCGAGACGACCTTCGAGGACCGGTCGCCCATCGATCCGGACCTCGTCGTCGCCCGCTTCCCGACCGGCACGCGACAGGACGCCCGCGACGCCATCGACGCGGCGCGCGCCGCGTACCCCGGCTGGAGAGACACCCCATGGCGCGATCGGCTGGCCATCATGCGGCGCGCCGCCGACCTCATCAGCGAGCGCCAGTTCGACTACGCCGCCCTCATGGCCATCGAGGTCGGCAAGAACCGCCTGGAGGCGCTCGGAGACGTCGAGGAGACCGCGGACCTGCTGCGCTACTACAGCGACGAGTTCGAGAAGGCCGACGGCTTCGTGAAGCCGATGGGCTCGCTCTCGCCGATGGAGCACACGCGCTCAGTCCTGCGGCCGTATGGCGTCTTCGCCGTCATCAGCCCCTTCAACTTCCCGATGGCGCTCTCGGGCGGTCCCTCGGCCGGCGCCATGATCGCGGGCAACACCGTGGTCCTCAAGCCGAGCTCCGACGCGCCGCTGCTGGCCTGGAAGTTCGGCGAGGCGCTGCGCGACGCCGGCCTGCCGCCCGGCGTCTTCAACCTGGTCACCGGTCCCGGCGAGACGGTCGGGGCCGAGCTGGAGGAGAACCCCGGCGTCGACGGAATGGTCTTCACCGGCTCGTACGAGGTCGGGATGCGGCTGCACAAGGGCTTCACGCGCGACTTCCCGCGGCCGATCATCACCGAGATGGGCGGGAAGAACCCGGCCATCGTCACCAGGCACGCGGACCTCGACCTCGCCGCGGAGGGCGCGATGCGCTCGGCGTTCGGCTACGACGGCCAGAAGTGCTCGGCGCTGTCGCGCGTGTACGTCGAGAAGGAGGTCGCGCGGGACTTCGTGGAGCGGCTCGTCGAGCGCACGAAGGCCATCAAGGTGGGCGACCCCACCCGACGCGAGAACTGGATGGGCCCCGTCATCAACCAGCGGGCCCTGGACCGGTTCCGCAACGCGGTCGACGAGGCGAAGGCCGATGGCGGCACCATCGAGATCGGCGGGGAGGTCCTCGCCAACGAGCGCGGCTACTTCCCCACGCCAACCGTCGTCACCGGGCTGCCGCTGGAGCATCGGCTCTTCCGCGATGAGCTGTTCGTGCCATTCCTGGTGGTCGGCGAGGTCGACTCGCTGGACCAGGCGCTGGCGGAGGCCAACGGCACGGCGTACGGGCTGACGGCCGGCATCTTCAGCGAGGACGAGGCCGAGGTCGATCGGTTCCTGCGCGCCATCGAGGCCGGTGTCGTGTACGTCAACCGGCGCGCCGGCGCGACGACCGGGGCGTGGCCCGGGATCCAGAGCTTCGGCGGGTGGAAGGGATCCGGCTCGTCCGGCAAGGGCGGCCTGGGCCCCTACTACGTGCAGCAGTTCCTGCGCGAGCAGTCGCAGACGATCATCGGCGACGAAGAGCCGGCACGGCTGTGAACGGCGACGAAGACGTCGTCGTCGAGCCCTCGGGTTGGTTCGCCGTGCAGCTCCGCTACGCGTACCTGACGGGGGACGACGACGCGGTCTCGCTGGTGGAGGACCGCGTGATCCTGGTGGACGGCGGCGACGAGGAGGCCGCGCTGGGACGCGCCGTCGAGCTGGCGCCCGAGTACGAGGACGACTACGAGACCGAGGACGGGGAGCGCGGCACCATCCGGTTCGAGGGGATCGTGGCGATCAAGGAGCTCGACGACCCGCCCGCCGCCGGGACCGAGGTGTGGCACGAGTTCATGTCACCCGATCCGTCGCGCTCGGCCGTCGACGAGGACAGCGAGCCTCTGCCTCCGGTGTATCCGGAGGAGATGGCGTTCCCCCGCGCCCACGACGACTGACCCCGGACCGATGAGCGAGTGGCGGATCGCGGCGTACCACGCCGTCCGTCCACTCCTCTTCCGCGTCGATCCGGAGCGGATCCACGCCCTGGCCCTGCGCGCGCTGGCACTCGCCGGCGGCTCGTCGCCCGGACGAGCGCTGTGCCGCTTCGTCGCCGGCGTGGGCGACCCGGCCGACGCGCCCGTCGAGCTCGCCGGGCTGCGATTCCGCAACCGCATCGGCCTGGGTGCCGGCTTCGACAAGGATGGCGTCGCCATCCGGGGATGGGCGGCCCTGGGCTTCGGCTTCGTGGAGCTCGGGACGGTGACCCCGCATCCGCAGCCGGGCAATCCCCGCCCCCGCCTCTTCCGGCTTCCGCCCGACGAGGCCCTGGTCAACCGCATGGGCTTCAACAACGCCGGAGCCGATGCGCTGGCGCGCCGGATCGCCGAGGCCCGGCC
>DASTYP010000225.1:0-2751 GCA_035764845.1 Candidatus Limnocylindria bacterium
GATGGTCTTCTTCGAGGCGCCGCACCGCCTGGAGGCGGCCCTGACCGCCATGGCCGACGCGTTCGGAGACGATCGGGCGGCCGCCGTGTGCCGCGAGCTGACCAAGACCTACGAGGAGGTACGCCGCGGCGGGCTGCGCGAGCTGACGACGTGGGCCGCGGCTGGGGTCAAGGGCGAGGTCACGGTCGTCGTCGCGGGTGCCGAGCCGGCGACCACGCCGGCCGCAGCTGACCTGGTGGCCGAGGTCCGCGCCCTGGTGGACTCGGGACAGCGGCTCAAGGAGGCGACGGCTGAGGTCGCGGCCGCCCACGGGGCCAGCCGGCGGGAGCTCTACGAGGCGGTGCTGGCCGACAGGCCGGCGTCCACGTCCTGAGACGGGGCGCCGGACGTCACTAGCCTGGGTGCATGGAGTTCCGCCGCATCCCTGGCCTGCCGCCGTACGTCTTCACCATCATCGACGGACTCAAGCGTGAGGCGCGGCGGGCCGGACGGGACGTTGTCGACCTCGGCTTCGGCAACCCGGACCTCCCGTCGCCGACGATCGCGGTGGAGAAGCTCGCGGAGGCGGCGCGGAACAGCCGAAACCACCGCTACTCCGCCAGCCGCGGCATCCCCAAGCTGCGCGAGGCGGTCGCCGCCCTCTACCAGCGCAAGTTCGGGGTGACCCTGGACCCCGAGACCGAGGTGCTGTCGACCATCGGCGCCAAGGAGGGTTTCAGCCACCTCATGTGGGTGCTGCTCCAGCCCGGCGACGCGGCGCTCGTGCCGTCACCGTCCTACCCGATCCACATCTGGGGCCCGTACTTCGCCGGCGCGGACGCCCGGCAGGTGCCGGTCGGGACCGGTGAGGACTTCGTCGCCAACGTCATGGAGGCGTGGGACCTGGGCTGGCCGAAGCCGCGGGTGGTGGTGCTGTCCTTCCCGCACAACCCGACCACCGCGACCATCGAGCTGGCCGACCTGCAGCGGCTGGTGGACTGGGCCCGTGATCGAGAGGTCGTGCTGGTGCACGACTTCGCGTACGCCGACGTCGCCTTCGACGGCTTGAAGCCACCGTCGATCCTGCAGTGCGAAGGCGCGAGGGAGTGCGCCGTCGAGCTCTACTCGATGACGAAGTCGTTCTCGATGGCCGGCTGGCGGGTCGCCTTCCTCGTCGGCAACAGCGAGGTGGTCGCCGCGCTGACCAAGCTCAAGAGCTACCTCGACTACGGCACGTTCCAGCCGATCCAGATCGCCGCGACGGTCACGATGAACGAGGCCTCCGACTACCCGGCCGAGGTCAACGCGGTCTACGAGTCGCGCCGCAACGCCCTCGTGGACGGGCTGTCCCGGATCGGCTGGGAGATCGAGCGGCCCCGCGGGACGATGTTCGCCTGGGCGCCGATCCCCGAGCCGTACCGCGACCTCGGCTCGATCGAGTTCGCGACGCTGATGGTGCAGGACTGTGACGTGGCCGTGTCGCCGGGCGTCGGTTTCGGGCCAGGGGGCGACGGGCACGTCCGGTTCGCGCTGATCGAGAACGAGCAGCGGATCGTCCAAGCCGTCCGCCAGCTCAAGCGCGGGCTGCCCAAGCTCGGCTGACAAACCGGTTGGGCGGCGCCCGTAGGCTGGACGCATGTCCCGCAACGTCCTCACCGCTGTGGCCTGGCCCTATGCCAACGGCCCGCGGCACATCGGTCATGTCTCCGGTTTCGGGGTCCCCTCCGACGTGTTCAGCCGGTACATGCGGATGGCGGGGCACAACGTCCTCATGGTCAGCGGGACCGACGAGCACGGCACCCCGATCCAGGTGCAGGCCGACGCGGAAGGCATGAAGACCCGCGAGCTCGCCGACCGGTACAACCGGATCATCGTCGAGGACCTCGCGCGGCTCGGCCTGTCCTACGACCTGTTCACGCGAACGACCACGGTCAACCACTACGACGTCGTCCAGGAGATGTTCGCCACCCTGCACCGGAACGGCTACATCGTCGCGAAGACCACGATGGGCGCGATCTCGCCGTCCACCGGGCGCACGCTGCCGGACCGCTACATCGAGGGCACCTGCCCGATCTGCGGGTACGACGGGGCGCGCGGGGACCAGTGCGACAACTGCGGGAACCAGCTCGACCCGATCGACCTGATCAACCCGCACAGCCGGATCAACGGAGAGACGCCGGACTTCGTCGAGACCGAGCACTTCTTCCTTGACCTGCCCGCGCTCGCCGACGCCCTGGGCGCCTGGCTCGACGAGCGCACCGACTGGCGACCCAACGTCCTGAAGTTCTCCCGGAACCTCCTCAAGGACCTCCAGCCCCGGGCCATCACCCGCGACCTCGACTGGGGGGTGCCGATCCCGCTCGACGACTGGGAGGCCCGCGCCGACAAGCGCATCTACGTCTGGTTCGACGCCGTCATCGGCTACCTCTCGGCGTCGATCGAGTGGGCCCGGCGCAGCGGCGACCCCGAGGCCTGGCGCCGCTGGTGGCGGGACCCGGACGCCTCGTCGTACTACTTCATGGGCAAGGACAACATCGTCTTCCACTCGGTGATCTGGCCGGCGATCCTCCTCGGGTACGAGGGCACGGGAGACAAGGACGGCGAGCCCGGTGCGCTGGGCGCACTGCAGCTGCCGACCGAGCTCGTCTCCAGCGAGTTCCTCACGATGGAGGGCCGCAAGTTCTCGTCCTCCCGGTCGGTCGTCATCTACGTCCGCGACTTCCTGGACCGCTACGACGCCGACGCGCTGCGCTACTTCATCGCGGTGGCCGG
>DASTYP010000226.1:0-2797 GCA_035764845.1 Candidatus Limnocylindria bacterium
CGCCACGAGCCCGTCGTCGCCGGTCTCGGCGCGGGCGGCGGCCAGGATGGTGTCGAGGAAGCCGGGCAGCTGCCGCGTCGACTCGATGTCGATCTCGGTCCAGATGCGTACGGGGTCGGTGACGCGCTCGCGACTCTCCCCGAGGTACCGGGGCGCGGCCTGCAGCCGGCCGGCGATGCTCTCCAGCCGATCCCGCAGCGGGGCGAAGTCACGGGTGAACAGCGGGAACAGGGCCTCGCCGACGTCGGCCGCAGCGGACGACGAACCGGTCCACGCCCGGTACTCCGCCAGGTGGAACAGGCGCAGCCGCGACTCGTGGATGGCGAGGTCACGGTCGAGCGCACGCTCCGGGCTCAGCTCGGTGGGGTCGAACGCCGACATCTCGTCGATCGTCCGGCGGTGGAACGCCACCTCGTCGTCGATCGCGTCACGGCCGCCGGGCGGCAGCTCGGCGTCGCGATCGTGGAGGCCCAGCGCGGTCGCCCACTCCGGGTGCATCGCCAGCTGGTCGCGGAACCAGCGGTCGACCGTCCGGTCGAAGCGGGCATCGGCGTCTGAGGTCGACGGGTTCATCGGTCGGCGGGTCTCCTGGCGCGCCCGCGGGCGCGCATCGGTCTGCGGTCGGAAGCGTCGTCAGCCGGACGGCGGGAAGACGCGGTCGAAGAAGCCTACCACCCAGGCGGCGTACTCCTGGGGGCACGCGTCGGCCGATTCGGCGTGGCCGGCAGCCTCGCAGACGTGCAGCTCGACGGGCGAGCCGGCGCCACGGGCGGCCGCCTCCAGCCGTTGCGGGTCGTCGGCGCCCATGCTGTCGTCCCGGCCACCGGCCACGACGAGGACTGGCCGTTCGTCGAGGGCGGTGATGGTCACGAGCGGGTCCACGCTGGAGATGTCCTGCCCGGTCCGCAGCAGCGAGCCGAGGAGCACGGCCCAGCTGCCGGGCAGCGCCAGCGGGTAGCCGGCCCGGGCGATCCGCGCCTCGGCCGCGTCGCCGATGGTGGCATGCGTCGACTCGATGGCGAAGGCATCCACGCGGTCATCCCGCGCGCCCTCGGCCAGGGCGGAGGCACCGCCCATCGAGACGCCCAGGACTCCGATGCGCTCCTCGCCGCTGGCCGTCACGAGCCAGTCGATGATGGCCCGCAGGTCGCTCGCCTCAGCCACGCCCTGCGTGGTCGTTGCCGGGTCGCTCTGGCCGTGGTTGCGGAAGTCGAAGAGGACCAGGTCGTACCGATCATGGAGGGGCGCGGCACGATCGAGCATGTCGCTCTTGCTGCTGCCCCAGCCGTGCGCCAGCACGATCGTGGGCGCGGACGCGTCGCCGTTGGCCGCTGGCACGTACCAGCCAGCCAGGCGGATCCCGTCCGGCGCTTTGACCTGGTCGCCGGCCTCGGCCCGCGCGGCGTCGCAATCGGCCGGCGCGTCGGGCGAGACCATCGTCGCATCGCCGGTCGCGTCGTAGTTGATGGCCCGGTAGGCCCAGCCGAGGTCGGCCGGCGTTCGGCAGTCGCCGGTGCGGTTCGGCGGATCGGTCAGCTGGCGCGAGCCCTCGTAGCCCACGTACCCGAAGTAGGCGACCAGGACGACGAGTGCCGCTGCGAAGGCGAAGCCGATCCAGCGCGAGATGCGCTCCCGTCGCGCGGTGCTCGGATCACGCGGCAGCTCGTACGGCACAGCGGGCCGAGGATACTCCACGTACAATGCGGCGCCGATGACCTCCTCACGCCGATCCATCCCCGCCGCCTCGCGCGCCGGTGCCGCCGGACGCGGCCACCACACGCTCGCTCCCGCGCACCTGGGCGAGGCGACCGCCGCCGCCACCGTGGCCGTGGTCGTCGGCGGGATCGCGCTCGTCATCACCGCGATCGGGATGATCGTCATGGCCCTGACCATCGGCGCTCGCTACGGCGCCGATGCCCCGCCCAACGCCGGGTCGCTGGCCGTGCTGCCGGTGATCGGCGGCGTGGTGCTCCTGCTCCTGGGGATCGGCCTCACTGCCGGGGGCGTCGCGGTGCTCGCCCACGTCCGGCGCTCGCGGCTCGCGACGGGCATCCTCGCCGCGGTCGCCGCGGCACTGTCGGCCCTCGGCACCGTGGTCGCGATGATCAACCCGCCGGCGGACCCGGTCATCGCCGTCGCCCTGACCGTGGCCGCGCTCGTCTTCGGCGTCGCCGCGCTCCTGCTGCTCCGCCCCCGTCGCTGAGCGCTCCCTGAGGGAGGCCCGAGTGGCGCGTGGAATCCTCCTCGCCGCCGCGATCGCGTGGTTCGTCGCGGCCATCGGCGGCCTCGTGCTTGCGCTCGCCGGCATCGACTGGCTGCTCCCGCTCCTCCCCCCGCTGACTATCGACGCGGACGCCGTCCGTGGCGCGATCGTGACGATTGCGGCCGGCGCTGGCCTGGTGGCCGTGGTCCACGCGTGGACGCTGGTCGGACTGCGGGTTCGGCGTCGCTGGGCCTCGACGCTCGCGATCCTGATGTCCGCGCTGCTGACGGTGCTCCTCTTTGCCCTCGCCGTGGCAGCGGTCACGAGCGTCGCCGCGCAGCCGTCGGCCGCGGCCTCGCTGCTGCCGGCCGCCGGCGCGGCCACGGGCGGGGCGGCTGCCTATGCGGTGGCGCTCGTGCGACTGGTGCAGGAGCGACGGGCGGCATCGGTTTCGCTCAGAGGCCCTCGGTGAAGGTCGAACCGATCTCTGCTATGCTCCGCCACCGTCGCGCCCCGGGCCCGTGGTGTAGCGGCCTAACATGCCAGCCTGTCACGCTGGAGATCGCCGGTTCGAATCCGGTCGGGCCCGCCATC
>DASTYP010000227.1:0-2931 GCA_035764845.1 Candidatus Limnocylindria bacterium
CGCGTTCGACGCCCGCTGCACGGGCATCGGGCCGAGCGCGTCTACCAGCTCCCCACCGAGCCCCGATCTGACCGCACCATCGCCGGGCGGCGCTGAGATGGCCCACGACGTCATCGCCACCTGCCCCGTCTGCGCGGGTGAGCTGACCATCACGCGACTGCACTGCCGCAGCTGCGGCACCGCTCTCGAGGGCGAGTTCGGCGTCGGCCGCTTTGGGCGGCTGGATCGCGACCAGATGGCGCTCCTCGAGAGCTTCCTGCGTTCGCGCGGCAACCTCAAGGAGATGGAGCGGGAGCTGGGCATCAGCTACCCCACCGTCCGCGGTCGGGTCGACGCCCTGGTCCGCGCGCTCGGCTTCGGCGACCAACCGTCCGAGATGGACCTCGATGCCGACGACTTCGGCACCGATTTCGACGCCACCCCTGAACCGGCGATCGACGCCGAGGCGGTCGCCGCGGAGCGGCGCAGCATCCTCGAGCGCCTCGCGCGCAAGGAGATCGGCGCGGAGGAGGCCGCCGCGGCGCTGCGTGCGCTGGGCGGAACGAGCTGAGATGCCCGCCTTCGTCCGCACCCAGGAGATCGCTCACGAGCTCGGCGTGGCCGGGCAGTTCAGCCTCCGCGTCACGAGTCCCGACGTCGAGATCCGCGCCGTGGAAGGCACCGTTGCGCGGGTGCGCATCGAGTACGACGTGCGCGCGTCCTCCGAGGAGGAGGCCGACGAGGTGCTCGAGCGCGCCAGCTTCCGCGTCAGGACCGGCGCAGGGCTGCTCGAGGTCAGCGAGCCGAAGGCCAATGAGAGCGGCCTCACCTCGATCGCCCGCGCCCTCGGATTTGGCGGCGCACGCGTCGAGGGCCGGGTCGAGGCGGAGATTCCCGCCGGCACGCAGCTGAGCTACACGGGCGTCAGCGCCGACCTCACGGCCATCGGCCTGACCGGCGCGCAGGAGTACCGAACCGTGTCGGGTGACCTGGTCCTCACCGACGTCGGGGGGCGCATCCGGATCAGCGGCGTCTCGAGCGACGTGAGCCTTCGCGCCAGGGATCCGATCTGGCTGCAGGCCAACACGGTCAGCGGCGACCTGAGCGCCATCGCGCCGCGCATCGAGGAGAGCCGCGTCGTCACCGTCAGCGGTGACGCCGAGCTGGAAGGCGCGCTTGGCGCCGGCCCGCAGCACCGGGTGGAGACGGTCAGCGGCGACCTCATGCTCGGGCTGCAGGGCGGCCTGGACCTGGAGGTCCGCGGCCTGTCGACCGACGTCTCCATCGGCCTGGCGCACCGCTCCGAGGGATCGCGCGACCGGCGCCGCTACCACATCGGCGATGGCCGGGCGCAGCTGCTGTTCAGCTCGAGGTCCGGCGACGTCACCGTCCGGCCGTCGCGGCGGGCCGCACCCAGCTTCCCCGAGCCGCCGGAGCCGCCCGCTCCCCCGTCGCCGCCGGCGCCACCGTCACTCGACGAGGAGGAGCAGCTGCGCGTCCTGCAGGCGCTGGAGCGCGGCGAGATCGACGTGGACGAGGCGTCCCGCCGGCTGGCCGGCGCCCGAGGGCAGGAGCAGACCGATGCCTGAGGAGCTCGAGACGATCCTGCGCCTCGTGGCCGAGGGCAAGCTCAGCCCGGACGAGGCGTCGCCGATCATCGAGGCGCTGACGCGCGCCGAGCGCCGGGACGCCGAGGAGGACCTCGAGGACGCGGCCCCGGACGTCCCCTGGCGGGGGGTGGAGCGCGTGGTGCGCCACGCCACGCGGCACGCGCGACGCGCCGACCGGCACATCGAGCGTGCCTTCGCGCGCGCCGAGCGCGGGCTGCGCGAGGCGGAGCTGCGGGTCGGGGACATCGGCGACCGGCTGTCCCCGGGCCATCACCTTCGGGTCCGCGTCACCGAGCGCGGCCGGCAGGTCGTGAACCTGCGCGTCCCCATCGGCTTCGTGGAGTCGGCGCTGCGGTTCGTGCCCGGCCTGGGGGGCGACCAGGCGGAGCGCATCCGCGACGCCGTCCGCTCGGGCGCCATCGGTCCCATCCTGGACGTCGAGGACCCCGACGGCCTCGGCGGCGTCTTCATCAGCGTTGAGTGAGGAGCCGGTCGCATGACCCTGGCCATCGAGGCCGTCGGCCTGACCAAGGACTTCGAGAAGGGACGCCGCACCATCTGGCAGCGGCTGCGACGCGAGCCTGACCGCCGCGAGACGTTCCGCGCCGTCGACGGGATCGACCTGCGGGTCGAGGAGGGCGAGATCTTCGGCGTTCTCGGCCCGAACGGGGCGGGCAAGACGACCACCATGCGGATGCTCGCCACGCTGCTGGAACCCACGGCGGGCCATGGCACGGTGCTGGGGCACGACCTGGTGAAGGACGCGAGGGCCATCCGGCGCCGGCTGGGGGCGGTGCTGTCGGGCGAGCGCAGCCTCTACTGGAAGCTGACGGCGCGCGAGAACCTCGAGTACTTCACCGCGCTCTACCACGTGCCGGCGGCCGAGACGAAGGACCGGATCGCCGGCGTGCTCGAGACGGTCAAGCTGACCGATCGGGCGGACGACTACGTCGAGCGGTTCAGCACCGGCATGCGCCAGCGGCTGGTGCTGGCCCGAGCGCTGCTCCCGAACCCCTCGCTGCTGCTCCTGGACGAGCCGACGGTCGGCCTGGACCCACAGGCGGCACGCGACCTCCGCGAGCGCGTGCTCGAGCTGCGCGCCGAGGGCCGGACCGTGCTCCTCACCACGCACTACATGGAGGAGGCGGACCAGCTCTGCGACCGGATCGCGATCGTCGACCACGGGCGGATCGTCGCGCTCGACACGCCCGAGGGCCTCAAGCGCGACCTGAAGGCCACGGAGGTCGTCCACCTGGAGCTGTCGGCTCCCGACCACGGCGAGGAGCCGGCGTTCGTGGGCCGGCTGAACGGCGCGGGCACGGTGACGCACCGCGAGCGAGTC
>DASTYP010000228.1:0-2234 GCA_035764845.1 Candidatus Limnocylindria bacterium
GGCGGCGTCGCGCTGGGGCGTCGCGGTGGCCGTGGTGCATCGGTACGGCGTCGTGCCGATCGGGGAGGGGGCCGTGGCCATCGTCACGGCCGCGCCTCACCGGGCGGAGGCGTACGAGGCGAATCGGTTCGTGATCGAGGCCATCAAGGAGCGGCTGCCGATCTGGAAGCTGGAGCGCTTCCCGGACGGCAGCGAGTGGAAGCGGCCCGGCGCCTAGCTTCGCCGAGTCTCGATCGACCGCAGCCAGCGCTCGGCCTCGGTCGGTGAACGCAACCGGACGGCTCGGAGGTCCGGTCGGGCGGCAAGGCCCGCGCTCATGCTGCGGCGACGCCGTCGGTGGGTTCTCAGGATGTACCAGATCAGGCCGTCGCGCCGCAGCACGTTCCGGATCGTCTCGCGGTTGCCGGTGCCGGGCCAGAACTCCTCGCCGGTACGGACTCGGGCAACCGTGCGGCGCAGCCAGCGCCACAGCACGAGCGGCAGGGGATAGTCGAGCCACACCACCGTGTCGGCACGCCCCCACGTCAGGTGGCGCACCGGTGCGTAGCCGCCGTCGATCACCCATCGCTCGCCGGCGACGGCGTCCCGGACCCGTGCGTGGAAGGCGGCCTCGGGGACTGGCGTCCAGTCCGGTCCCCAGTAGTGCGCGTCCAGCTCGACGTACGGCAGGTCCAGGCGGCCCGCGACGGCGCGCGCGAGGGTCGTCTTCCCGGAGCAGCTGGTGCCCACGACGTTGATGCGCTGCATGGCGGGATGCAGCCTAGCCCGACGGGCGGGGCGTGCACGCACCGGCCGCGCCATGCACAATGCCCGCGATATGGCGACGCCGAAGCCGGGCGAGATCCGCTGCCCGACCTGCCACCGTTCCACGCCGCCGGCAGCGTTCTGCACGCAGTGCGGTTCGGCAATCCCTCCCGATGCGCGCATCCGTCCCCGGGGCATGGACCGCGACGAGCTGCAGGACCGGATCCGCGCGCGCCGCTCGGGCGCTGAGCCGTACCGTCGCGGCGTCCCGGCCGAGGACGAAGAGCTGGGGTACCAGCGCTTCGAGCCTGAGCCCGAGGACACGCGGGCTCGTCGTCCGCGGCAGCCGGAGACGAGACGCGAGGATCATTTCCGCGAGGCGGCACCACCACCGCCGCCGACCAGCATCCCCGCGGAGCCACCGAGCCTGACCCGCGAGCGCGACGAGTGGGAGGACCGTCCGATCGGCGCCGGCCCGTCCGTGCCGCCGACGGTCGTGCCCCCGGCACCCACGCCAACCCCGGTCGCGCCGATTCCTCCGATGACCGCCGCAGAGCAGCCACCATACGAGCAGTACGAGGACCCGGAGTACGTCGACAACTTCGACGACGAGGCGTACGAGGGCGAGGAGTACGCCTACGCGGAGGACTGGGACGACGGCCGCGAGCGCCGATCCGGCGCCGGCGCCTTCGCCATCCTCGGCTTCCTGGCCCTCGGCGTCATCGCGCTGCTCGGTGGTGCCCTGCTGGCGGGGATCTTCGGCGGCGACGGCGGCACCGGCCAGGTCGACACCTCGCCCTCGGCGACGGCGAGTGCGGCTGTGAGCTCATCGGCGCAGGCCTCCCAGAGCGTGATGCCGAGCGCAAGCGCCAGTGCGGGCGCCAGCGCATCGGCTCCGGCCAGTGGGGAGCCGGTCGTCTTCCCGGACGGCTTCACCGCCGAAGCGCAGCCTTGTCTGCCCGGCAGCGCCCAACTCGACGGTTGCGACTCGAACGCTTCAGTGAACAGTGGTGCCGTGCAGATCTGGGTCGGCTTCCAGAACGGCACGAACCAGGACGTCATCGGCGCCGCGCTCATCGGGCCAGAGGGGAACACCCTCGGAACTGGGTCGATCGACCTCGCGGACATCGACTGCGGCTCCAACTGCGGCGGCTACACGTACTTCAACTTCTCGAACCTCGGGCCGGGCACGTACCAGGTGGAGATCACGCGCAACGGGCAGCACGCGAGCTCCACCAGCTTCGAGGTTTCCTGACCGGGCCGACTCCGCCAGCCACGCCTGGTGGGCGTGATCGGCTCAGTGGAGGCCTTCGTGTTCGCCATCCCACCACCCGCGGTGGTGAGGGCCGCACCGGTGGCAGAGAAACGCGGTCGGCGAAGCGTCGTTCACGCCTCCCAGACGTGAATGGCGGTGTCGCGGGCTGGCGCTTCGCCGCCCAACGGCGACAATGGTCCGCAGCGTGCAGGTACGGGGGGCGAACCCATGACCC
>DASTYP010000229.1:0-10011 GCA_035764845.1 Candidatus Limnocylindria bacterium
GAACGTGGCGATGTTCGTCGACGTCGCCAACATGTACTACGCCGCGCGCGGGCAGGACGTCGACGTCGACTACGTCGCCCTGCTGAAGCACGCCACCAAGGGGCGCGACCTGATTCGCGCCTATGCCTACACCGGTCTCGACCCGGAGAACGAGAACCAGCGCAAGTTCATCGACTTCCTTGGCAAGAACGGCTACAAGCCGGTCGTCAAGGACATCCGCAAGTTCGGCGACGGCCGGATGAAGGCCAACCTCGACATCGAACTGGTCGTCGACCTGTTCCGGCTGGCGGATCGGATGGATATCGCGGTCATCGTCTCGGGTGACGGCGACTTCGCCCCCGCCATCCGCGCGCTCCAGGACACCGGCGTCCGCTGCGAGGTCGTGAGCTTCAAGCCGAACACCTCCTCGGACCTCATCTCGGTGGCCGATGAGTTCACCGACATCATGAAGATCGCCTCCATCAGCCGGAAGGAGGGCCGCGCCGTGCGCAGCATGAGCGCGCCCGAGATGCCGGCCAAGGAGGTCAACCCCGAGTTCGGCTTCCGCGAGGCGTCGCCGTCGGTCGCCGCCGCGGCCCTGGCCGCCATCCGGTCGTCGTCGGACGGTGGCCGCGGGACCACGAACGGACGCCGTCGCTCCACGAGCCGCCGGACGGAGGAGACCGAGCCCATGCGCGCCGATGCGCCCGTCGCGGAGACGGACTCCGCCTCGGAGTCGGCCGAGGAGACCCGACGCCGTCGCCGCCGCCGCGGCGGACGGGGCCGTGGACGCGGCCGGCAGGAATCGGCTGGCGAGTCGGTCGCCGACGAGACCACCGCGCCGACCGAGGGCGAGATCGGCTGGGAGGAGTTCGACGATCTCGGCCAGCTCGAGGGCGTTGCCGTGGCCGGGGAGGACGCGGACGAGGAGGCCGTGCCCGGCTTCCAGGAGGCCGATGCCGCGACGCTCGCGGAGCTCGGGCTGACGCCCGAGGAGATCGAGGAGATGTCGCGCGGAACCGAGGCGGCCGCGGTGGCATCGACGGAGCCCGTCGCTGCCGAGGCGACCCCCAAGCGCCGTCGCTCGACCCGGGCCAGGAAGGCCGACGAGGCTTCGGAGGCAGGCGCCGCCACCGAGGAGGCGGAGACCCCCAAGCGCCGTCGCTCGACCCGGTCGGCCAAGAAGGCCGAAGAGGGTGCGGACGCCGCGCCCGAGGCGCCAGCCGCCGAGGACGCGCCCAAGCGTCGTCGCTCGACCCGGGCCAAGAAGTCCGATGAGGCTTCGGAGGCGAGCGCCACCGAGGGTGACGGCGGGGAGGAGCAGCCGCAGGGCATCTGGGGCCGGTTCCGGTCCGCGCGAACGACTCGGGGCGGCTCCGCGTCCTGAGGACGCGGCCGCCCCATCACGACGAGAGCCGGCCCGTGAGGGCCGGCTCGTTCGTGCATGGAGCTCGCGGCGAGCGCTAGGCGGTCGGCTCGCGATCCACGTCGAAGGACTCGTTAATGGCGTCCGCGGTATCCATCGCGGCTTCGTCGGCCGTCGCCGAGGCGGCCTCGACGCCCTGGGTGGCGCCCTCCTGGACGCTGCCCGAAGCGTCACCGATGGACGCCATCGACTCGGCGGCGTGGCCGTTGCCCACGCCCTCCTCGCGCTGGAACATCGGCACCCACTCGTCCTTCGCCTTGGTCGCGATCTCATCGGCACGCGTCGCCAGCTCGTGGCGCATCTCCGAGCCGCGCTTGGGCGTGGTCAGCAGCGCCGCGATGGCCCCCGCTGCGGCTCCGATGAGCAGGCCGAGGAAGAAAGCGGACCAGTGGCGCTCCTCGCGCTGCTTGAGGCCCAGCCGCACCGCGGCGGTGTCGACCAGCTCCCTGCCCGCCGGGACCGCGGCACCGGCGGCGCCGATCGCCACGGTGCGGCGCTTCCACAGGTCGCGGACCAGCGGCCGCAGCTGCTTGCGCCACGTCTGATCGGACCACTTGGCCGCGTCGTTCGTCGCGCGTGCCATGCGCTTGGCGGCGTCGCGGCGCATCGGGCGCGAATCCTTCCACGCCTCGGCCGCGGCTTCGGTCACATCGGCGCCGCGCTCCTGCACGGCCTCCGCGATCACGCCCGCGAGCTCCTGGCCGCGCTTCGTCATCTCCTGGGTGAACTTGGCGTCGACCACACGGTCGACCAGCTGCTTGATGGAATCGGCAAGATCGTCGGCCGTCTTCGCCGGCGCAGTCGCCATGGCTACCTCCTCTGACTCGGCCGTCTTCAGGTGCACTTAGTATGCCACCGGCGATCTCGCCGGCCAGTGCCGAAGGTCGTGGCCGCCAGGGCGTCCCACCTATACTCGGGCCGTGATCCAGAGCCCTCCTGACGCCGGGTTCCGCAGCGTCGGACAGGCCACCGCCAGGCGCATCGTGCAGCTCGCCGTCGAGCGCGAGCAGCTCGGTCGGACGCTGCTCGTCCACGGCCCGTCGGGCGCCGGCAAGGACGCATTCGTGGACGACCTGCTGGCCCTCTTCTTCTGCACCGATGCGGACCGCGCCGCACGCCCCTGCAACGCCTGTCGAGGCTGCCGCGAGGGTCGCACGCGGAGGCACCCCGACCTGGTCCTCGGGTCGCCCGAGGCCTGGCGCGAGCGCAAGTCGCAGGGCGAGAGCATCGTGGCGGCCGCGCGCCGCTGGCTGCTGGACGCGGCCGGCGCCCCGGTCGTCGCGGAGCGACGGATCGTGCTGATCGAGCATGCCGACCGCGCGTCGGAGCAGATCCAGAACGCGCTCCTCAAGAGCCTGGAGGAGCCCAGCGACCGTCATACCTTCGTCCTCGTCGCGGATGAGCCCGCGGCCCTGCTGCCCACCATCCGATCGAGGTGCCAGCCGCTCCGCATCGGTCCTGTGCCACGCGCGGAGCTGGTGGCGCACCTCATGGACGATCGACGCCTGCCCCAGGACCTCGCGGAGTCCCTCGCCCGGATCAGCGACGGTCTGGCCGGGACCGCGGAGGCGTTCGTTGAGGATCGGGCTCGGCTCGACTGGCGGCGACGCACCCAGCTGCAGCTGCTCGAGCTGCTCGAGCGCGGCCGCGCCGATCGGTTCGGATCCGTCAGGGATCTCATGGACGAGACTGCGCGGGGGATGTCCGCGCCGGCCGACGGTGGCGATGAGGATGCCCGCACCCCGGCCGCGGTGCAGCGCGTGGCGGCGACGGCCATCGTCGACGTCTGGCTGTCACTCGCCCGCGACCTCCTGGTCGCCGGCTCGGGACGCCCCGACCTGGCGCCGGGTGCCGAGCTCAGCGACCAGCTCGAGGCGCTCGCGCAGCGCATCGGCCCAGGGGCGCTGCTGGAGTTCGTCGCGATGCTCGAGCGTGTGCACGAGGGGCTGGCGGCCAACGCGGCCCCGCGGCTGAGCCTCGAGGCGGCGATGTTGGGGTGGCCGATGCTCCCCCGGACGGCGCGGTGAGCGGGGAGCGCATGACGGCCCGGATCCGAGGACGGGTTCAGGGGGTCGGCTTCCGATGGTGGGTCCGGCAGCGCGCCGAGGCGTTGGGACTCACCGGCTGGGTCATGAACGCGGACGACGAGCGCTCCGTCGAGCTGGTGGCCGAGGGTGAGCCGACGGACCTGGACGAGCTCGAGCGACTCGTCAACCGCGGGCCGCAGGGCGCGCGGGTCGAGGCGGTTGAGGCGCGACGCAGTCCGGCCACGGGGGAGTTCGACGGCTTCGGCATCGTGCGTTCGTGAACGTGAACTGGCGCGCGCTCGGCTGTGGACTGCTGGCCGCCGTCGTCTTCGTCGTCGTCGGCATCTTCGGCATCTCGCGGGCGCTTGCGCCCGCCGAATGCCCCGACCGGCTGCCGTACCAGCCGTCGGCCTATCAGCCGATCGGCGAGCCGATGAGCTCGCCCGCCCTGCCGGATACCGGCCAGCTCGTTCGCGGGGGTTCGGCGTCGTTCGGATTGGCCGCGTGGAGCGTCTGGACGCCGGCCGGGGAGGCGCCGCAGGCGAGCGGCGATCCGCTGCCGGAGCGAATCGTGCTGGAGTGCGGCGACGGCACCTACCGAGCGTACGCACGAGGCACCGAATGACACGTCGACCGATCCTGCTCCTGGTGAACCCGATCGCCGGGGGCAAGCCCGGCTCCGGACCGGGCCTGGCCGATGATCCGGCGCTGCTCACCGCCGACGCCCTGCGCGCGGCGCTGATGGAGCGCGGCCTCGAGGTGACGCACCGCGAACTGGCGGAGGGGGACGATGCGGGCGAGCTGGCCCGCCACGCGGCCGACACCGGCCACGACGTGGTGGTCGCCGGCGGCGACGGGACGGTCAGCGTGGCGGCCACGGCACTCGTTGGTCACGCCGACGCGACGCTGGGGATCCTCGCCATGGGCAGCTTCAACAACATGGCGCGTGGCTTTGGGGTGCCGGTCACGCTCGACGAGGCGCTGGACGCGATCGCGCGCGGCGGGACGGTCAGCGTCGATGCCGCCCAGGTCGTCCGGTCGGGCGAGGAGGGCCGCACCTTCTTCGAGGCCGCGGGCGTCGGCCTCGACGCGGTCGGCTTCCTGGCCGTCGAGGTCGCGGAGAAGCGTGGCTGGTGGCGGGCGCTGCGCGCCCTGTGGCGCGGGCTCCAGCTGCGACGAACGCCGATGCGGATCACCATCGACGGCACCGCCTACCGGACCGGTTCGCCGGCCGTCACCGTCAGCAACGGGCCGTACCACGGCATGGGCTTCGCGGTCGCGTCCGAGGCCGATCCGACCGACGGCGAGCTCGACGTCGCGGTCTTCCACGGCATGGGCCGCTGGGAGGTGCTGCGTCACTTCCTCGCCATCGCGCGGCGCCGGCCCCGTCGCGAGCCACGGGTCGGCTACTACCGGGGGCGCCGAGTGACGGTCGAGGGGGTGCGGCGCGCGCTGCCCGCTCACGCCGACGGCGTGAGCATCGGCATGACACCGGTCACCTTCGAGGTTCGTCCGGGGGCGCTCCGCATCTTCCGGTAGCGCCTCCTACGCGGATCTCCCGCCTGCAACGGAGCCGATTACCTTCGGCCCTTGCCCGGCCGACCGGTGCCCGTACGTTGATCCGGCCGCACGTGCAGGGAGGACACCGCGTGACCCGCGTCCGCGCTGCGACCATCGCGATCTTCACCGGGATCTGGCTCGCGGGATGCGCGAGTCCGATGGCTTCTCCGCTCACCACCGCGAAATCCTCACCCAGCGTCGCCCCACCGACGCGCGCTCCGTCTGACTCCCCCCGCGCGACCCCCACGGCCAGCCCGACGCCTGCCGCCAGTCTTGCTCCGACAGGAGCGTGGCGGGAGCTCACCAGCGAGCCGATCCCCTTCCTGTACGACGTTACGGCGACCGCGTCCGGGTTCTTCGGGGTCGGAATGGCGTCCGACTCGACCGATGCGGCGCCGATTCCGGCCGTGTGGCGCAGCAACGACGGGGCCACGTGGGAGGAGGAACCCTACGCGCTGCCAACGCCGGCGAACGGCGTCGTCGAAGCGCTGTATCAGGTGGTGGCAACCGCGACCGGGTTCGCCGGTCTCGGTTCGGCGTGGTACGGCGTCGCGATGTCTGAGGACGGCACGACCTGGAGCTACGAATCGCTGGGCGAAGGCGCATGCCCCGCAGCCATCGCCGCCAACCGCGACGTGCTCGTCGCGGTTGGGTCGCTCGGCCCGTGTGGTATCGGCGGCGTCGTTGGCACGCCCGCCATCTGGGTCCGCGAGTCCGAGGGATGGACCCTGCTCGACACTCCGGCGGCCGCGGGATGGTTCACCGCGGTGGTCGCAACGCCGAGCGGATTCACGGCCTGGGGCCCGATCACGGCGAGCGCCGATGCGTGGGTCTGCGACATCGGCTGCCGTCCGGATCCATCGCTTGAGCCCTACGCCGGTGCGCCGTGGTCATCGGCGGATGGCCGCACGTGGAGGCGGACGAACGACCCAGCGCCATTCGCGGGCGCCACGATCGAGGACATCGCCGCGACGGATCAGCGGACCGCCGCCCTCGGCTGGATCTGGACGCCTGATGGGTCGTCCGCCCGGATCGCCCTCTGGTCCTCCGAGGACGGGGATACGTGGTCGATGGTCGAGGATCTGCCGTTTGAGGGCGCGCCGGCCGGGCCGGGCGCCGGAATCGGCGCCACGAGCGACGTCGTCGCGGTATGGGCACGTGGGTTTGGGGCGATCTCGGCAATCACCACCTGGACGTCGCCCGACCTCGCCAACTGGGAGGATGACGAGCTCGTGGCTGATCTGCGGCGGATCGTCGGTCTCGGCGACATGCTCATGGCCTACGGGACCGTTCCACGAACATCGAGCGGGGAGACCCGAGCGCCCTGTACGAAGGACCAGGTCATCTCGGGAACGTGCAGCAACGCGGGCGCGGCCTGGGTGTACCAGGTGGATCGCTGAGGCGACCCGCGGTCCCGCCTCAGAGGTTCAACGTCGGGCGGAAGAGGCGGTCATGGGTGGCGAGGGCGTATCGGTCCGTCATCCCGGCGATGTAGTCGGCCGCCTGCACCACGACGGGCGCCTCGTGCTCGCGGTACGACTCGGGGATCTCCTCGGGGTGCTCGACGTGCCAGTCCATCAGGTCGCGGATGACCGCGATGGCGCGGCGCTGCTGCCGGAGCTGCTCGGCCGACTGGTAGACGTGCGCGAACATGAAGTCGCGCAGCTCGTTCATCACGCCGAGCGTCTCGTCGTCCATGCGGACGGCGCCGGTGCGCAGTGACTCGTCGATCACGGCGTTGATGAGGCTGCTGATCCACGGTCGGCCCGGCTCGCCGAAGCGGTCGAGGACCGATGGAGGGAAGTCCTCGCGACGGAGGACGCCGCCGCGCAGCGCATCCAGCGCGTCGTGGGCGAGATAGGCGATCCGGTCGGCGAAGCGGACGCAGTAGGCCTCCGGCGTGTGCGGCGGTGGGTCGATCTTCCACGAGTGGGCCCGGATGCCGTCGCGCACCTCCCAGGTCAGGTTCTGGTCCTCGAGCACCTCGAAGATCCGCACCGACTGGGCCGCGTGGTGCCATTCGTCGGGATCGAAGTACGGGGAGAGCGCCTCCTCGCCGGTGTGGCCGAACGGCGAGTGGCCGACGTCGTGGCCCAGCGCGATGGCCTCGGTCAGTGGCTCGTTGAGGGCCAGCGCGTTGGCGAGGGAACGCGCCACCTGCGTGACCTGCATGGTGTGCGTGAGCCGCGTGACGAAGTGGTCGCCCTCCGGGTTGAGGAAGACCTGGGTCTTGTGCTTCAGGCGCCGGAACGCCTTGGAGTGGATGATCCGATCGCGGTCGCGCTCGAAGGCGGTGCGGAACTCGTCTGGCTCCTCGGGGGTCACGCGGCCGCGTGACTGCGTCGACCGCGTGGCCGCCGGACTGAGGCGCTCCTCTTCCGCCTCCCGGTCCTCGCGATCCCGGCGGCGAAGGGCGCCCGCGCTGCCGACGTGCTGCATGCGGCCGATCATGCCATGGGGCGCGGCGCCAGATTCCCGGCAGGCGGGCACGTGGCGGGTTCACGGCCGTCCGCACTGTCGAGTTCCCGGCATTCGGGCACGGTGACGCCCGTGCCAGCGCCGAGATCGCCAGATTCCCCGCCGACGGGTACCTGATCACGGCGCCGCCCGGATATCGGGAATCTGATGGGCGTGCGCCGCCACGCACCCGGCACGGACTCGCCACGCACCCGCCATCCGGGAATCCGACGGTGACGTGCTAAGGTGGCCGGCTTTGTCAGGATCGATGCTCACGAGCCCCCGCACCGGCCGCCAGCACGCGCTGGCGGTGCTGCAGGCGCTGTTCGTCACCTTCCTGTGGTCGACCTCGTGGGTGCTGATCAAGATCGGCCTGGACGATCTGGACCTGGCGCCCATCTCCTTCGCCGGCCTGCGGTACGCACTGGCGGCGCTGGTGCTCCTGCCGTTCGGCATCCGTGCCGTCCGCGCCCGCGCCGATGCGCAGCGGCCGCCCGACGCGCGGCTCTTCGCCGCCGTCGCCGCGTACGGGCTGCTGTTCGTGGCCATCGCCCAGGGCGCGCAGTTCGCGGCCCTCAGCGTGCTCCCGGCCACGGCCGTGACGCTGGTCCTCTCCTCGACGCCGGTGTGGGTGGCGCTGATCGCGCTCACGGCTGGCTCCGAGCGCGCATCGGCCATGCAGGCGGCCGGCATCGGCCTGCTGCTGGTGGGGGCGGTCGTCTACTTCGGCCCCTTCGAGGTGCCACCCGATGCGGCCCTCGGCTTCCTGGCCGCAGGCGTGTGCGTGGCGGCAGCGGCGACTTCCGCGCACGTCGGACGCCGGCTGGCGCGCGACGCCACCCTCCGCCTCGGCGGACCGGTGGGACTCACCGCGAGCAGCATGGCCGTCGGTGGCGCGCTGCTCCTGATCGTCGGGGTGCTCCTCGAGGGGTGGCCCTCCCTCGACCTCGGGGCGTGGCTGATCGTGGTGTGGCTCGCCGTGGTGAACACCGCGTTCGCGTTCACCCTGTGGAACCACACGCTGCGCACGCTGACGGCGGTGGAGTCGAGCGTCGTCAACAACACCATGACCATCCAGATCGCCGTCCTGGCGGTCGTCTTCCTCGGCGAGGCCCTGGGTGCGTCCCAGCTGCTGGGCCTGCTCCTCGCGGCGGTCGGAGCCGCCGTGGTCCAGGTGGCGCCGATCCTCCGAGGCCGGAGGCGGGGCTAGGGCCGCTGGATCCGCGCGGCAATGTCCTCGGTGAGCTCCGGCTGCTCGATCTCGTCGCCCGTGACGCGCTTGGCGCCCTCGCCCTCGATGATGCGACGCCGCACCCAACCCGAGACGGTGTCGACCAGGATGGTGGCGACGACGACCACCAGGATGATCATGCCGGCGCGCGGGAATCGGCCGAAGCTGATCGCCTGCTGCAGCACGAAGCCGATACCGCCGGCGCCCACGACGCCCAGCACGGCCGCCGCGCGGATGTTGATCTCGAAGCGGTAGAGCCAGAAGGCGATGACCTCGGGCAGCACCTGCGGCACGACGCCCCAGCGCTGGACCTGGAGCGGCCGGCCTCCGGCGGCGCGCGCCGCCTCCACCGGGCCGGGGTCGATCCCCTCCACGACCTCGGCCGTCAGCTTCCCGAGGGTGCCGACCGAATGGAGGCCGATGGCAAGCGCGCCCGCCACCGGCCCGAGGCCGGCGATCGGGATGAAGATGGCGATGGCCAGGACGATCTCCGGGAAGGCCCGGATGGCGTTGAGCACCTGGCGCATCACGTTCGAGACCAGGCCGCTCGAGACGTTCTTGGCGCCGAAGAAGCCGAGCGGCAGCGAGATGATGGCGCCGATGACGGTGCCGACCCACGCGATCTGCAGGGACTCGAGCATGTACCCGAGCGCGTCGCCGAGGTAGCTCCACTCGACGCCCTCCTTGAGGAACATCTCCCAGAAGACGCGGGCCAGGCCGCCGGGAAGGTCGACGATGCGCGTGACATCGATCCCGACGGTGACCGCGGACCAGGCGACCACCGCGGCCGTGGCCAGCAGCGCCAGGTTGCGCCTCGCGTGCGAGGGTCGCGCGGGTCGCGCGGCCGCGACGGCGGCCGTCACACGAGCCTCCGACGAAGCCAGATCGAAACCATCTCGATCAGGAACACGAAGACGAACAGCTCGACGACGATGACCGACACGTTGCTCCACGCGAAGAATCGGTACTGGCCGAGCAGCAGGTTGCCGATGCCGCCGGCCCCGACGATACCGATGACGGTCGACGCCCGGATGTTCAGCTCGAAGGTGTAGAGCGAGTAGGCGACGTAGTTCGGCAGCACCTGGGGCAGCACCGCCCAGCGCATGGTCTGGACGCCGTTGCCACCGCCGGCTCGGCTCGCCTCGATCGGGCCCGCATCGACGCCGTCGACGGTCTCCGACAGCAGCTTCGCGACGACGCCGATGTTGAACAGCACCAGCGCGGCGATGCCGGGCAGCGGCCCGATACCCACCGCGGCGACGAAGACCAGCGCGTAGAGGATGTCCGGGATGGCGCGGACGACGCTGAGGATGGACCGATCGACCAGGAAC
>DASTYP010000230.1:0-4905 GCA_035764845.1 Candidatus Limnocylindria bacterium
CCACCGCCGATGACCAGGATGTCCATCGCCCCGGAGTCTAGAGCGACGCCGACCGGATCCGGGCATGACGATTGCCCGCCCTTCGGTCGACCCCTCGGGCACGCTCCTTGCAGCCACGCGGGCCGCGATCCGAGCTCCCGAGCCGCGGTCAACAGACGCACAGGAGTTCGCCCCATGTCCTCTTGCGTTACCGCGCGTCCCTCGCGGCCGTTCCTGGCCATCGGCCTGGCCGCACTCCTCGCCCTGACGGCGCTCCTGGCCGGCACGCCCGGCTTCACGAACGCGGCGCCGACGGCGACCCTCTCCTCGTCGCTCTCGTCCTGGTTGGCGACGGCCGCCGACGACGCGACCTCACCGGCCATCGTCACCTTCCACGACCGCAGCGGCATGAGCCGGCTCGACACCCTCGGCGTCGGCGGGACCCGCCTGGCGACCCTCCCGATGGCGATGGCGACGTTGACGGCGGCCCAGATCCGGGAGGTGGCATCGTGGCCGGAGGTCCGCTCGGTCTGGCACGACCAGGAGCAGGAGCCGGTCCTCGACGAGAGCGTCCCGCTCATCGGCGCCGATCGGGTGCACCGTGGTGAGGGTCTCCGTTCGCCCTACACGGGCGCGGGCATCGGCGTGGCGGTGATCGACACCGGCATGGACTCGACGCACCCGGACCTCGCCGGGGCAGTCACCTACACCGTGGTCGGCGACCCGTTCGCCGCCGATCCGGCGGTCGTGGTTCCGACGCCGACGACCGACACGTACGGCCATGGCACGCACGTCTCCAGCACCATCGCCGGCTCGGGCGCCGCGTCCGGCGGCCGCTTCGTCGGCGTCGCCCCCGGCGCCACCGTCCACAGCTTCAAGACCGATGCCGGGGCCGTCCTCCTCGACGGCCTGATCCTCGCCTCGTTCGACTACATCCTGAGCCACCCGGAGCTCGGTATCCGCGTCAGCAGCAACAGCTGGGGCTGCTGCGACGGATCCGACTACAACCCCGACGATCCCGTGAACGTGGCGACCCGCGCCATGTACGACGCGGGGATCACCGTCGTGTTCGCCGCCTCCAACTCGGGTGGGCCGAACACCCTCAACCCGTACTCCGCGTCGCCATGGGTCCTCAGCGTGGCGGCCGGGACGAAGGACCGCGCCCTCGCGGACTTCAGCTCCCGTGGCCGAATCGAGGGACCGTGGGATCGCCGCGCGGCCCAGCGGAGCGACACCGGCATCTACCGACCCTCGGTCACGGCCCCGGGCCAGGAGATCGAGGCGGCCAAGAGCGCCACGGCCACGCTGATGGCACCCGGCGTGGATCCGGAGTACCCGATGTACACCTACGCGGACGGCACCAGCATGGCGACCCCGCACGTGGCCGGAACGATCGCCCTGATGCTCGATGCGCGTCCGACGCTCTCGCCGCAGAACGTCATCGACATCATCGAGGGCACGGCCGACAACATGCCCGCCTACGAGATGTTCGAGGTCGGCCTCGGCTACCTCGACGCCTACGAGTCGGTCGCATCGGCCGAGAAGGGCAAGATCCACTTCCCGCCCTCGGTCAACGGCAGGACGCCGCAGTTCAGCCTCGCCAGCGAGGCGGCGTTCGGCGGGACCGTGCTGCTCCCCAACTCCTGGGCGCTGGCCGAGTGCCCCGACTCGACGGGCCTGCTGAACCACCATCAGTTCACCGTCACCTCGGGCACCGATGCGGTCTACGTCGAGATCGAGTGGGCCGATCCCAACCAGCTGATCTACCTGCGGCTGTACGACCCGAATTGCCAGGTGGCCGGTGAGTCCGCCGCGCTCCTCGACATCGGCGCGGTGAATCATCGGGCGCTCATCGTCACCTCCCCGATGGCGGGGACCTGGACGGTCGGCGTCTATGGCCGCATCAACATCCCGACGGACTACACCGGGTCGTTCGAGACGTACGTCCAGAACTGATCCGGGCCGTCACCGCGCGGCCAACGTCTCGCGCATCGGCCGTCGGGCCGGGGTCCACCCCCGGCCTGGCGGCCACTCCGTTGCCTGGGGCTTGCGCCTTCCGAGGGGCTGGTTGCGTGGCGCGCCGATCGTGGCGCGAGCGGCCGAGCTCCGAGTGGAACCACCCGAGAGCCGCGAATAGTCGCGCCTCGCGCAACCGCCGCGGCTACTCCCCGGTCAGGGCCTCGAGCGCGTCGAGGACCCGCGCCAGCTCGTCGATCCGCTCCTGGTACGTGCCCAGGTCCCCGTCGTCGAGCGCCGCCTGCGCCTCGTCGTAGAGCCGCTGCGCCTCGGCGATGAGGCCCGCGGCATCGGCCGGCAGCTCGCCGGGCGACTCCCCGGGCGACTCGCCCGGCGACGGTGACGGCGAGGGCGAGGGCGACTCGCCCGGCGGCTCCGGCTGCTCGGGCGGCGGCGGCTCGGCCTCGCCCAGGAGCTGCCGGATGGCGCCCTCGACCGTATCGGCGAAGGCGACCCGGTTCTGGTCGACCATGATCACGCGCACGAACTCGGGGAAGGGGGCGCCCTCGGCCTGCAGGAAGATCGGCTCGACGTACAGCAGCCCGTCCTCGCCGATGGGCAGCACCAGCAGGTTGCCGCGCACGACACGAGAGCCGGCGTTGGTCCACAGCGTGAACTGTTCGCTGATGGCATCGTCCGCCGCGATCCGCGACTCCACCTGGACCGGACCGGGGATGGAGGTGCCGGTGGGGAACTGGAACGCGATCCGCTCGCCGTACACGCCCGGGTCCATGCGCGCCGCGACCCAGGCGATCATGTTGGGCCGGCCCTCGGGGACGAGCGGCTGGATGAGGACGAACTCAGCTGCCTCCTCGCCGGGGATCCGCATGATCACGTAGTACGGCTCCATGGGCGTGTCGTTGCCGGCGACCACGTCCTCCGGGATGGCCCACCGGTCGTCCTGGTTGTAGAAGGTCGTCGCGCCGTTGTCGTTGGCCGGCAGGTGGTAGAGGCGGTACTGCTCGACCTGCGCGCTGAACAGGTCCTCCGGGAAGCGGAGGTGGGCGCGCAGGTCCTCCGCCATCGCGTCCATCGGCTGGAAGAGGTCCGGGAAGATGCGGGCGTAGGCGGCGACGATCGGCTCGTCCGGATCGGCCAGGTAGAAGTCGACGGTGCCGTCGTAGGCGTCGATCACGACCTTCACGCTGTTGCGCACGTAGTTCGCCCCGGCGAATCGCGATCCGGCGGGCAACGGCTGCGCGTTCGGGTAGCGATCGCTGACGGTGTAGGCGTCCCACACCCACAGCAGGCGGTCGTCGGCGCTGACCAGGTACGGATCGCGGTCATAGGCGAGGAAGGGCGCGATCTTCGCGACGCGCTCGTAGATGGACCGATCGAAGAGGATCTGCGACTCCCCGGTCAGCTGCCCGGAGATGAGCAGGTTGAAGTCGCTCATCCGCAGCGCGAACAGCAGCCGGGCGATCGGGTTGCCGATGCTCACGCCAGTCGTGCCGTTCCACGTCGTCTCGGCGCCCTCGGTCTCGCCGCCGCCGGCCTCACCGGTGTCGATCGGGTAGTCGAACTCCGCGGTGGTCGTGCCGGTCACGACGTACGTATCGGTCGCCTCGCCGAAGTAGATGCGCGGCTGCTGCAGCGGAAGCTGCGGCTCGCGGTTGATGCCGCTGACCAGGTAGTCCGGCGTGCCCTGCGGCGTGACGGCGTCGACCGGCACCGCGGTAATCCCGTAGCCGTGGGTGAAGACCAGCCGCTCGTTGGTCCAGGTCCGGGCCGGCTCGGCCAGCCGCTCCACATCCAGCTCGCGGGCGCTGAGCATGATCTGGCGCTGCTCGCCCGCGATCTGGTAGCGGTCGATGTCGACATCGGTGAAGGCGTAGTAGCGCCGCAGGATCTGCTGCTGCCCGAAGGTCGTCAGCAGCGGGCGGTAGTCCCACAGCCGCAGGTTGTCGACCGTCGCCTGGTCCTCGTCGAAGACGTCGCGGGTCAGCTCCTGCTCACCGGTGAAGCGGCGCGTGTCGATGGTGTCGAGGTCGAAGGCGCGACGCGTCGCCTCGAGGTGATTGACCAGGTACGGCCGCTCGACGTTGAGCTCGTTCGGGTTGACCTGGACCGTCTGCACGAACGACGGGTAGAGGCTCCCGACCACCACCGACAGCACGATCCACGCGCCACCGGCCAGCAGCAGCAGCCACAGGGTCCGGAACCAGGTGTTGAGCAGCAGCAGCGCCGCCGATGCGAGCGCCACCACGGTCAGGATCACGTACGCCGGCAGCTGCGCGTTCATGTCCGTGTACATGGCCGCATGGACCGATGCGCCGACGCCCCGCGTCGAATACGCCAGGTCCGCGATGTCCAGCTGGTACCCGCCCGCGATGACGACCAGCAGCAGCGCGCCGATCACGGACAGGTGCGCCCGCACCGGGGCGCTCAGGTGGAACTGCCAGCGCAGCGCCCGGGCGGCGTAGGTGCCCAGCGTGAGCAGACCGATGACGATCAGCGTCGTCGAGGCCCACCCCAGCAGGAAGCGCCAGAACGGCAGGTCGAAGACGTAGAAGCCGACGTCGCGACCAAGGGTCGGATCCTCGACGCCCCAGCCACGGCCGTTGAGGAAGAGGAGGACGGTCTCCCAGTTCGCGCTCCACGCCGCCCCGCTGCCGAGCGCCAGGAGGATGGCGACGGCGGTGAGCGCGATCGCGATCAGCCGCGACGCGTCCGGCATCTCCATGCCGCCCAGCCGGCGCACCGGCGCCTGCGGCGCGATCCGCCGGGCCAACCAGACGCTCACCAGGGCGGGGATCAGCATCGCGACGAAGCCGGCAACGAAGAGGCCGACCTGCGCGGTCAGGCGCGTCACCAGGACGTCGCGCCGGCCGAGGGCGTCGAACCACATCACGTCGGTGATGAGCGTCACGGCACCGCCGAGCAGGCCCAGCACGATGAGCGCGGCCAGGA
>DASTYP010000231.1:0-23748 GCA_035764845.1 Candidatus Limnocylindria bacterium
GATGCCCTCGAAGCCGATGCCCAGCTGCTCGACGGTTGGACCGGACGGTCCTCGGCGCTTCACAGGGCTGATCGTAGTACGCGCGTGCTACGCCCGTTCCTCGCTCCCGGCGGAATCGGTCAGCTCGGTCACGCGAGCGTCCAGATCGGTCGGTTCGCCGCCGCGCACGAGGTGCAGCAGGAACTCGACGTTGCCGTCAGCGCCCGCGATGGGTGACCGCTCGACGGCCTTCGGCTCGAGGCCGATGCGTCGAGCATCGGTGATGACCTGGCGCAGCACGCGGGCGTGCGTCGCTGGATCGCGAACGACGCCTCCGCGCGGCACATCGTCCTTGCCGGCCTCGAACTGCGGCTTGACCAGCGCCACGACCTCGCCGTCGGTGGCGAGCAGCTCGCGGACGGCCGGCAGGACCAGCGCCAGGCCGATGAAGCTCAGGTCCAGGGTCGTTACGTTCATCCGCTCGGGCAGCTCACGCAGGTCGCGCAGGTTCGTGCGCTCCATGCTGACCACCCGCGGATCTCGCCTGAGCCGGTCCACGAGCTGGGCCCGGCCGACATCGACCGCGTAGACGATGCGAGCGCCGCGGGCGAGCAGGACGTCAGTGAAGCCGCCGGTCGAGGCGCCGGCATCCAGCGCGGCCATCCCGGTCGGCTCGATGCCGAAGGCGTCCAGCGCGTGCTCGAGCTTGGCGCCTGCTCGGCTGGCCCAGCGCGGCCTCTGGAGGACCGTCGGCTGGGCGTCGCTGCTGACGAGCTGGCCAGGCTTCAGCCGGCGCGTGCCGTCCAGCTCCACCTCACCGGCCAGGATCAGCGACTGCGCCTCGGCCCGCGAGCGTGCCAGCCCGCGCTCGGTGAGCAGCTGGTCCAGGCGAACGCGGGGCATGCCCGTGATGCTAGTCGGTGCGGCGGTGGAGCCGCGGTCGGGTCGTTTCTGTGACGCGTATCGGTCGCGCGCTACCCGGCAACCACGCGCGGCCGTGGTCGAGCGCTCTCGCCGCTGCCGAGCGCCTCACGAACCTGGGCGAGGATTCCGTCGGCGTCGATCCGCTGCTGGCGCCGCAGGTCGTCAACCGCCCCATGGTGCACGAACCCTTCGGCCAGCGCGACCTTGTGGACCGGCGCCCGGATCCCGGCACGGTTCAGCGCGTCGAGCACCCCGTCGCCGAAGCCGCCCATCCCGGCCGACTCTTCCGCCGTCACCACCAGCCGCTTGTCCGCGGCGTGCTCCGCGATCAGCGACTCGTCGAGCGGCTTTGCCCATCGCGCGTTGATCACCGCGACGTCGACGCCATCGGCGGCCAGCGTGTCCGCCACGGCCAAGAGCCGCTGGACGATCGGCCCGAAGCCGACCAGCAGAACATCAGACCCCTCGCGCAGGACCTCGCCGCGCCCGACCTCCAGCGCCTCGCCCGCCCGGTCGTCCAGGTCCTCGCCCGCGTCGCGCGGATAGAGCAGCGCCATCGGCCCCGGATGTCCGAGCGCCGTGACCACGAGGTCGCGCAGCTCCTGCTCGTCCTTCGGCGAGCCGATCGCCAGGTTCGGCAGCGACCGCATGGCGGGCAGCATGAACATGCCCTGGTGCGAGGTTCCGTCCTCGCCGACCAGGCCGGATCGGTCCAGCGCGAGCAGCACCGGCAGGTCGTTCTGGCAGACGTCGTGGACCAGGCCGTCGTACGCGCGCTGGCTGAAGGTCGAGTACAGGGCCACCACCGGGCGCATGCCGGCCAGCGCCAGCCCGGCGGCCATGGTGACCGAGTGCTGCTCCGCGATCCCGACGTCGTGGAAGCGTCGCGGGAAGTGCTCCGCGAAGCGCGACAGGCCGGTGCCGGTCGGCATGCCGGCCGTGATGGCGGTGATGCGCGTATCGGCCTCCGCCAGGCGGACAAGCTCTTCGACGAACGTCTGCGTGTACGTCTTCGGCTTGCGCTGCGGCGTCGCCTCCGCGGGCAGCGGCTCCTCGGTCGGGTCGATCAGGCACAGGTCGATGGGCGGCAGCGACGCACCGTGGAAGCTCTGCGAGTCCTCCTCCGCGGGCGCGTAGCCGCGGCCCTTGATGGTCTTGACGTGCACGAGCACCGGCGCGTCGATCTGGAAGGCCGCCTCGAAGGCCTCTTCCAACTCCTCGCGATCGTGTCCGTCCAGCACCCCGATGTAGGTGATGCCGATGTCCTCGAAGAACCCGACCCGCGCCCACGAGCGCTTGAAGCTCTCCTTGGCCCAGCCGAGCACCTCGAGTGCGGGCTTTCCGACCAGCGGGATGCGCGGCAGCGTGCGCGACGTGGCCGTCTTCGTCTCCTGGTAGGCGCGCGACAGCCGCAGCTTGTTGAGCCGCGTGGAGAGGCCGCCGACCGACGGGCTGATGCTCATCTCGTTGTCGTTGAGCACGATCAACAGCGGGTGCTTGACGTGGCCGAGGTGGTTGAGCGCCTCGAGGGTCAGGCCGGACCCCATCGCGGCGTCGCCGACGCACACGGCGATGCGCTGGCGTCGCGCCGGATCGGTTGACGGCTTCTGGTCGCGGGCGGCCGCCAGCCCGACCCCGATGCTGACGCCCGTCCCGGCGTGGCCGCCGTCGAAGACGTCGTGCGCGCTCTCGCTGCGGCGCGGGAAGCCGCCGATGCCGCCGACCTGGCGCAGCGTGTCGAAGCGGTCCCAGCGGCCCGTCAGCAGCTTGTGGGCGTAGGCCTGATGCCCGGTGTCCCACACGATCCGGTCGCGCGGCGAGTCCATCACGCGGTGCAGCGCCAGGGTGATCTCGACCGCGCCCAGCGAGCTGGCGAGGTGCCCGCCCGTCTTGTGGACGGTCCGGATCATCTTCTCGCGCAGCTCGGCCGCCAGCTGGTCCAGCTGGTCGGACGTCATGTCATGGAGCTGTGTCGGCTCGCGAATCGTTTCGAGCAGCGTCAAGGGAACCTTGCCCTCCAGAGTCGCGGGTGAGTATAGGCCGGGAGGCCCGAATTCGCGTCCCGGCGACCTTCAGACGAGCGGCTTGCGGAAGACGTGACTCCGCTTCGTCAGCTCGTACCCATGACGCTCGTAGAACCGATGCGCCCGCTCGCGTGTCTCCCGCGAGCGCACGAGCATGACGGCGATGCCGGCCTCGCGCGCCCACGCCTCTCCCGCCTCCAGTAGCGCGGCTCCGATGCGCGCGTTGCGGTGCCCCTCGCCGACCACGAGGCCGTGGATCACGGCGTGGGCGCCGACCTCCAGGGTGACGACGGCGCCGACCTGGATCCAGCCGATGACCGTGTCGCCCTCGTCGGACGCGACCAGGACCACACCGGCCCCGTCGCCGAGGTGTACGAGGCGGGAGGCCGCCTCTTCCGTCGAGGTCGGGTAGCCGAGCTGAGTGGTGAGCTCCGCGATGGCGGAGGCATCGTCCGGCCGCGCCGGCCGAATGCGCGTCATCCCGACGTGGCTTCGGGCTCGCGTTCCGCGCCGGTCACGCCGCGGCGTCCCAGCTCCGTGATCTGGAGCTCGGCCTGGCGGAGTCGCTCGTCGCACGCCGCGTGCAGCCGGAGCCCGCGCTTGTAGAGCTCGATGCTGTCCTCCAGCCCGACGCTGCCAGCCTCGAGGCGCTGGACCGTCTGCTGCAGCGCGGCCACCAGCTCGTCGAAGGGGCGTGTCGCCAGCTCCTCGTCGCTCAGCTGGTCCAGGGTGGCGTCATCGATCACGACAGCAGCTCCTCGGTTCCGTCGGTGCGGGTGCGCTCCACGCGCGTCTCCACGGTACCCCGCCCGAGCACCACCTGGAGCGCGTCACCGGCGGCGACCACCGAGGCATCCCGGAGGATGGCGCCATCGGCGGTGCGCGCGATCGCGTAGCCACGGTCGAGCGTCGCCATCGGCGAGAGCGTGCGCAGACCCTCCGCCGCGGCGTCGAGCTGAAGCCGCCGCCGCTCGGCCCGGTCGCTCAGGGCGCGGGCGCCGCGGTCGAGGAGATCGGCGGCACGCTGGCGAGCGCTGATGATGTCCGGTGCGAGGCCCGCCAGCGCCCGCCGCTCGGCGTCGACGAAGCGGCGCCGCTCTTGGGCGCGACCCAGCAGTGCGGCTCCGGCGCGGTCGCGCAGGCGGGCCAGGATCGCGGGCAGCTGGGTTCCGTCGGGCGTGGCCAGCTCGGCGGCGGCGCTGGGGGTCGGTGCCCGCAGGTCGGCCGCGAAGTCGGCGAGCGTCACGTCCGACTCGTGTCCGACGCCCACCACGATCGGGACCGGTGACTCCGCCACGGTGCGCACCACCCGCTCCTCGTTGAACCCCCACAGGTCCTCCAGCGAGCCGCCGCCGCGCGCCAGGATGATCGTGTCGATGTCGGGCTGGGCGTACAGCCGCTTCAGCGCCCGCTCGATGGCCGGTGCCGATGTCGCGCCCTGCACCACGGTCGGCGAGAGCACCAGCTCGACCAGCGGGTAGCGTCGGCGCAGGACGTTGTTGATGTCGCGCCACACCGCGCCGACGGGCGAGGTCACGACGCCGATGCGCCGCGGCCAGCGCGGGATCGGGCGCTTGCGGTCGTCATCGAAGAGGCCCACCGCGGCCAGCCGGCTGCGGAGCTGCTCGTATCGGGCGTGCAGGTCCCCGGCGCCGGCCGGCGTGAGCGACTCGACGTACAGCTGATAGACGCCCTGCGGCTCGTAGGCGCGGACCCGGCCGTGGACGATGACGTTCATGCCGTGCCCGGGACGCACCACCACCCGCGCCAGCTCCTCGCGGAAGAGCGCGCATCGGATCTGGCTGTTCGCGTCCTTCAAAGTGAAGAAGCAGTGCCCCGATGGCGGGAAGGATGGCTGGCTGACCTCGCCCTCGACCCAGACATCGGCGAGGACCGCATCGGCATCAAGCAGGGAGCGGACGCGGCGGTTCAGGTCGGTGACGCGCAGGATGCGCGGGCTCGGGCGCGCGACGGGAGGCTCGGGCGGCGCATCGGCCGCCGGCTGGTCCCAGAGCGAGGGCTGCTCGGCGCTCATCGGTCCAGCGTAGCGGACGGCCGCTTACTGGACGCGGGTGACGTACTCGCCGGTTCGGGTGTCGATCCGCAGCAGGTCGCCCTCGTTCACGAACAGTGGCACCTGGACCACCAGGCCGGTCTCGACGGTGGCGGCCTTCTTGGCACCGGTGGCCGTATCTCCCGCGAACCCGGGCTCGGTCGACGTGACGCGCAGGTCGACGGTGACGGGAAGGTCGACGCCCAGGACCTCGCTCTCGTGGGTGCTGACGAAGACGTCGGTGTTCTCGAGCAGGTACTTCGCGTCGTCACCCAGCATGGCGCCGCTGATCGCGAACTGGTCGTACGTCTCCGAATCCATGAAGTGGTACGTGTCGCCGTCGCTGTACAGGTACTGCGCCTTGCGCTGCTCGACGCGCGCTCGCGGCCAGCGGGTGCCGGCCTGGAAGGTGCGCTCGACGATGTCGCCCTTGCGCACGTTCTGCAGCTTCATGCGCACCTGCGCCGAACCGCGGGCCATCTTGATGTGGCTCCAGTCCAGGACCTTCATGAGCTGCCCGTCGAGCTCGATGATGACGCCCTTCTTGACGTCGCCCGTGCTGATCAATCGCGTCTCCTCGTGGGGTGGCCGATGCGGCCCACAGGATAGCGCGGCGCTCCCCCCGGAGGCGGTGCGTATATCGGTATATACGAGGGCGTGCGCGACGGCGCGCCCGTCAGCCGGCCGCTGCGGCCGCCGCCACGGCATCGGCCAGGGAGCTGCCCCACGCTCGTGCCCGCTCCAGCTGCCCGTCCTCGAGCTCCGGCTTCATCGTGACCAGGAAGCTCTCGGTGGACAGGACGGATGCGCCGCGGTCGCGCAGGGCGTCGGCGATGCGATCCGCCGCGGAGCCCGACAGCCAGCGTGGCCAGTCGAGCCGCGTATCGAACGCGGCCGCCTCCATGCCCGCCAGCCCTTCGTCGCTCAACCGCTCGAGATACTTCTCCATCGGCTCGTAGAGGCCGTGGCCCTCGGTCGGGGCACCGATCACCAGCAGCGTGGTGCCGGTTGGCACGACCGTTGGCGCCTCCTCGAGCTCGGTGATCTGGACCGGGCCGGCGGCGCGCAGGCCGTCGGCGATGGCCTCGGCGATCGTGCGCGTATTCCCGGAGCGCGACCCGACGATGACGAGACTGTTCATTGCTGCTGCACCTCCTGCGTCTGCGAGCGTCCACGTCCGGACGTCGCGGTGGCAGGGCCGGAGGGACCGATCGGGACGGGCCGTGCGTCCCGGGCCGCGCGGTCGAGACCTGGCGTCAGCCGATGCGAATGGGCTCGCGCAGTGCGCTCGTCAGGCGTCGGGGGCCGGACTCCTCGAGCACGACGATGTCCTCGATCCGAATCCCGGTGACTCCCGGCAGGTAGATCCCCGGCTCGACGCTGAACACCATCCCCGGCTGCAGGCTCCCGTGCGCCGTTCGCCGCAGCGAGGGCGGCTCGTGGGTCTCGAGGCCGATGCCGTGGCCGAGCCCGTGCCCGTAGGGCTCCACGCCCTCGTCCACGATCCGCTGACGGGCGATGGCGTCGATGTCGAAGCCGTCGACCCCGGGCCGGAGCGCGTCGATGGCCGCCTGCTGGGCCTCGCGCACGGCGTCGTGGTAGTGGCGTATCTGGTCCGGCACATCGCCCACGAACAGGGTGCGGGTCATGTCGGACCGGTACCCGTCGACGATGCAGCCGAAGTCGAGTAGCAGGACGTTCCCGGGCTCCACGATCGCGTCGGATGGGCGGCCGTGCGGCATGGCGGCTCGGGGTCCGGCCAGCGCGATCGTGTCGAAGGCCAGCCCTTCGGCGCCGTTGGCGCGGAAGAACGACTCCAGCTCCCAGGCCACCTCGCGCTCGGTCATGCCGGGGCGGATCCAGTCGACCAGGTGCGCGAAGCAGGCGTCGCCCAGCGCACAGGCGCGCCCGATCGCATCCACCTCCTCGGGCGCCTTGAGGATCCGCAGCGGGACCAGCTCGTCGTCGATGGCGTGGAGCTCGACGCCGGGTGCCGCCTCGGCCAGCGACGCCCAATCGGCGTGCGAGACGACGGCCGCCTCCATGCCGAGCGCCGCGATCTCGTGCTCCAGGAGGAGCGGCGGGAGGTCGACGTGCATCGGTCCCGTGGTCGGGATGAGCTGCCAGTCCGGTGCCTCGATCGCCGCCTGCTCGGTGTAGCGGGAGTCGGCGAAGATCAGCGTCGCGTCGCGCGTGACGAGCAGCGTGCCGGCCCAGCCCGAGGTCGGACCCTCGGCATCGCCGAGCCGGAAGCCGCTGTGGTAGCGCTTGTTGGCGCTGCGGCTCAGCAGCACGCCATCCAGCGCGCGCTCGTCGAGGAGCGCCCGGAGGCGCGACAGCCGATCCCCCATCACTGGCCGGCGCACTCCTCGTTGGCCCGTGCGATGTTCGCGTTGTGCTCGTCGAGCGTTGCCGCGAAGTAGTGCGAGCCGTCGCGCGTGCCGCCCGGGCAGCCGGCCACGAAGAACAGGTAGCCCTGATCGAGCGGTGCGTTGGCCACGGCCGCGATCGAGCCGGGACGCGGGTTGGCGATGGGCATCGGCGGGATGCCCGGGTTGAGGTACGTCTGGAAGCCGGCCAGGGAGTCCGGGAGCGCGACGTCGCCGCCGGTGGTCTGGAGCATGGGCCACCAGTCGGCGCTGCCCCACGAATCGACCGGCAGGGAGCTGCCTTCGGTGCCCTGCAGGAGCGGATGGCCCTCCGGCCGCAGCTCGGACGTCGTCAGCCCGTACTGCAGCGTCGGGTCCGCGTTGAGCAGGCCCACCGTCTGCGGGTTGTCCGGGTTGAGGTACCGGTTGATGTAGACGGCGGCGATCAGCGGTCGCTCGTCGTCGATCACCGCCTCACGCTCGACGATGCTGGCGATGATCACCGCCTCGTCGATGGTCAGGCCCTTGGCCGCGATTCCATCGCGGATCTCCTGCGTCAGCTGCTCGCCGAAGTGGTCGAGGAGGGTCTGCGCGATCTTCGTCTCCGACCAGGTGATGTCCATGTTGTACGTGTCGGGCGAGAGGTAGCCCTCCAGCGACCGGCCGGCGGGCAGATCGGCCAGGAAGTCGTACTGGTTCAGCAGGTCCGCTGGCGGCGCCTCCAGCAGGGCGGCAAGCTCCTCGAGGTTGACGGTCATCGGCGGATCGGTCGCGCCGACGGCGGCGACCACCTCCTCCAGTCGCAACCCCTCGCGGATGGTGACGGTCGTCGTCTCCACCGCCTCTCCCTTCATGGCCGCGATGATCTGGCTGGGCGTCAACGTCGGCGACAGGTCGTAGGTGCCGAAGTTGAGCGTGCCCTCGCGGCCGGCCTGGATGACCTGGTAGTGGAACGCGATCTGGCTCTTGATCAGGCCCGCGTCATACAGCAGCTTCGAGATCTGCGCGTCCGATGCGCCCTGCGGCACGTCCACGGTGACACGCTCGATCTCCGAGCTGGCGGGCTCGTCGGCGAGCTCCTCGGGGCGATACCAGCGCACGAAGTCCTCGACGATGCCGTTGCTGATGGCGCCCGGGTTCTGCTCGACCCACGCCATCACCCGCGGGGCGAAGAACACGTTGAAGCCGAACACGATGAGGATGCCGAGGAGCGCGATGCTGCCGGCGATCCAGGCCAGCAGCAGGAGCGGCTGCACGCGCCGGCGACGTCGGACGGGCGCCTCGCGCTGCTCGCGCAGCTCGCGGATGCGCCGGTTGCGGCGCTCGTCGTAGTCGCTCATGACGGGGCGTCGGGTCATTCGGTCTCCTCAGGGTGCCGCGGGCCCTCGCCACGGGCGTCCAGGTATTGTTGCAGGATCAGCCGGGCCGCCGCCGAGTCCAGCTCGCCGCTGGCGCGGCTCGGCCGGCGACCTGCGGCAGCCAGCCGTTGGGTCGCGTCCCACGAGCTGAGACGCTCGTCCTCGTACACCACGCGCAACCCACGGGCCGCCAGCGCCTCCCCGAACGCGCGGGCCCGCTGCGCCTGCACCCCCTCCGAGCCGTCCATGTTCCGCGGCAGTCCGATGACGACGAGCTCCGCCCCCTCCCGGGCGCACAGCTCGGCCACCTCGGTGAGGATGGCCTCCAGCCGGCGCCGTCGGATCGCGGGTCTGGCAAACGCCATGCCGGTTTCGCGGTCGGCCATCGCCACACCGATGCGCCGCTCGCCGTGGTCGAGCGCGATCACCCGGCTCACGGCGATGCGCTGGCGGCGGCGTCCGAGGGGGACGGGCCGCCGCTCGGCAGATCGGCGCCCTCCACGCGCACCTCGATCCGCCACTCCATGTCCGGGACGGTCGTGACCCAGCCGGGCCACAGGTCGACCCGCGCCGGTCCGAGGTCGGCCAGGGCCAGCTGCGCCTCGTCCGGCCCCAGGCCGCGGATGCGCGCGATGACCTCGGCCGGATCGATCTCGGAGGTCGCCACCCCGGTGACGGTCACGTCGACCTCGACGCGGTCGCCCTCGAGGAGCCGGGCGTCACCCACGTCGACCTGCGTCTGGTCGGACAGGAGCTGCAGGCCGTCCGGCAGCGACGCGCCGTCGCCGATGAACCGATTGCGCGCTTCGTCCTCCACGGCGGCACGGTCGACCAGCCAGACCGACCAGTCGAGCGTGCCGGAGATGGTCGCCTCGGGCTGGTCGCGCGTGCCCACCAGGCCCTCCGGCACGGTGAGGACCGGCTCGGGTGCGGTGGCTGGCGGGAGCACCATCTGGTCGCCGGGTTCGGGAAGCGCCTCCGCGGCAAGCTGCCGGAGCTCATCGGTCAGCGACGTCGTGGCGGCGTCGAGATCGGCCTGCGCGAACTCCGGGCCGCTGCTGTCGAGCCCGCCGGACGTTGGTTCCGGGTTCGTCACCGTCGGGCGCGTGTTCTCCGGGAAGCCACGCAGGCGCGCATCGGTCTCGGCGTCGAGCACCTGGTTGATGGCCTCGGCCGGCACGTTGCCGGCCGCCCCGGGTGCGGCCGCAACCACCGCCACCGCCTCCTCACCGGCGCGGATGGTGCCCTGTCCGGTCAGCCGTCCACGCTCCACGGTGATCTCCGCCTGCGTGGCGAACGCCTGCTCCCCCGCCGCCACCAGCGTTCCGGCCGGCACCGTGACCGGAAAGAAGGTCCAGTTGAAGAAGACGACCGTGCCGGACGCCGCCTGCTGAACGGCGTACGTCCCGGTGGCGGTGACCGTCGCGTCCGCCGTGACCGTGCCGGACTCCTGGCGCGGCGCGTCGATGGCGATGGTGTAGGTGGTGGGTCCGATCACCTCCGTCCGCGGGGCGATGGTGACCGTGGCCGCCGGCAAGACCATGGCGCCGACCACGCTGGCGACCAAGATGAAGGCGGCCAGCAGCCCGAGCACCGCGATCAGCGCCGAGCGACGCGGAGGCGCGCCACGCGTCCGCCGTCGAGGAGGTGGTGCGGGCGTGCGCACCGTCCCCTGTGGCCGCGGCGGGCGACTCAGCGCAACCGGACGGGTCTCCTCCCCCACCTCCGGGTTGACGAGCGGCGCGGCGGCGAGCGTCGGCGCCGTGTCGTCGTGGCGGTCGCCTCGGACGACGTGGATGGCCGCCTGCCGCTGCTCGGGCGCGGGCGGGGCCTCGCCGGGCGCCGCGCGGCGTGCGTCGTCGACGGTGGCGTAGGCCGCCAGCCCGGCCTCGGCCGCCAGGGAGCGGGTCAGCGCGTCGCCCACCACCGCCAGGTCGCGCCCTTCGCCGGCGAGGAGCCGGAGGGCGACCACGCTGGAGGTCGCGCGCGACCGGCCCGGCGCGACCAGGATGACGCGGCCGGGATCGGCCGCCCGGACGCGCCGCAGGACGGCCGTGATCTCGTCGTCGGCCTCGAGGTAGAGCAGGGCCGGGGCGTCGTCGTTCACAGCCGCATCTCGCGCACGACGCCGCGCATCGCGCGGTCCACCGCTGACGCGCCGGCGTCGATGATCAGGGCCTGGTGGGCCAGTGCCATGGGCGTCACGTCCTGGCGGCTGCCGAGGGTGCCGGTGGCGTCGCGCAGGCCGACCACCTCATCGGTCCGCATGGCGCGCACCTGCGGACGGCGGGCGAACGGCAGGGTCCGCCACCAGTCGCCCTCGTCGAGCACCTGGCGCACCTGCGGCAGGTCCGCACCGCCACCGCACAGCAGGATCCTTCCCGGCAGCAGATCGTCGCCGGCGAGGTCGCCGATCATCAGCGCCACCCCGTCGCGCCAGATGCGGGCGTCCTCCAGCAGGGTCTCGGCCACCTCGGGTCGCTCGTCGTCGGCCGCGGCCAGCTTGGCCGCCTCCGCATCGGCGAAGGAGAGGCCCAGGCGTTCGGCGAGGCCCTTGGTGAAGGCGCGCCCGCCGAGCGCCAGCATCTTCGTTCCGCTGATGCCGCCGCCGCGCACCAGCGCCACGTCCGTCGTCCCGCCGCCGATGTCCACGAACACGGCGCCCGCATCGCCCAGCTCACCGGGATCCAGGCAGGTGGCGACGGCGTACGGCTCGGCGATGACGCCGAGCAGCTCGAGGCCGAGGGCGTTGGCCACCGACTGCAGCGCACCCAGGTGGACCATCGGCGCGAAGGCGTTGAAGACGCTGATCTCGACGTGCGCGCCCGTGAAGCCGATGGGGTTGCTGACCGGGTATCCGTCGATGGTCATCTCGACGATGGCGGCGTGGACGAGCCGCACCTCGAGCCGATCCACGCCCGACTCCCAGCGGATGCGCTCCTCGGCGTCGCGCAGGGCTCGGTCCTGGGCTCTCGAGACCAGGCGCTCGAGCTCGGCATCGTCCAGGGGGCGCCGGGGGTCGTCACGCCGCGTGGCGAGCTTCGAGGTCGTGCCCTTGACCAGCTCGCCCGCGATGCCGATGACCGCCGCCATGGGACGTCGGCCGGCGGCCTCGCGCGCCTCGTCGAGCGCCGCCCGGCAGTTCGCCACCACGCCGTCGATGTCCGTCACCGTGCCGGATTGCATGTGCGCCAGCCCCTGGCGCTGCCGGCCGGAGCCGCGCACGACGCCGACCAGCCTCCCCTCGGGATCGCGCTCGACCGTGAGGATGAGCGCCTTGGCGAACTCGGTCCCGATGTCGAGCGACGCGATCGCCGGGGATGCGCCACGTCCGCGGGCGGCGCTCCGCACCCGGTCGGTGACGCGACTCCAGAGGCCCTGAACCGCGGTCACGACCCGCTGGTCAGCGTGACTCGAGGTGGTGGAGCGACTCCAGCGCCAGCCGGGTCGCCTCATGCAGCGCCGCGTCGAGCCCCGAGGCGTCGCGCCCGCCCGCCTGGGCCAGCTCCGGCCGTCCGCCGCCACCGCCGCCGATCAATCCTGCCGCCGCGCGTACGATGGCGCCGCTGTCGAAGCCCTCCGCGGCCAGGTCGCGCGAGGCGGCGACGAGGAGCGACGGCTTGTCGCCGGCCACGCCGCCCAGGACCGCCACGAACCGTCCGGTCATGCCCCGGATGTCGTCGACGAGCCCGCGCAGCGCGCCCGCATCGGCGTCGTCGTAGCGCTGGACGACGACCTTCGCGTTGCCCGCCTGCTGCGCCGCGTGCAGCGCGCCCGCCGCGTCCAGCCGGGCGGTGGTCGCCCGGGGCGCCTTGGCCGCCTTCTCCGCCTCGCGCAGCCGGGAGAGCAGCGCCTCGACACGCTGGGGGACGTTCTCCTCCCGCTCGCCGAGCAGCTGGGCCACGCTCCGCAGCGCCTCGAGCCGGTCCGCCACGAGCTCGGTGGCCGCCTCGCCGGTCACCGCCTCGATCCGGCGCAGGCCGGCGCCGATGCTCGACTCGCCGGTGATGACCAGCTGCCCGATCTGCCCCGTCGAGGCGACGTGCGTTCCGCCGCACAGCTCCTTGGAGTACCCGTCGACCCGGACGACGCGCACGGACTCGGGGACGTACTTCTCGCCGAAGAACATGTCGGCGCCGAGCGCCTGGGCCTGCTGCATCGGCATCCACTCGGGGTGGACGGGGGCGTCGCGCCGGATCTGGTGGTTGACGAGCCGCTCGACCTGACGGAGCGCCTCGCGAGGCGTCGCCGACTGGGCCGGGAAGTCGAACCGCAGCCCCTCGGGGCCGACCCACGAGCCGGCCTGCTTGGCCTGATCCCCCAGGACGTCGCGCAGCGCCCGATGCAGCAGATGCGTGCCCGTGTGGTTGCGCGCCGACGCCCAGCGCCGCCCGGCGTCAACCTCGCCGCGCACGGCCTCGCCGGGCCGAAGCGTCCCGTCCACGAACTCACCCAGGTGCACGATCGCGTCGCCCACGCGCTGCGTGTCGTCGACCCGGAAGCGCCCGCCGACGCCGATCAGCTCCCCGCGGTCGCCGATCTGCCCGCCGCCCTCGGCGTAGAACGGGGTGCGGTCGAGCACGATCCCCATCGGCTCAGCTTCGACCAGGGCGAGGACGCGCAGGTCGTCGGCACTGGTCTCGTTCGGGTAGCCGATGAACTCGCTGCGCAGGGCGGCGACCTCAGGGTCCAGCCGCAGGGCGCCGCGCTTCTCGCCGCGCGAGCGCTCGCGCTGCTCGGCCATCGCGCTATCGAAGCCGGCACGGTCGACCGTGACGCCGCGCTCGGCGGCCATCTCGATCGTCAGGTCGATCGGGAAGCCGAAGGTGTCGTGCAGGCGGAACGCATCGGCCCCGCTGATCTCGCCCCCGGCGTCGACCAGCTCGGCCAGGCGTGCACTGCCGGCCTCCAGCGTCCGCGCGAACTTGTCCTCCTCGGTCTCGATCGCATCGAGGATCTCGTCGCGCCGCTCGGCCAGCGTCGGGTAGGCGCCGCCCATCAGGTCGATGACCACGCCGCAGGTCTCGCGCAGGAACGGCCGCTCGATGCCGAGCAGTCGGCCGTGGCGGACCGCGCGGCGCATGATGCGGCGCAGCACGTAGCCCGCGCCCTCGTTCGAGGGCGTGACGCCCTCGGACAGCAGGAACGTCATGGCGCGCGAGTGGTCGGCCACCACCTGGTAGCTGAAGCGCTCCGACTCCACGGTCTCCGGGTCGTGACCGATGAACTGCGCCAGGCGCTCGATGATCGGGGCGAACAGGTCGGTCCGGTAGTTGGAGTCGACCCCCTGGATGGCCGCGGCGATGCGCTCGAGCCCCATCCCGGTGTCGACGCTCCTGAACGGCAGCGGCGTGAGCGTGCCGTCGGCCGCGCGGTCGAACTCCATGAAGACCAGGTTCCAGATCTCCAGCCAGCGGGGGCACGTCTCCGAGTGGTCAGGGATGCAGCCCGGTCCCTCGGACAGGTGGGCGCCGCGGTCGAAGTGCAGCTCACTGCACGGGCCGCAGGGGCCGGTGTCGCCCATGCGCCAGAAGTTCTGCTCGTTGCCCTCCGCGATGTTCCCCCAGCGCACCAGCCGATCCGGCGGCAGGCCGATCTCGGAGGCCCAGATGTCGTGGGCGACGTCGTCATCGGTATAGACGGTCGCGGCCAGGCGTTCGGCCGGGATGCCCAGGTCGCCGGTCAGGAACTCCCAGGCCCAGTGGATCGCCTCGCGCTTGAAGTAGTCGCCGAAGCTCCAGTTGCCCAGCATCTCGAACAGCGTGTTGTGCCGCGGCGTACGGCCGACTTCCTCGAAGTCGTTGTGCCGGCCCGCGACACGGAGGACGGGCTGGGCATCGACGGCCCGGACGTAGTCGCGCTTCTCCTCGCCGGTCAGCACGCGCTTGAACTGCGCCATGCCGGAGTTGAGGAAGAGGAGCGTGGGGTCGTCGCGGGCGAGCAGCGGCGCCGGAGGAACGCGCGTATGGCCGCGCTCCTCGAAGAATCGCTGGAATCGCTCGCGGATCTCGGCCGCGCTCATCGGCTGCATCGGGTGTCTCGGTTCGTCCATCCGTTGATCACGACGAGAGCCGGCGACCCACCGGCTCTCGAGGCTGCTCTGGTAACGGGTCGGTTGTGGGTGCCTACAGGGCCTGACCCTCGGCCGGCTGATGCTCGGACACCATCTCGGCGCGCGCCTGCTCGGCAGCTGCCCGGCCCTCGTTGACCGCCTCGTCGAAGGTCGCCTTCTTGCTGTCCACGAACTCGCCGACCTGCTCGCGCAGCTCCTCGCCCGTCTGCGGCGCCAGCAGCAGCCCGATGGCAGCGCCGATCAGTCCGCCGATGACCACGCCCGCCAGGAAGCTGCTGAATCCGGTGTCCTTCATGCCTCGGAGGGGTCCTCTCGCGTTTCCCACGATTCTACCGGCCGCTCGGTCGGCCGTCCCGATGCGAGGGTCAGACGCCCCTCGTCCAGGCTGTGCTGGAGCGCGTTCATGAGGTCGGTGAGCCGGTCGAGCTTGACGGCCACGTCCTCGCTCAGGACCTCGGCGTTGCTGGTCAGCTCGCGGGTGTGGGCCAGGATCGGGCGCAGCTCGGTCTCGGTCGTCTTCGCCAGTCGCCGCAGGTCGGTCGTCAGGGCGCGCGAGTCGCGGATGAGCGGCGTCAGCTGCCAGGCCAGGTAAACCAGCGCGCCACCGGCGGCCAGGATGCCGAGCCCGGCGCCGATGTTGAAGATGGACAGGGCGAGATCCATGGCCGCGACTCTACCCCCTTACTCCTCCACGCGGATCGGCCCGAGCGCGCTCAGCAGCACGACGGCCAGCATGCACAGCTGCGCCACCACCGATGCGCCCACCACGTGCATGTCACCGATGCGCAGGATCTCGAGGCCCGTCGCTTCCGCGATCCGATCGCCGAGCGCCACGCCCAGCGCCGACGCGGCGAGCAGCACCCAGACGATGCGCCCCCACCGGCCGCGGACGGCCACGAACACGAACAGGTTGACGAGCGCCAGCAGCGGCACCCACACGAGCCACGGCCCGAGCGTCACCGCCGTCAGGCCTCGGTCCGCGCGATGCGACCCCCGCCGAGGCATTCCTCGCCGTCGTACAGCACGGCCGCCTGGCCGGGTGCGGGCGCCCAGACCGGCTCGTCGGTCTTCACCAGGAAGCGGTCGCGGCCGAGCATGGTGACCTCGGCCGGCACGTCCGGAGCTCGGTGGCGGATGCGGACCGATGCGCGGAAGCGCTCGGCCGGTGGCTCGCCGGCCGTGAACCGCGCGCCGTCGACGCTGAACGTCCGTTGCGCGACCTCGTCGCGACGGCCGATGACGACCGTGTTCGTGGACGGCAAGACCTCGCGGACGTAGACCGCCTCACCGAGCGCGACCCCCAGCCCATGGCGCTGCCCGACGGTGTAGTGGGCATAGCCGGTGTGCGTGCCCACCCGCTGCCCCTCCCCGTCGACGATCGGCCCCGGCTCGCCGGCGTACCCGCGCCGCTCCTCGAGCAGGTCGCGGTAGTCGCCCAGGGGGACGAAGCAGATCTCCTGGCTCTCGGGCTTGTGGGCGGTCGGCAGCGTCAGCTTCTCGGCGATGGCGCGGACCTCCGGCTTGGTGAGCTCGCCCAGCGGGAATCGGGTGCGCGCCAGCTGCGCCTGGTCGAGCACCCACAGGAAGTAGGTCTGGTCCTTGTCGGCATCGGCGGCGCGCATCAGGCGCCAGCGGCCGTCGCGGTGCTCGAGACGGGCGTAGTGGCCGGTGGCAACCGCATCGGCGCCGTAGGCGGCAAGGCCGCGCTTCAAGAGCTCGTCGAACTTGATGTACTGGTTGCACGCCTGGCACGGGTTCGGCGTCGCTCCGTCCAGGTAGGCGTCCACGAAGGCGTCGATCACCCGCGCGCCGAACTCACGCTCGACGTTGAGGATGAAGAACGGGATGTCGAGCAGCTGCGCCACCCGACGCGCGTCATCCGCGGCATCCGGCGAGCAGCAGGAGCGCGACAGTTCATAGCCCTCCGGCAGGTCGCCGTGCGTGCGCATCCACACGCCGATGACCTCGTCGTCACCGCGCTCGAGAGCCAGCAGCGCCGCGGCCACGCTCGAGTCCACGCCGCCGCTCATGGCCGCCACGATTCGCGTCATGCCGTGGTCACCGCCTTCGCCGTCGCCTCGCGCGCCCCGCGCATCCGTCCGACGACGCTCGCGGTCACCTGGAGGGTGCGCTCGACGTCCGCGGCCGTCGTCTCGCGTCCGATGGTCAGGCGCAGTGAGCCGTGCGCCAGCTGGGCGTCGATGCCCATGGCCAGCAGCACGTGCGACGGCTCGACGCTGCCCGTCGTGCAGGCGCTGCCCGTGCTGGCCTCGATCCCCTCGAGGTCCAGCGCCGCGACCAGGTCACCGCCCTCGATCCCGTCGATCACGACCGAGGCGCTGTTCGGCAGCCGCTCCGTCGGGTGTCCCGTCAGCTGAACGCCACCGAGCGCGGTCAGCCCCGCCACCAGCCGATCGCGGAGCGCGGCGACTTCGACCACCGGCAGCGAGGCCATCGTGGCGGCGGCGAACCCGACGATGCCTGCCACGTTCTCGGTCCCCGCTCGCCGCTGCCGCTCCTGCGATCCCCCGTTGACCTGGGGCAGCATGGCGGTGCCCTGGCGGACGTACAGCGCGCCGACCCCCTTCGGGCCCCCGAGCTTGTGGGCCGACAGGCTCACCAGGGCCGCCTGCCACGCGTCGGGCGCCGGCGGCGCGAAGACGGCCGACTGCACCGCATCGACGTGGAACAGCACGCCGCGCTCCCGGCACAGCGCGCCGATCTCGACGATCGGCTGCACGGTGCCGACCTCGTTGTTGGCGGCCTGCACGCTCACCAGGGTGGTGCGGTCCGTGATGGCCGCCGCCACGTCGGCCGGGTCGACCCGGCCGTATCGGTCCACCGGGACGACCGTGACCTCGAAGTTCTGCCGCTCGAGCACCGCCGCGGCGTTCAGCACGGCCTTGTGCTCCACCGGCGATGTGACGATGTGGCGGCCGCGCGCGCTGGCGGCCCAGGCAACGCCCTTCAGCGCCAGGTTGTCGGACTCGGTCCCGCCGGACGTGAAGACGATCTCGCGCGCGCGGGCACCCATCCATGCCGCGATCCGCTCGCGCGCTTCGTCCAGGCCCTGGCGCGCACGGCGCCCCGAGCCGTGGATGCTCGAAGGGTTGCCGTGATGCTCGGTCAGGTACGGGAGCATGGCCTCGAGCACCTCGGGTCGCAGCGGCGAGGTGGCCGCGTGATCGAGGTAGATCGCCATGGCGCCGATGATAGCGGCGGACCGATCCGTAGGCCGCTTCCCCCGCTGGGCGATCCGCGTTGTCGCCTGTGCGATGCTCGCCTGAGGAGCATTGCGTCGGTCGGCTCCCACTTCCCTGGTCGGATGGGTCCTGCGAGGAGCCGTTCGTCCGGCGAGAGGCGGTCCAGTGCCCCGACTCGGTTACCCGTCCGACGGAATGCCCGCCCGGGGAGCAGGGCCCGACGCTAAGGTTCGGCTGCCACTCGCACCACAGGTTCCCGCATGATCATCCGTACCCTCGAGGAGATCACTGGCTCACCGAACGACGTCGGCGGGGAGGGCTGGCGCGCCCGGCGCCACTTCGTCCGCGCCGATGGCCTGGGCTTCTCGATGTCGGAGACCACGGTCGAGGCGGGCGCCGAGATGCAGCTGTGGTACAAGCACCACAACGAGGCGTGTTACGTGATCGAGGGGTCGGCCGAGATCACCGAGCGCGACACGGGCGCGGTGCATCGCATCGGTCACGGCGACGCGTACGCTCCCCAGCACGATCGCCACACCATCCGCGTCCTCGAGGCGCTGCGACTGGTCTGCGTCTTCTCCCCGGCGCTGAGCGGCCACGAGACCCACGACGCCGATGGGAGCTACGAGCCCTCCCGAGACTGAGCGCGTTCTGTGCTCGTGGTTGACCCGTGGGACGGGTCAACGGACCCTCGAACGGCTCCATGCGGACGCTCCGGTAGCAGATGACCCGTTGCACGGGTCAACGGACCCCCCATCGGTCCGATGCCGACACTCTGGTCGCGGATGACCCGCGGGACGGGTCGCGCGAGACAGCCGCCGAGTCAGCCGCTGATCTCCAGGCGCACGCAGACGTTCTCTCCGGCGTTCCCCGTGCACAGCCGCCACGAGCCGGGCTCGGCGACGTCCGGGATGACGACCCGGTCCGGCCCCGGCCCGGCGATCCCCACGTCCTCGACCGCCACGTCGTCGCGGTCCGCCGGGTACCACTGCGGCTCGCCACCATTGGCATCCGAGATGAGCAGGTAGCGGTAGACCCAGGTCGAGCCCACCTCCCGCTCGAGGACGAACATGATCCCGCGCACCATCTGGTCGGGGAACCCGAGCTCGACGACGTCACCGGGCGCGGCCGTCTCGCGGTCGGCGACCATCGACGCCGGGCGGAAGACCGCCGTCGCATCGTGCGGTGTGCCGGCCGGGATCACGGAGCCGCAGCCGGCCAGGGTCGCACCAACGAGCAGCGCGGCGGCCAGCCGCCGCATCGGTCAGTCCTCCTCGACGACCCGGAGGTGCAGCTCGTCCAGCTGCACCGGGGCGACCGGCGAAGGGGCGCGCATCATCAGGTCCGACCCGGACTGCGTCTTGGGGAAGGCCATCACCTCGCGGATGTTGTCCGCGTTGGCCATCAGTGCAGCCCATCGGTCGATCCCCAGCGCGATGCCGCCGTGGGGCGGCGCCCCGTACTCGAGTGCGTCCAGCAACGCGCCGAACTCGTCGCGCATGCCCTCGATCGAGTGCCCCATCAGCGCGAAGGCCCGTTCGAGCAGCGGCCGCTGGTGGATCCGGACCGATCCGCCGCCGAGCTCCCAGCCGTTGAGGGCCAGGTCGTACTGCTGCGCGCGCACCGAGCCGGGGTCCGATTCGATCCGCTCCACGTCATCGGGGACGGGAGCGCTGAACGGGTTGTGGGTGGCGTCCCAGCGCTGGCCTTCGGGGTCCCAGGTGAACATCGGGAAGCGGTGGACCCAGACGTAGGCGAGGACCGACGGGTCGCGCAGGCCGAGCCGCTCCCCCATCTCCAGGCGCAGGCGACCCAGCGCCTCGGCCGCGGCAATGCGGTCCGCGTCGGCGACGATCAGCAGCAGATCGCCGGGCGCGCCGCCGAGCGCCTCCCGCACGGAAGCTTCGGCGGAGCCGAGGAACTTGGCCGCGGGGCCGTGCAACGCGCCGTCGGGCTGGACCGCGACGTGGACGAGGCCCTTTGCCCCGCCCCGCTTCGCCAGGTCGGTGAGCTCGTCCAGCTGCTTGCGCGTGTACTCGCCGCAGCCCGGCGCGCGGATGCCGAGCACCGCGCCGCCGGCGGCGATCGGCTCGGCGAACACCCGGAAGTCGACGCCCCGAACGGCATCATTGAGCTCGACGAGCTCCATGCCGAAGCGGATGTCGGGCTTGTCGGAGCCGTAGCGGGCCATCGCCTCGTCGTAGGTCAGCCGCGGGAACGGCTCGACCAGGATCGGGCGCTCCGGCGTCACCTCCCGGGACACCGCGATGACCGCGCGCTCGACCGCGGCCATCACGTCGGCCTCCTGGACGAAGCTCATCTCCAGGTCGAGCTGCGTGAACTCCGGCTGGCGGTCCCCGCGCAGGTCCTCGTCGCGATAGCAGCGGGCGAGCTGGTAGTAGCGGTCGTAGCCCGCAACCATGAGCAGCTGCTTGAGCTGCTGCGGAGACTGCGGCAGCGCGTAGAACTCGCCCGGCTGCAGGCGAGACGGGACCACGAAGTCACGCGCCCCCTCCGGCGTCGAGCGGATCAGGGTCGGCGTCTCGACGTCGACGAAGCCGTCGGCCTCGAGCGTGCGACGGATGGCGCCCGAGAGGCGGGCGCGCAGGACGATGCGGTCCTGCATCGGTGGACGGCGCAGGTCCAGGTAGCGGTAGCGCAGGCGCAGCCCCTCGTCGAGTCCGGGCTGCTCCTCGTTGATGTAGAACGGCGGCACCTTCGACGGATTGAGCACGGTGAACCGATCCACCGCCACCTCGACCTCGCCGGTCGCCAGCTCGGCGTTGGTCGTGCCGTCCGGCCGATGCCGCACCACGCCCTCGGCCTGCACCACCCACTCGTTGCGGGCCGGCTCCGCGGCCGCGTGCGCCTCCGGCCCCTCCTGAGCATTCGTCACCACCTGGGTGATGCCGTGGCGGTCGCGCAGGTCGAAGAAGGCGAGGTGGCCGTGGTCGCGGCGGCGATGGACCCATCCGGCCAGCGTCACGCGCTGGCCGACATCGGCCGCGCGCAGCTCGCCGCAGGTGTGCGTTCGGAAGGCGGTGCTCATGGGAGCCAGCATCGTATCGGAAATCCGTCGCATGGCATGCTTCGCGACCGATGACGACGATGTCGCGTGCCGAGTGTCTCCAGGCGCTGCCCCGCGCCCTGCGCTCCCAGCAGTCGTTCGGACCGCTGTCGCTGCCGGTGACGCTCGGCCTGCTCGCCGGCTTCGTCGCCTCCTTCCTGGCCGATGCGTTCCTTTTCGACCAGCTGCGCACCCCGTGGCGCCAGGCGGTCGACGGCGTCGTCTTCGCGGTGGTCGCGGCACCGGTGTGGATCGGGGTGCAGCGGCGCGACGTGCGATCCGCGATCGACGCCCTGACCTGGCTGAACGGCTGGGAGACCGAGCGCTGGCAGCGCGAGCTCGGGCGGCGGCTCGGCGCGGTCCCGCGCGCCACGCCGGAGATCCTGGATCACCTGCCCGACACGATGGGCCTGCGCCCGCTGCGGATCGAGCTGCTCGGCGTGCGCGGCGAGCTGGACGAGGCGTGGCAGCGACTCGATGAGCTTCCGACGGACACGCCCTGGCAGCGGTTCGAGCGCGCGTGGCTCAACGAGTGGCTGCTCTGGCTCTCCGGTGGACCGTCGCAGGTGACCGAGATGGAGGCAGCAGCCGGCACCATCCCGACGGACGACGACCGGGCGCTCGTCGCACGCACGATGCTCGCGGCGCAGCAATCGCGGCGAGCGGCAGTGTCGGGTGGCGACGCGGTCGCACCACTGGCGAGCGTTCGGCCGGCGCTCGGCAACCGCCCCGGCCGCTACACGCTGGGCTATCGGACCGGCGTGATCGTGTCCGTGCTGATGGTGAGCGTCGTCGCGGTCGCGGCGGTGATGGTGACCTCCGCGATCATTCGCTGACGCGGTTGGCGCCGCCGACCCGCGACGCCACTTCGGCCACCGGCACCGTCTCCTGTTCCCCGGTTTCCAGGTTCTTCAGGCCGACCCGCCACGCCGCCGTCTCCTCGCCGACGATGACCGCCCACCTCGCGCCGACCTTGCCGGCGGACTCCAGCTGCTTGCCGAGCTTCCGTGCCGAGCCATCCGGACGGACCGACAGGCCAGCGTCGCGCAGCGCGGCCGCCACCCGCAGGCGATCGACGAGATCGTCCGCCGACGTTCCGACCACGGCCACCAGGGCGGTTCCGGCCTCGACGGCCACGCCCTGGTCCTCCATGGCCAGCACGGTCCGGTCGACGCCGACGCCGAACCCGATCCCGGCCGTGGGACGTCCGCCGAGCAGCTCGGCCAGGCCGTCGTAGCGGCCGCCACCACCCAGCGCCTGCTGCTGGCCCTCGCGCCCGGCGATGACGAACTCGAACGTCGTGCGGGTGTAGTAGTCGAGCCCGCGGACCAGCCGGTGATCGACCACGTGGCGCAAACCCAGGGCGTCGATCAGGTCGAGCACCGTCCGGAAGTGGGCGCGGCAGGCGTCGCACAGGTAGTCGGTCGACTTCGGCGCGCCCGCGGCGAGCTCGTCGTCGAGCTGCTTGTCGTCCAGGACGCGCAGCGGATTGACATCCAGGCGGCGGCGAGCGTCCTCGCTCAGCGCATCGGCATGCTGGCTGAAGTAGTCGATCAGCGCCTGCCGGTAGGCGGGACGGCACGCCGCGTCACCGATCGAGTTCACGTGCGCGACCACGTCGTGCAGGCCGACCTCCGCGTAGAACCGATGCGCCAGCTCGATCAGCTCCGCGTCGACGACCGGCCCCGGATCACCGAGCACTTCGACGTCCCACTGCGTGAACTGCCGGTACCGTCCGGCCTGCGGCCGGTCGTAGCGGAACATCGGCCCGATCATGGTCACGCGCAGCGGGCCGGGACGGATGTGCAGGCCGTGCTCGATGTAGGCCCGGACGATGCCCGCCGTCGGCTCGGGGCGCAGCGCCCACTCGGCCCGCTCCTCGTCGCTGCCCGTGGCACCGCCGACCCGGAACATCTCCTTCTCGACGGCGTCGCTGGACTCCCCGAGGCCGCGAGCGAAGAGCTCGACGCGCTCGAAGAGCGGGATCTCGAGCCGATCGAATGCGTAGCGCCGCGACAGATCCCGCGCCACGCCCTCGACGTGGCTCCACGCCGCGGTGTGCTCGGGGAGCAGGTCGCGCGTGCCACGCGGGGCGCTGATCGTCCTGGCCATGCGGTGGAGTCTATCGGCCCCGCAGGTCGACCAGCCGGCGCTCGCGGCGGCTCACCTCCGCGGCGAACGCCATGAGGTGGCTCTCGAGCGAGGTCGCCAGCGAGGTCCGGCCCTCGCGTGCCGCGCCCACCTCGCCGTCACGACGCGCCCGCAGGCGCTCGATGACCTCGTCCAGCATGGCGTGGTCGCCGCCGCCGTGCCCGTCCACCGTTGGCGGCGCGGCGGTGAGCGTGATCGTCTCGTCGCCGCGCAGCGTGCTGCGGCCGGCATCCTCGCGATCCCACGCCCCCGGAGGCGTCTCGCCGCCGGGAAGGAAGCGGCGGATCTCGATCTCGCCGGTGTCGAGGCGGCCGCGCAGCTCGCCGCGCGTGCCGTTCAGGGTGATGGTGCGCGTGTTGTCCGCCGTGAGGCCGTTCACCATCAGCGTGGCCCGCACGCCGTTCGAGAACTCCAGGGTCGCCACCTGGTGATCCGCGACGTCGTTGTCCGCGTGGTAGACGCAGCGCCCGTACGGCCCGGTGGCCACCGCCCGCAGCCGGCCCTCACGCGAGGGCTCCTCCGCCATCACCGATACGGGCCACGCCGT
>DASTYP010000232.1:0-2325 GCA_035764845.1 Candidatus Limnocylindria bacterium
CGGCGCCTATCGAGCGGGGAAGATCTCGCTCGAGGAGCTGCGGGAGATCGAGGATCTGTCGTGCCCGGGCCCTGGCGCGTGCGGCGGCCAGTTCACGGCCAACACCATGAGCACCGCGCTCGAGTTCCTCGGCATCTCGCCAGGCGGCCTGAACGCCATCCCGGCCACCGACCCGGCCAAGCTCGACGCGGCGTATCGGTCCGGTGAGCTCGCCATGGAGCTCGTCAACGGCGGCATCCGCCCCTCGTCGATCATGACGCGCGCCGCCATCGACAACGCGATCGCTTCGGTTGCCGCGACCGGCGGCTCGACGAACGGCGTGCTGCACCTGCTCGGGATCGCGCACGAGCTGGGGATCCCGCTGGAGCTCGAGGACTTCGACCGCGTCGCCGCGCGGACCCCGATCGTCGCCAGCCTCCAGCCCGGCGGCCGCTTCACCGCCCTGGACATCCACGAGGCCGGCGGCGTCGGCCTGGTCGCCCGCGAGCTGCTGAAGCGCGACCTGCTCGATGGCTCGACGCGAAATGTCGATGGGCGCACGCTCGCGGAGGTGGCCGCCGCGGCCGTCGAGACGCCGGGCCAAGAGGTCGTCGTCTCGATCGATCACCCCATCAAGCCGACTGGCGGCCTCGCCATCCTGCGTGGATCGCTGGCGCCGGACGGGTGCGTCATCAAGCTCGCGGGCCACGAGCGCCGGTTCCATCGCGGCCCGGCGCGCGTCTTCGACTCGGAGGCGGCCTGCTACGACGCGGTGCGCGCGCAGCGCATCGGTCCGGGCGACGTCGTCGTCATCCGCTACGAGGGCCCCGTCGGCGGCCCCGGGATGCAGGAGATGCTCTCGGTCACCGCCGCGCTCGTGGGGGAGGGCCTGGGGGGCGATGTGGCGCTCCTCACCGACGGCCGGTTCAGCGGCGGGACCCACGGCCTGATGATCGGTCACGTGGCGCCGGAGGCGGCCCTGGGTGGACCGATCGCGCTGGTCGACGAGGGCGACGAGATCGTCATCGACGTGGACGCGCGGCGGCTGGACCTGGTGGTGGATGAGGACGAGCTCGCGCGGCGGCGCGCCGGATGGTCACCGCCGGAGCCGCGCTACGCCGGCGGCGTGCTGGCCAAGTACGCCGCGCTCGTGTCGTCGGCCTCGGACGGGGCGGTCACCACCGGGGCGCGGATGGCGGCCAACCTTCGCCGGCACCAGGGCTGATTGCGGCTGGTCGGTGATCGAGATCCGGGCGAGGTCAGGCGACGTCGCTCAGGAACTGACGCAGGGCCGCCTCGAAGGGAGCCGGATCTTCGAGGTGGAGGTAATGCCCGGCCCCCGACAGCACGACGAGTCTCGCGCCCGGGATGTGCGTGCGCAGATACTCCGCGATGTGGAGCGGGGATCGCTTGTCGGCGTCGCCGTACAGCAGCAGCACTGGAACGTCGATGCGCTCGAGCGAACCGCGCAGGTCAGCTTCCGCAAGGGCGTGCGCCATCGCTCGCGTCGCGGCCGGGCGGATCTGCGACATGATGCCTGCGAGCTCATCCGCCACCGCGCGATCCATCGCCGGCGTGAAGAGGCCCGGCATGGAGGTTGGATCGAATCCGCCGGGCAGACGGTCGGCGACATCCAGAGCGAAGCTCAGGCGCCGCTGGACTTCGTCGGAAGTGAGGGAGCCCGCCCAGCCCGCGTAGGCGCCGACAAGCGTCATCGAGGCCACGACATCGGGATGGCGCCGGGCAACCTCCAGCGCCAGGGCACCACCGAAGGAATGGCCGACGACGTGCGCCTCGCCGCCCCCGAGGGTCGCGATGAGGCCTGCCAGAGCGTCGGCGTACTCGGGGAGCCGAAACGATTCGGGAGGATCCGACGACTCGCCACAGCCCGGTGCATCCCAAGCAACGACCGTGAACAGGTCTGCCAGCGTCAGCAGCTGTCGACTCCACACCCTCCCGTCGCAGACCGCTCCGTGGACGAGAACGATGAGCGGGCCGTGACCCACCCGTCGATACGCGATGCGATTTCCGCCGACGTCGGCGTACTCCGGGTCCATGTCTGGGCCCATGGTTGCACACGTCTTCCATACCGGTGACGGCAAGGGTTGACACGGCTGCTAGGGTCGCCCCATGTCAGAGGAGCGCGGCCTCAGCGCCGCCAGCCCGAACGTGCGACCGGCGACCGCCGGCGTGCTCGGCATGCTTCTCGTACTCTCGATTCTTCGGCTCGTCATTCTCCTTGGATGGCGGGATGGAGGACGCGCCAGCGGATAGCCGAGAGGCGAACCGAACGCAGCGAACCCGAGTCCCGCCAGCCGAAAGGCCCGGCGGGATTTCTCGTTTCTT
>DASTYP010000233.1:0-5294 GCA_035764845.1 Candidatus Limnocylindria bacterium
GTCTCGTTCACCGGCTCGACCGAGGTCGGCCGACACGTCGGTTCGCTCGCCGGCGGGCTCCTCAAGAAGGTGTCGCTCGAGCTGGGCGGCAACAACGCCTTCATCGTCTGCGACGACGCCGATCTGGACGCGGCCGCATCGGCCGGTGCCTACTCGTCGTTCCAGTTCCAGGGCCAGGTCTGCTTCGCGGTCGGCCGTCACATCGTCCACCGCTCGGTGGTGGACGAGTACGTCTCGCTGCTGTCGGAGCGGGCGCGGCGCCTGCGGACGGGCGACCCGTACCGCGAAGACGTCGATCTCGGACCGATCGTGAACGAGCAGCAGCTGGCCCGCGTCGACGGGATCGTGCGCCGCTCGGTCGAGGGCGGTGCCCGCGTGGCGGAGGGCGGCACGCACGAAGGGCTGTTCTACCGCCCGACGGTGCTGGCGGACGTCACCACCGACCTGCCGGCCTGGACCGACGAGATCTTCGGCCCGGTCGCCCCGGTCGTGACCTTCGAGACCGATGACGAGGCGATCGCCCTGGCCAACTCGAGCCAGTATGGGCTCGCCGGCGGCGTCTACTCGCGATCGATCTCCAGGGGCCTGTCCATCGCCAACCGGGTCCGCGCGGGCATGGTTCACGTCAACGACCAGACCATCAATGACGAGGCCATCATCCCGTTCGGCGGCATGGGCCTGTCGGGCAACGGTGGCCGGTTCGGCGGCGAGGCCAACTACGAGACCTTCACGGAATGGCAGTGGATCACCATCCGTGACGAGCCCAAGTCCTTCCCGCATCCGTACTGAGCGGCGACGGTGACGTCGATCGCCGAGGTCGCGCGGCGCGCCGGGGTCTCCACGGCCACGGCGTCCCGCGTCCTGGCGGCGTCCGACTATCCCGTCAGCGCCGCGACGCGGCAGCGCGTGCTCGACGCCGCCTCGGCGCTCGACTACGTGCCGAACGCCCTCGCCCGAGGGCTGCTGAAGCGGCAGGTCCCGGTGGTCGGCGTCATCGTCCACGACATCACCGACCCCTACTTCAACGAGGTCGTGCGCGGCGTCGAGGACGCGGCCTCGGCCGCGGGCTACCTGGTCATCACCTGCAGCTCGGACCGGGATCCGGCGCAGGAGAACTCGTACGTCCGGCTGCTCCGGTCCATGCGCGCGGCCGCCGTGATCTTCGCCGGGAGCGGCATCGACGACGCGGCCCTGAACGAGGAGCTCGGCCGGCACCTGGTCGGGATCCGGTCCAACGGCTCCGCGGTGGTCCACCTCTCCCCACACGCGTTCGGCGTCCCGGAGGTCGGCGTCGACAACGTCGGCGCCATGGTCGCCATGGTCGCGGCCCTCGTGCGGCTGGGACACCGGCGCATCGGCTTCCTCGCCGGCCCCGCCCGGCTGTACGTGGCGCGTGAGCGCCTGGTCGGTTACCGCGACGCCCTGCGCGCCGCCCAGATCGGCTTCGACCCGGCCCTCGTGGTGGAGAGCGGGTTCGACCAGCGGGGCGGCATGACCGGCGTGGATGCCCTCCTGGAGGCGGCGCCCGACGTCACGGCCGTGTGCTGCGCCAACGACCTGCTCGCCATCGGCGCGCTGGCGCGCCTGGCGGAACGCGGGATCGACGTGCCGGGACGACTGTCGGTCAGCGGCGTGGACGACGTGTCGATTGCGGCCATGACGTCGCCGGCGCTCACCACGGTCCGCATCCCGCTGCGCGAGCTCGGCCAGCGTGCCTTCGCCGTCGCCGTCGCCCAGATGAGCGGGACGGCGCCGCCGCCCGTCGTGCTGCCGACGGAGGTGGTGCTGCGGGCCTCGACCGGCCCGCCGCCCGAGCTCGCCATGGCCGGCTCGGACGCCTCGCGCTCGGTGGGAGCCGCGAGCGCATCGGTCAGTGCCGAGGGCGCAGCTCGCGCAGGCTGAGCGCGCACAGGACGACGCCGCCGAGGAGCAGGATCCAGAACGGGACGGCGAAGCCGCCGGTCGTGTCCCGCGCGACGCCCAGCAACGCCGGCGCGATGGCAGCCACCGCGTACCCACCGGTCAGCATCATCGCCGCGTGGCCGGCGATGTCGTGCGGACCGATGTCGTTGGGCAGCAGCATCGACAGCGGGAAGAGGGCCCCCAGGGACGCCCCGGCGAGCGGCACCCACAGCAGCGAGAGCTCGGGCGCGCTGAGCATGCCGGCCAGAGCCACGACCGTGGCCACGCCGGCCGCCAGCACCGTGCGGTGCCGCGGGAACGACCGGTCCGACAGCCACGGGATGAGCAGGGTCACCGGGATCCCGGCCAGGTTCATGATCCCGACCAGCCGGCCCGCGTCCACCTCGCTCCAGCCCCGGTCGACGTACGCGCTCGGCAGCCAGGTCACCAGGCCGTAGAAGACGAGCGAGTTCAGGGCGAAGATCCCGACCATGCGCCAGGCGACCGTCGAGCCCCACGGGAAGCGTGGCCAGACGTCGTCGGTGGTGAGGTCCGCGACCGGGCCGGTGGCGGCGAGCCACGCCAGCAGCAGCAGCGCGCCGGCGGCCGCGAAGACCCACAGCGCGAAGCGCCAGTCGCCGATGAGGGCCAGTGGCACCGCCGTTCCGGCGGCGACGGTTGCGCCAGTCTGGATCCCGCTGCTGAACAGTCCCGTGCCGATGGCCACGCGGGACGGGACGAGCAGCGTCGTGGCCCGTGGGAGCAACGCCCCGCCCATGCCGATCCCGACCCCGATGCCGATCGTGGCCAGCAGGACGACCGGATACGAGGGCACGATCGGTCGGAGCGCGCCGAAGACGACGACGGCGGCGAGGGCGACCGTCATCGCCATGCGCAAGCCGATGCGGTGCGCGATGCGGACCGCGGGCAGGGCGAACAGCGCCATGCACAGCACCGGAAGCGCCGTCAGCAGCCCCGCGACGCCATGCGGGATGCCGAGATCCTCCTGGATCGCGGGCAGCAGCGGACCGAGCCCGACGAGCTGCGGGCGCAGGGCGAGGGCGGCGACGAAGAGCGCGGCCAGCGCGCGCGCGGGCGACAGCCCACTGGCTCCGGATGGCCCGAGGGCCGACGCCAGCTCCGCAGGACGCTGCATCCCCGGCGTCAGGCGGTCAGGGAGGGATCGAGAAGGAGTGGCTCCACGGCGCGCCGCATGACGCCGTCCATGCCGGCCACGCCGGTCCAGCGCCCGAAGGCGATGGCCGCCTGCTGGATGAGCATCTCGCCGCCGTTCGCGGCGCGAAGCCCGCGCGCCCGCGCCGCTGCCACCACCGGCGTCTCCGGTGGGACGTAGACGAGGTCGAACACCGTCGCGTGCGGCGGGAGTGCGACGACGTCGATCGTCGCGCCCAGGTCCACCATCCCGACGGTCGTGGCGTTGACCGCCACGTCAGCCTCGGCCAGCGCCGCCCGGAACACCGGGTCATCGAGGGCCACCGCGCTCGCCGTCCCTCCACCGACGCTGGCGAACCGCTCGACCAGGACCACCGCGGACGCGAGCGTGCGGTTGGCGACCGTGACGTGACGAGCCCCGGCCGTCAGGCAGGCGTGCACGACGGCGTGCGCGGCGCCCCCGGCACCGGCCACCACCACGCGGGCACCGTCGAGCGGCCGGCCCATCGCCAGCTCGACGCCCGCCCGGAAGCCCGGCGCATCGGTATTGATGCCGACGAGGAGGCCGTCGTCGGTGCGGATCACGTTGTTCACCGCCCCGATCTCGGCGGCCGCGTCCTCGACCTCGTCGACGAGCTCGGCGACGACGCGCTTGTACGGCGCCGTCACCCCGAGCCCCAGCCAGCCGTCACCGCGCGCGGCCTCGACGGCCGCGGGGACGTCCTCGGGCTCGATCTCCAGCAGCTCGTACCGCGCGTCGATGCCGGCGGCGTCGAAGGCCGCGTTGTGCATCACGACCGAGTGACGCCGCCGGAGGGGCTTGCCGAGGAGCGCGACCCGCTGCGTCACCGGACCCAGCGGCGCGGGGGACGACGAACCGGCCCGGCGCTCTCGGGGAAGTTGACGTTCGGGATGATCTCGTCGACCCAGTGCTGGAGCTGCGCCGGATCGGGCGTCATGGTGTGGAGGAAGAAGTACTCCACCCCGGCGTCGACGCGCGCCTGGAGCGACGCGATGATCTCGTCCGGCGTCCCGAACAGGTAGACCGACTCGAGGTACTGTGGGCCGCGCTCGTTGCTCATCACCTTCAGGAAGGCGCGGTGCTGCTCCTCTCGGGCCTTGGCCGGATCGTTGGTCAGGACGAGGTGCAGGAAGTTCTCGTGCGCGACGAGCATGTCCTTCGGATCACCACCCGCCTCCGTGACCGCCTCCTGCAGCTCCTGCCAGTCCCGGGCGATGTCCTGCGGCGGACAGGTTGGCCGTGGGATCCAGCCGTCGGCCTTCACCGTGCGCTGCTTCACCGACTCCACGAAGCGCGGGACGTCGGGCGACTTCGGGTCGGCGAGCTGCGACCCGCCCCCGATCCAGAGCAGCGGCCGCTGCTCGGTGCGCGGCTCGATGTACATCTCGTCGACCGAGTAGTACGTGCCGTGGTAGGTGACGGTCTCCCCCTCCAGCATCGGCATCATGATGTCGAGCATCTCGTCGGTCCTCTTGCCGCGCTCGCTCTTCTTGACGCCGACCGCCTCGTACTCGGCCTCGTTCCAACCGACGCCCGCGCCCAGGATCACGCGGTTGTCCGAGAGGAACTGGAGCGTCGCCAGCTCCTTGGCCAGGATCACCGGGTGGCGCAGGGGCATGATCAGGATCGAGGTGCCCAGGCGAACCCGCTCCGTGGCGCCGGCCGCCACCGCCAGCGTGGTCAGCGGCTCCAGCCAGTTGACCGAGTAGAACCGCTTCGCCGCCAGCAGGTGGTCGGTGATGAAGAGGCTGTCGAAGCCGAGATCCTCGACCTGTCGGGCGAACGTCTTGATCCCCCGAGCCCGTTCCGGACCGTCGCCCTCCCAGATGTACGACGGCAGGAACACCCCGAACCGCCCGACGTCAGCCATGTGCTTCCTCCAGCTAGGGCGGCCTCAGCGGCCGCGGTACTTCGGCTCTCGTTTCTCGAAGAAGGATCGGGCGCCCTCCAGCATGTCCTCGCTGGCGAAGACCCGATCCGATGCGTCCAGTTCGGCGGCCAACCCCGCCGCGATGTCGACGTCGGTCGCCAGGGCGACCAGTCGCTTCGCCTCGCGCACGGCGACCGGGCCGCGCGCGGCGATCTCCTCCCCGATCTCGTGGGCGGCGGCGACGGCCCGGCCGGCCGGCACCACGCGGCTCACGAGCCCGATCCGCTCGGCCTCCTCCGCATCCAGGATGCGACCGGTGAGGATCAG
>DASTYP010000234.1:0-5094 GCA_035764845.1 Candidatus Limnocylindria bacterium
GGCACGGAGCGGTCGAGCCCCAGGATCCCGCGGTCATCGGACTCGCTGTCGACCTCCACGCTGCAGCGGAAGCCGTCCCAGCCGAGCTGAGCGGCACGCATGGTGGCGAGCGACGTCACACAGGCTGCCAGCGCGGCGCGGAAGTACCAGCCGGGGCTCGGCGCCTCGCCGCGCCCACCCACCCCGGCCGGCATATCGGTCTCGAGCACCTCCCCGGCTGCGCCCTCCACGCGCACTCGCAGTCCGTCCACCACGGTCGCGCGAGCGACCGAATCGGTGTAGCGAGCCTCCTCGGGATGCTCGCTCAGGTAGGCGCTCGCGCTCTCGATCGCGCCGCGGATCGCATCGGTCATGAATTGCCCTCCAGCAGTCTGCGAAACCCATCCTCGTCCAGCACCGGCACCCGGAGCTGCTCCGCCTTCGCCAGCTTGCTGCCGGCCTTGTCACCGGCCACCAGGTAGTCCGTCTTGGCTGAGACCGATGACGCCGCGTGCCCCCCGGCCGCCCGGATGGCCTCCTCCGCCTCCTGGCGGCTGAACCCCGGGAGCGTGCCGGTCACCACCAGGGTCTTGCCGCTCAACGGTCCCTCCGTCGGTTCAGCCGATGCGCCGGGCGCCGGCGCCTCGGCGGCCACGCCGGCGTCCACCAGGTGGTGCAGGAGATCCCGGGTGTGCTCGTCGTCGAAGAAGCGTTCGATCGCCTCCGCCACCACGCGTCCCACGCCGTACACCTCGGTCAGCTCCTCGACCGATGCGTCGCGCAGCCGGTCGGCCGCGCGCCGGGTCCAGGCGGCATCCGTCTCGTCGTCGACTCGCGGCAGCTCACGCCCGAGCCACGCCGCCAGGTCGATGGCCGTCTGCTCGCCGACGTGCCGGATGCCGAGGCCGTTGAGGATCCGGCTCAGCGGGCGGTGTCGTGCGCCCTCGATGGAGGCGGCCAGGTTCTCCGCGGACTTGCGGCCCAGACGCTCCAGGCCCTCCAGCGTCTCGGCATCCAGGCGGAAGATGTCGGCCGGCTCCCGCACCAGGTCGCGCTCGATGAGCTGGGCCATGATCCGCTCGCCGAGCCCGTCGACGTCCATGCTCCCGCGACCCGCGAAGTGCAGCAGCCCGCCGATGCGCTGCGCCGGGCAGTACGGGTTCGGGCAACGCGTGACCGCCTCGCCCTCCTCTCGCACCACCTCGGTGCCGCAGGCCGGGCAGCTCGTCGGCATCTCCCACACCGTCTCATCGCCCGTCCGTGCGTCGACCACGGCGCTGACGACCTCCGGGATCACGTCCCCGGCCCGCTGGAGCACCACCGTGTCCCCCACGCGCAGGTCCTTGCGCCGGATCTCGTCGATGTTGTGCAGCGTCGCGTTCCGCACCGTGGTGCCGCCGACGAACACCGGCGTCACGTGTGCCACGGGGGTGAGCGCGCCGGTGCGACCGACGTAGACGTCGATCTCCTCGAGCGTGGTCGTCACCTGCTCCGCGGGGAACTTGTAGGCGATGGCCCAGCGCGGCGCGCGAGAGACGAAGCCGAGCGTCCGCTGGTCGGCGAGCGCGTCGACCTTCACGACCACCCCATCGGTCTCGTAGTCCAGCTCGCGTCGGGCGGTCGCCCAGTCCTCGGTGTACGCGACCACCGCGTCGATGCCCTCGACCACGCGGACGTGGGGGTTCACCGGGAAGCCGAGCCGCTGGAGCAGCTCCAGTGACTCGGAGTGGCTATCGAGGCCCTCCGCGCCCACGAGCTGGTAGGTCCACAGCGAGAGCCGACGACTGGCGGTCACGCGGGGGTCCTTCTGCCGCACCGTCCCCGCCGTCGTGTTCCGGGCGTTGGCGTAGAGCGGCTTCCCCTCAGCCTCCAGCTGGCGGTTGAGCTCCGCGAAGGCGCCGCGCGGCATGTACACCTCGCCGCGAACCTCGAGCGTGTCCCCCGGCGGATCCTCGCGCAGCGTGATCGGGATGGCGCGGATGGTCCGCAGGTTCGGCGTGACATCCTCGCCCGTCGTCCCGTCACCGCGGGTCGCCCCGCGCACGAAGCGGCGGCCCTCGTAGCGAAGACTGATGGCGAGGCCATCGATCTTGAGCTCGCAGACGTACCGGACGGGGGCGTCGCTCTCAGCCCGACCGAGGCCCCGGCGCACGCGTGCGTCGAACTCGCGGAGCTCGTCCGCGCCGAAGGCGTTGCCAAGCGAGAGCATCGGCACCTGGTGGCGGACGGCCGGGAAACCGCCCTCGACCGGCGCGCCGACCCGCTGCGTGGGCGAGTCCGGGGCGATCAGCTCGGGGTTCGCGGCCTCCAGGTCCACGAGCTCGCGGAACAGCAGGTCGTACTCGCGGTCGCTGATCGTCGGCGCGTCGAGGACGTGGTAGCGGTAGTTGGCGTCGTTGAGCCGAGCGCGCAGGTCGGCGGCGCGCTCCGCGGGATCGGTCTGGGCCATGGACCGCGATTCTAGGGTGCGGCCGCCGGGCCGCGGCCGTTACTCGACGTCGTCGTCAGGCGCCTCGTCGTCCACCGCGAACCATGCCGCCACCTCCTCGGCGTGCGGCCGGTAGTGATCAGGGCCGTTCTCGCGCACGATGGTCTCCAGCGTCCCGCCCCACGGCGCCTCCACGTCGAGCGCAGAGCCATCCAGCGCCGCCAGCCGCTCGCGGAACGCGGCGAAGGCCTCCGCCTCGTCGTCGCGCACCCGGTCCAGCGACATGCCGGCCGCGCGCGCCGCCACCTCCGCGTTCTGCGCGTCGACGTCCCACTCTCCCGTCATCAGCGAGCCGAGCCCGTCGGTCGAGGGGTGCTCCAGGCAGGTCGCCGCCCATCGGTCCCAGTGCGCGAGGTGGGCGATCAGCTCGCGAGCGCTCCAGTCGCCGACCAGGCCGGGCGCCACCAGCAGCTCCGCATCGGCTCCGGAAAGGGCCTCCGAGAAGGCGTCACGTGCGGCGTCGAGCTCGGCGAGGAGCGCGGGGATGCGTACCTCAGGCATGGGCGCCACCCGCCAGCGCGGCCCGGAGCTCGTCCGCGTGCTCGCGGTAGTGCAGGGCGCCGTCCTCGCGGATCGTCTCCTCCAGCGTCGAGCCGTCGGGCAGCACGGTGGACAGCAGCGCGGGATCCAGGGTGCGCAGCCGCTCGAGGAGCGCCTCGTACGACGCCTCCTCGCGTCGTCGGACGGTGGCGACGTCCGTCTCGCGCGCGACGCGCGCCACCGTCTCGTTGATCGCATCCACGCCGGCTTCCTCGACCTCGTCCTCCTCGGCCGCCAGCCCCAGCTCGACCTCGTGGATGGCCTCGGTCGCGCGTCCCGCCCAGTAGCCCAGGTGCGCGATCACTTCCCGCGCGCTCCACTGCCCGATCAGGCCCGGTGTCGTCAGCGAGGCTCCAGCGATGCCGGCGACGACGTCCCCGAACGTGGCCCGTTCCGCCGTGAGCTCGGCGGTCAGCTCGTCGATGCGCATCGGTTGCTCCTCAGGCCCGTTCCAGCCCGGCGTAGGCGGCGATCAATCGCTTCACGCCCTCGCCGACGAAGGCGACGGTCACCTCCTCGTCGCCCTTGACGATTCGACTGCTGACCACGATCCCGTCGCCGAAGCGCCGATGCTTGACGCGGTCGCCGGCCTTCCAGCTCGGCTCCTCCTCGGCCCCCAGCGCGTCCCCCGCACCGGCCGCCGAGAACGTGCCGGAGCCCAGGTCCACGCCGGTCCCGGCCTCGTACCGGGCGGCCGCAACGCGTTCGCGGGCGGCGTCCAGCTGCCGGCCCATCGGCCGGGGTGGCGGAGGTGGCGAGGGCGCGCCGAGATCCGGGAGCGAGACGGGCCGAAGCGGCTCGCGGACGCGACGGGTTGGCGATCGGTAGCCACCCGGCAGCCAGCCGCCTTCGTCATCGGTGCCCGCCCAGCGGTCGCCGCCACGCCGGAAGGGGCTGCCGGAGCGCTCCGCGGCCAGCAGGTCCTCGGGCAGCTCCGCCAGGAAGCGGGACGGATCGGACTGGGCGCCCACCCCGTAGGTCGACCGGTGGTGCGCGTGCACCAGGTAGAGCCGGTCCTTGGCGCGCGTCATCCCGACGTACGCGAGGCGTCGTTCCTCTTCCAGCTCGCGCTCGTCCTCGAGCGCGCGACGGTGCGGCAGCAGTCCTTCCTCCATGCCCACGATGAACACCACGGGGAACTCGAGGCCCTTCGCCGCGTGGAGGGTGATGAGCGTGACGCGGTCGGGGGCGTCCTCCAGCTCGTCCTGGTCACTGACCAGCGCTACCTCTTCCAGGAAGCGGGCGAGGCCTTCCGGCGGCGCGATCTCGTCGAACTCCGCCGCGTGGTTGCGCAGCTCGACGACGTTGGCCCAGCGCTCCTCGCCTTCGTCGCTGCCGTCCTGGATGGCCGACTGCAGGCCGGATCGCTCGAGCGCGGCGTCGAAGATGGCCGACGGCGGCTCCGCGCCCGCCATGCCGATCAACCCGCGCACCAGCTCCGCGAAGGTGGCCAGCTGGGCGCGCGCGCGAGGCGCCAGGTTCGGGTTCTCGCCGGCGGCCTGCACGGCCTCCCAGACGCTGACGTCCCGTGATTCCGACCAGGCGTTGAGCTCCTCGACCGTCTTAGCGCCGATCCCGCGCGCCGGCACGTTGATGATCCGCAGCAGGGCCACACGGTCGGCCGGGTTGCGGGCCAGGCGGACGTAGGCGAGCGCGTCCTTCACCTCCCGCCGCTCGTAGAAGCGGGTACCGCCGACCAGCTGGTACGGGATGCCGAACCGCATCAGCGACTCCTCGAGCACGCGGCTCTGCGCGTTGATGCGGTACGTGACGGCGACGTCCCCGTACTTGAGCGTCCCGTCCTCGTCACCAGCCCGCGAGGTCAGCAGCGCGGCCATTCCGCCGCGACGACCGGCGCCCACGAGCTTCTCGATCTGGCGCGCGACGAACTCGGCCTCCTCGTACTCGTTGTACGCGTCGAAGAGGGTGATCTGCGTGCCACCGCCCCGATCGGTCCACAGCTTCTTGTCCTTGCGTCCGACGTTGCGGCTCACGACCGCGTGGGCGGCGTCCAGGATCGTCTGGGTCGAGCGGTAGTTCTGCTCGAGCTTCACGACCTTCGCATCGGGGTAGTCGGCCTCGAAGTC
>DASTYP010000235.1:0-4044 GCA_035764845.1 Candidatus Limnocylindria bacterium
ACGAGAGAGCGCCCCGTCCCGGACCGGACGGGGCGCCCATGGTGACGCGACCAGGGGTCGGGGAGGGTCGGGTCAGCCCTCCACGACCAGGGTGCCGGTCATGTTCGGGTGGAGCGAGCAGTCGAAGAAGTACTCGCCGGCATCGAGGGCCGGGATCTCGTAGACGGTCGTTCCATCGGTGACGACCTCGCCCTCGAAGAGCTTCTCGGTCTTCGAGGAGTCGGTGTAGATGGCGATGTTGTGCGGCATCGCGTCCTCGTTGACGAAGGCGAGGGTGAACGAGCCGCCACCGGCCACCGTGACGGTGCCCGGGTCGAAGGCCATGTCGGCAGCGGTGACCGTCGCGTCGGCATCGGCGGGGTCGACCGTCGAGCCCTGATCATCGGCCGCGGTGGTCCCACAGGCAGCCAGGACGAGGACGAGCGCACCGGCGAGGAGCGAGAGCCGCGTGGGCTTCTTGGCGAGGATCATCGGTCTATCGGTCTCCATGGTTCGCATGCTGAAGGCGGGCCGAGGGCCCGGCCCGCCCAGCGTTCGAAGGTGTCGGTCGGATTGGCGGTGGCTAGGCGGCCAGCGAGCGGAAGCGGGCCGGCAGGATCGGGGCGACGGAGGTCAGCGCGGCGCGGACCATGCCCATGGGGCTGCCGTAGACGCGGATCACGTCGACGACCAGGAAGGTGATGAGCACGACCTCGATGCCCTTGGCGATGAAGCCGAGCGTGAAGTAGGGGCCCATGACCAGGTAGCCGCCGATGGTCGCGAGCGTGTAGCCCATCAGCGCCAGGCGCGGAGCCCAGCTGAAGCGCTCCACGATGGCGAACGGCGCCGCGGCACCGATCACGATCAGGCCGGCCAAACCGAGGTAGCCGAGGCCGTTGAGGGTGAAGAGCAGGCCGCCGAGGCCGAGGTGGATGTACGCCGTGGCACCGGTCAGGCCGACGATGGCGGCGGTGACGACGAAGCCGGCGGCGCGAGTGCGCAGGAAGTTGGACACCGTGGGTTGCCTCCTGATGACTGGGGTCGACGCCGTGTCCGGCATCGGCTGTCGTTGATTCCGATGCGCCGAAGTCTCGACGCCGCCAGCCCGTACCGAATCCGCCGGATGCGGGACCTGCGCCCCCGACATGCGCGCCGCGAGAAGCTCGGTCGGATGACGTAGACGGCCCCGGCCGTACGCCGCATGCGGTCGCGCGCGCGTGATGGCGTATGCTCCGCAGCGCCGATGACCCGAGCCCCCGCGCGCCCGACGTCCGCCGCCACGACCCTGACGCCCGTCTCACCGGATGACGCCGAGACGCATGCCCTCCTCGCTCGCGCCGTCGAGGAGGCCGCCCGCCTGCTGCGCGCCGACGGGGCGATGGTCTACCTGGTCGACAGCGACGGCGAGCGCCTGCGCTTTGCCGTCGACGCCGGCATCCGCGACGGCGTCGCGCGCCAGCTGATCCGCGATCTGCGGCTGCCGCTCGGGACCGGCCTCTTCGGCCACGCCGTCACGACGCGTGAGCTCGTCACCACCCCCGACTACCGCGAGGACACGCGCTTCCCGCACTCGCCGGTGGCCGACCGGATCGTGGAGACGGCCGAGATGCGCTCGATGGCAGCCGCACCGCTCATCGCCGGCGACGAGGTGCTGGGCGCCCTGGGCGCCTTCTCGTCGAGGTCCGGCGGCTTCAGCGACGCCGAGCTGGCCCTCCTGCGCGCCCTCTCGGACCACGCCGCCTCGAGCATCGCCAACCAGCGACTCATCGCGCGGCTGGCGCGCTCGCAGGAGGAGCTGGCCCACCGGGTCGAGGCCCAGCGCACGCTGGCCGGCATCACCGCCGCGATCGCCAGCATCCGCGATCCCAACGTGGTCCTGCAGGAGGTGGTGGACGCGGCGCGACGGCTGCTGGGCTCGGACGGCGCACACATCGCGCTGATGGAGAGCGGCGGGCACGAGCTGCGACCCAGCGTCATGGCCGGCGGGACCGACGAGCGGCTGCGTCGCTGGTTCAGCCGGTTGCGGTTCCCGGTCGGCGGCGGGATCAACGGGCTCGCGGCCCGCGACGGCTGCACCGTCGCCACCGAGGACTACCTGGTCGATCCGCGGATCCCGCACGAGGACGAGGACCAGCGCGTCGCGAAGCGCATGGGGCTGCGCGGCATGGCGGCCGCGCCGATGCGTGCGCCGGGCGGCGAGGTGATCGGCACCCTGGCCGTCTCGTTCGAGCAGCCCCACACGTTCTCCGAGGACGACCTCGAGCTGCTGGGCGGCCTGTCCGACCAGGGCGCCATCGCCATCGCCAACGCCCGCCTGGTGGAGAGCCTGTCCGACTCCGAGGCACGGTTCCGGCACCTGGTGACCTCGTCACCGGACCTGGTGTGGGAGACCGATGCGACCGGCCGCTTCACGTTCCTCTCCCCGCGCCTGCTCGAGCTGACCGGCTGGGAGCCGAGGGAGCTGGTGGGGCAGCCGTGGTCGGCCCTCGTCGAGGACGAGTCGATGGCGACCGCACGCAAGACGTGGGAGGCGCTCCAGCGGGACCCCGACGCGGTCGAGAAGAGCCGCTTCCTGCTGCGCCGCAAGGACGGCGACCCGATCCCGGCCGAGGTCTATGCCATCGGGAGCCAGCGGGACGGCACTTTCGTCGGCGCCCACGGCTCCATCCGCGACCTGAGCGACGCCGAGCGCCTCACGGAGCAGCTGCGGCGCCAGGCCGACGAGCTGGCCGACCGCGTGGACGCGCAGCGCACGCTGGCCGAGATGGCCGCCCAGCTGACCACGCTGCGTGACCCGGCCGACGCCCTGAAGCAGACCCTCAAGGCCGCGGTGCGCCTCCTCAAGGGGCACGGCGGCCAGATCGGCATGATCACCACCGATCCAGACGGAACGCTGCGCTGGGGCGATGGCCACTCCCTGGTTCGGGACCAGCTCACGCCGTTCACCAAGGACGATCGGACACCGGTCGACGAAGGCGTCTCGGGACGTGCGGTCCGCGAGCGGCGGGCCTCCTGGACCGACGACTACCTGTCGGACGAGAGCTTCCCCCACGAGCCGAACTCCGACCGCATCGCGCGCCGCCTCTCGATCCGCTCGGTGATGGCGGCGCCGCTGATCGCCGACGACCAGCCCATCGGCGCCATCGGCGTCTACGCCGAGACGGTCGGCGCCTTCAGCGCCGAGTCGGCCGAGCTGCTGCGGCTGCTGGCCGACCAGGCGGCCATCGTGCTGACCAACGCTCGCCTCTACGCCGAGGCCGAGGTGACGCAGGCCCAGCTGGCGCACCGGGTCGAGGCCCAGCGCACCCTCGGCGAGATCGCCGCCTCCATCACCTCGCTGCGCGATCCGTCGGCCGTCCTCAGCCGGACCGTGGACGAGGCGCGCCGCCTCCTGAACGCCGAGAACGTGGTGATCCACCAGGTGCGCACCGGCACGCGCGAGCTGGCAGATTACCGCGAGGTGTTCAACGCCGGTCCCGACGCCAAGCCGGTCGACGAAATCACGGTCAGCATCGGCCAGGGCATCGCCGGGCGCGCCGTCGCGCAGCAGCAGGTCTCGTGGACCGGCGACTACCTCGCGGACGAGAGCTTCCAGCACACCGCCAAGGCCGATGCGTGGATCCGCCGCAACGGCTACCGCTCGCAGATGAGCGCTCCGCTGATCGGCGAGGATGGCGCCCTCGGCGCCATCAGCGCCTACTCCGCCCGCCCCGGGGCCTTCACCGACGACGACGCCCAGCTGCTCGGCGCGCTGGCCAGCCAGGCCGCCATCGTGCTGGGCAACGCTCGCCTGTACGAGGAGCTCGAGCGTCGGGTCGAGGCGCAGCGCTCCCTCGGCGAGATCGCGACGCGCATCACGGCGCTGCGCGATCCCGGCGACGTCCTGCAGCGCACGCTGGACGAGGCCGTCCGGCTGCTGGACGCCGACGGTGGACGGATCGAGCTGGTGGCCGAGGGCGGCGGGCTGCACTGGGCGTACGGCCACTCCGCCATCGACCTGCCGATCGAGCGCGACGAAGCGATCGACCCGGTCCAGGCCGACGAGGGCGTCTCCGGTCGCGCGGT
>DASTYP010000236.1:0-2362 GCA_035764845.1 Candidatus Limnocylindria bacterium
GTTCCACGACTTCGACGCGCGGATGAAGGAGATCGTGACGGGGTGGCAGGTGCGGGAGATCGACGGGGAGCAGGCGCTCAACGACCACACCGATCCGGCGTACGACGCCGAGATCCTCGACCAGCTCGCGCGGCTGCACGACGAGCTCGCGGCGTGGATGCAACCATTGGCGGACGCGTTCCACCGGTACGCGGCCTACCGAGCGCGCCTGGGATCGTCGCTCGAGCGGGCACGTGCCGGGGATCAGCGATTCGTCGCCTCACCGCGCGTCGACAGCTACCACTCCGTCTGGTTCGAGCTGCACGAGGACCTCATCCGGCTCGCGGGCCGGAAGCGCGCGGACGAGGCGGCGGCCGGTCGGGCGTGACTCAGCCCTCGCTGACGCTCCAACCGGCGTCGACGTCGACCACCTGGCCGGTGACCATGCGGGCGTCCCGACTGAGCAGGTGGAGGGCGACGGCAGTCACCGAATCCGGGTCGATCGGGCCGGAGGCGAGTGGCTGCTTCCCGCGCAGGTAGGCGAGGATGGCCGGATCGTCCTGCGCCCGCCGGCTCATCGGCGTCGAGACCAGGGCCGGCGCGATCGCGTTGACGCGGATGCCGCGCGGCGCGTAGAAGGCCGCGGTGGCGCGGACGAACGCCTCGATCGCGCCCTTCGACGCGGCATAGGCGTGGGTCGCGAAGTACTCGGCGGACGGGTGGCGCGAGAGCCCGCTCGACATGGCCAGGATCGTCCCGCGTTGGCTATCGGCATCCGGTTCCTGCTCGAGCATCGCGCGGACCGCCGCCCGGGACACCAGGAAGAGGCTCGTCAGGTTCGACCCGATGACCGTCTCCCAGCCCTCGAGCGTGGCCTCGTGCAGCGGACCGTCGCCGAAGCGACGCCCGGAGATGCCGGCCACCGCGTAGACCGCGTCCAGGCGTCCGAGGCGATCCCGCGCCGCGGCGACGGCGGCCTCGGCGCCGTCCTCCTGGGACAGCTCGGCGGCGAACCAGCCGTGACGTCCGCCCAGCTCGTCGCCCAGTGCTCGAGCGTGGTCGGCGGTCCGTGATGCAACGAACACCCGCCCGCCCTCCGCGGCGATGGCTCGAGCCGCGGATGCCGCCATCCCCGTCGAGCCGGTGATCAGCACGGCCCGTCCGTCGAAGCGGCTCACCGCGGCGCCTCGCGCACCGCGTCGATCAGGGCACGTCGGCCGGCCGCATCGGCCCTGGTGAGGGAGCTGCCGATGCCCACGGCGACCGCGCCCGCGGCGAGGTAGGCGGCCGCGTTGGTGGCGTCGATGCCGCCGGTCGGGATGAGCTCGACGTCCGGCAGCGGCCCGCGCAGCTCGCGCACCATGGCCGGACCGACCGCGGAGGCGGGGAAGAGCTTCACGAACGCGGCACCCGCCTCCCAGGCCGTTCGAATCTCGGTCGGCGTCATCGCGCCCGGGACGAACGGAAGGCCGCTGGCGCGCGCCGCGTGCAGCAGCTGAGGGTCGAGGACCGGTGCCACGCCGAAGTCGGCGCCTGCCGCGACGGCCGCCTCGAGCTGCGTCGAGGTGAGGATCGTCCCGGCGCCGACGATGGAGGGCTCGCTCTGACGCGAGGCCAGGAGCGCGCGGACGGCGACCAGGTCATCGGCGCCATCCGGCGCGTCGAGCGTGATCTCGAACACGCGGACGCCGGCGTCCGCAAGCTCCTCGACCAGCGCCAGCAGCGTCGAGCGCGGCTGCACCTGACGCAGGACCGCGATGAGCCGATGCCGCCGCACCGCATCGGCGACGTCGCCGGACCGCAGCGCCTCGCTCACGGCGCGACCTCCGCGGGCGCCAGGGGCTCGAGCAGTGCGCCGTCATCGGCCAGGCGCGAGCGCAGCGCGCCGCCATGGACCTCGCGCGGCGAACAGCGGGCTCGACCAGCCAGCGCGGCGGCGGTTCCGGCCGCCTGGCCCATGGCCATGCAGGTGGCCATCGACCGTGCGGAGGCGTGGGCGTCGTGGCTGGCCGAGAAGCATCGGCCCGCGACCAGCAGCCCGTCGAGACCGGCCGGCAGCAGCGCGCGGTAGGGGATGCCGTACACCTCGCCGCCAGGCACGTACTGCCACTCGGTGTCGCCGCCGGCGTGGTGGTCCTCGATCGGCGCGCCGCACAACGCGATCTCGTCGTCGAAGCGCGCGGCGTACAGCACGTCGTCGCGGGTCAGCACGTAATCGCCGTGGACGCGCCGCGACTCGCGGACGCCGATGGCGGGCGACGTGGCGACCACCACCGAGGACTCGAAGCCCGGCACCCGGTCGCGCAGGAAGCGCGCGTACTCGCGGACCTGTCGCCGGCCGTCGATCTCCGCGCGGGTCAGCTGCTCGGGATCGGTGGCGTCG
>DASTYP010000237.1:0-2147 GCA_035764845.1 Candidatus Limnocylindria bacterium
AGAACATCTGCTACACCGATGCTTACGCCCGCGATGTCGACGCGACCGTCGTCGCGGTCGACCCCGAGGCGCACGCGGCCCTGCTGGACCGGACCGTCTTCTACCCGGGTGGCGGCGGCCAGCCCGCGGATGCCGGCGAGCTCGTGGCCGCGGCCGGCGGCTCGTGGGTGGTCACCGGCGCGAAGAAGCGGGGCGACGACATCTGGCACACCATCGAGGAGGAGGCGGAGCTGCCGGCGGTCGACACGCAGGTCACGGCGAGCATCGACTGGGAGCGTCGGCACCGGCTGATGCGCACGCACTCCGCCCTCCACGTGCTGTGCGGCGTCGTGTGGCGCGACCACCAGGCGAGCGTCACCGGCGGCAACATGGAGCCACTGTCCGGCCGCATGGACTTCGAGTTCGAGACGATGCGGGCCGAGCTGGTGGCCGAGATCGAGCGACGCGTGAACGAGGAGATCGCCGCGGATCGCGAGATCCGGGTCGCCATCCTGCCGCGCGAGGAGGCCTTCGCGATTCCGGACCTGATCCGCACCAAGATCAACCTGCTGCCCGAGGGCATCAGCGAGGTGCGAACGATCGAGATCGTCGGGCTCGACCTCCAGGCCGATGGCGGGACGCACGTGGCACGGACCTCGGAGATCGGCCGCGTGAAGGTCACCGGCTACGAGTCGAAGGGCCGGATCAACAAGCGGATCCGCATCGAGGTGACCGACGCGACCGATGCCTGACGATCCGCGCACGCCGGCGATCGTGGCGGTGGAGGCGGCCGGCATCCCCCACCGCGTCGTCGGGACGCAGCCGGCGCGCAACCCGGAGGAGAGCGCGGAGCTGCAGGGCATCCCGCTCGGGGCGCTGCTGCGAACCATCGTCGTGCGGCGCGGTGCCGACGACTACGTCTTCGTCCTGGTCCCCGGCGGACGCCGCTTCGACTGGCCGAAGCTGCGCGCGCACCTCGGCGTCAACCGCCTCTCCCTGCCCGATGCGGACGAGGCTCGCGCCGTCACGGGCTACGAGCGCGGCGCCATCACGCCCTTCGGCGCCAGCCGGGCCTGGCCGGTGATCGCGGACGCCTCGGCGCTGAAGCCGGAGACCGTGGCGATCGGTGGCGGCGCGCGCGGGGTCAACCTCCACCTCGACCCTCGCGTGCTGGTCGAACACCTTCACGCCGAGATCGCCGACGTGACGGTCGCGGAGCGGTGATGCGATGCGAGGCCGGCCTGGACTGATCCAGACGGCTCTCGCCATCGGCCTCTCCCTCGCGGCATGCTCGGCTGGCCCGAGCGATGCAGCCACGACCTCGGGCGATGCTCAGGAGGGACCGACGACCATGCGACTCACCAGCGAGGCCTTCCAGGACGGCGGGGCCATCCCGGCGCGGTACACCTGCGACGGCGAGGACGTCTCCCCGCCCTTGGCCTGGGATGGCGTACCCGACGGGACGCAGGCCCTCGCCATCCTGGTCGAGGACCCGGACGCGCGCGGCTTCGTGCACTGGGTCCTGGCGGACATTCCCGGCGAGGCGCTTGCCATGGCCGAAGGCGAGGGCGACGCAGTCGGGACGCCGGGGCGCAACGACTTCCGCCGCAGCGGCTGGGGCGGGCCGTGCCCGCCGTCCGGGGAGCATCGGTATGTCTTCACGCTGTACGCCTTGTCCCAGCCAGTCGGCCTCCCGGAAGGGACCGATGCGGGCGCGGTGCGCTCGCGGATGGAGGGGCACGTCATGGCCACCGCCACGCTGACCGGGGTGTACCGGCGGAATCGGTGAGGCGAACCGGCAGCGAACCTGCATCGGTTCGAAGCGGAACGAACCGATGGAGGTACCGCCATGCCGGCACGTGATGAGCTCCCGGGCACGCTGAGACGCTCGCCCAGGAAGGCGCAGGACACCTGGAGCGAGACCCACGACAGCGCCGTCGAGAGCTACGGCGAGGGCGAGCGGGCGCATCGGACGGCGTACGCGAGCCTGAAGCACTCCTTCGAGAAGATCGGCGACCACTGGGAGCCGAAGGGCGAGCGCGGGCCGTCCGACCCTCGGGCCGCCAAGGGCGGAGCCGCGGCTCGTCGTGGTGAGGGCGAGACGTTCGGCGGTGTGGACGTCCTCGGCAACACGAAGGCGGACCTGTACGAGCGGGCGCGGAAGCTGG
>DASTYP010000238.1:0-4801 GCA_035764845.1 Candidatus Limnocylindria bacterium
GGAAATCGTCGAAGCGTCGCACCAGCTCATCCACGTACGCGGGGTCGACCGGCTCGTCCATGCGCTCCAGCACCTCGACACCGGACGCGTTGAAGCGCTTCTGCCAGGCCGATGGCAGCGTGATGACGACGTCGCCGCCGATGAACTCGGACCAGTGAAGGTGGTGCCGGATGGCGGCGGCCAGCAGCCGGGCGCGATAGCCGCGCTCACGGAACAGCTGATAGGCGCGCTTGAAGACGGCGACGCCGGACCATGGCAGCGCCGATGGGTGCACGCTGATGCGGTCGCGCTCGGCCTGCACGCGCAGCCAGTCCTCGATCCGGCCCACCATGATGGTGATCACCGGTCCCATGTCTCCGGTGGGCAGCCCCTCGCGCTCGCGCCGCTCCAGGCCGCGCTCGACCGCCTCGGCCGCGGCCACCGCCTGCGCCACCGAGAACGAGACGGTGCAGTTGACCGAGACGCCCCGGTACGTCGCCTCCTCCATCACGCCGATGCCGACGGACGTGGCCGGGAACTTCACGATGATGTTCGGCGCGACCGAGGTGAAGTGGACGCCCTGCGCCAGCATCGGCTCCGCGCTGCGCCAGAACTGAGGGTTGGTCTGCATCGACAGCCGCCCCTGGCGACCAGCATGGTGCTCGTAGGCCGGCAACAGCAGCGTCGCGCCCTCGGCGGACATCTCCTCCACGATCAGCCAGGCGAGGTCCGCCTCGGTGGCGCGCGGGTGCTCGCGCGCCAGCTCGCGCACGCGTGAGCCCCATCGGACCGGGTCCTTCTTCCAGGTGTCGTATACGATCGTGGGGTTCGCGGTCGCGCCGACCGCCCCGTGGGCGATCGCGTACTCGAGCTCGTCCACGGCGCACGAGTCGTTCCAGATGTCGGTGGCCGTGGCCGCGGTGAGCTGCAGCGGGCTGCGCTCCTCGAGTGCGATCGCCTCCCGCCCGTCCCCGCCGTCGACCCTCGTGTGGCTCATGCCGTGAAGAGGTCGTTCTTCGGCTGCGCGGCTGCCTCCACGATCTCGACGACGCCCTTGCCCCCGTCGACGCGGAGGCGGTCGCCGGTGTTGATCCGCTGCGTCCCGTCCTGCGTGCCGACGACGGCCGGGATCCCGAACTCGCGGCTCAGGACCGCCGGGTGGGCGGTGAGCCCGCCCGCGTTGGTGACGAGGCCCGCGATCTTCGTGAAGAGCACCACCCACGCGGGGTTGGTCATGTGGCAGACCAGGATGTCGCCCGCCCGCACCTCGTCGAATTGGTCCTCGCGCAGGACGACCCGCGCGACGCCCTCCACCACCCCCGGGGATCCGCCGATGCCGGTCACCCGGTCGGAAGCCTCGCCCGGCTTGCGGTGGAACTTCTCCGGGAAGCCCCAGTTCGTCAGGTACGGGAAGTCCAGCTGGCTCTGCGTCGCCGTACCGATCCAGGCCGGCGGTCGGAAGGTGTACGCGCGCTCCCGCTCCTCGCGCCGCTGCTTCACCAGGGCTCGAGCGTCGATCCGGGACGCATCGGCCATGACGACGCGCAGCTCGTTGTAGCGCAGGAAGATCACGTCGTCGGGCTCGTCCAGCGTGCCGCGCTCCACCAGCTTCCGGCCGATGGCGATCAGCACCAGCCGCACGTGCGCGTTGGCCCCCTGGTCGATGTAGAAGTGGTGGTCGGGCGTGAGCGGAGCCATCTGCAGGTTCGTCTCGTTCGCGGCGCGCATCTCGTCGAGCGCCTCGCCCTCGAGGCCCTCCAGGATCTCGCGCGAAGCGGCCTCGATGTCGGCCTTGAGCGCTCCCATGGTCGACGGATAGTCGTAATCGGTCTCCAGGTAGCCGCGGACCAGCTCGATCACCGGCTCCATCTTCTCGTACACCGTCGGGAAGACGAACTCGTGGCTCCAGACCGCGTGCCAGCCGAACTCCTGCTGGTAGGGCTTCACCCGTTCGGCGACGAACCGTCGCCCGCGCTCGTTCCCGTCGAGCGCCGCCACGATCTCGCCGGCGGTGTCATGGCTGAAGGCCTTCGCCAGCTCCGGATCGGCCTTCGCCTCCTCCTTCATCTCCCACAGCGCCTTGATCGAATCCCAGTTGCGGTCGCTGGCCGAGTTCTGCAGCCGTCCGAGCAGCGCCTCGTCCACACGACCGTGGGTCTTCTCCATCACGGCGCGCAGCTTCAGCGTGGCCGACAGCTGGGCGAAGTTGAGCATCCAGTGGATCTTCCAGTGCCGGTCGTGGACGTCGATCGCGTCCTCCAGCAGGACGGCGAGCTCCATGACGCTCATGTCGTCCTGCCGCGCCAGCTCACCCTCCAGGAAGGCGAAGTTGCGCTCCATCTCCGGCACCAGCCGGCCGCGCCACCAGTCAACGAAATGCTCGCCGTACACGGGGAGCGCGGCGTCCAGATAGCTGCCGATGGTCTCGGCGTAGTCGCCGCCCACCGGCACGCGGGCGCCGTATCGGTAGCCGTACTCCATGGCGTCGACCGCCCAATCCGCGTCGGCCGGGACGGCGGCGGTGTAGAGGTAGCCGTTGACGTTCTTGGTGACCCAGTCGCACGCGAACGGCGTCCCGAAGCGACGGAACATGTGGTCGCACGTCAACCACCAGCCGCCGATCTCGTAGAACATCGGGCTCAGCGGATGGGGGCAGTGGAGGTCGTCGAAGACCCAGAACAGCTGCTTCTCGCGCTCCGAGCGCCACTCGATCGGGAACTCGTCGCTGCCAAGGAACTGGTCCAGCACCTGCTCCTGCGCATCCACCGCCATCGCCTTCCTCCGTGGGCCGGGCATCCTATCGATGATCGATCATAATGACCGATAGCTCCCATCGCCGCCAGTATCCGACGCCGGCGGCGCGCACGCGCCAGGAGTCTCCCAGACCGATGCACGCCAGCTCTTCGCGATACGTCTTCGCCTTCGACGATCCCCCGGCAGCCGACGCCGATGCGCGGCTCCGGTTGCTCGGCGGGAAGGGCGCCGGCCTCGTCACCATGTCGACCGACCTCGGCCTGCCGGTCCCGCCTGGATTCACCATCACCACGGAGGCGTGCCGCGAGTACCTGGCCGGACGCTGGCCAGAGAGCCTCGATGCGGAGGTACGCTCCGCCATGCTGCGCCTGGGCGACCAGGTCGGGCGCCGGTTCGGCGACCCGGACGATCCGCTGCTGGTCAGCGTGCGCTCCGGAGCGCCGGTGTCGATGCCCGGCATGATGGACACGATCCTGAACCTCGGCCTCACCGCGGACGGCGTGCGCGGGCTCGCGGCCGCCACGGGCGACGAGCGGTTCGCGGCCGACTGCCTGCTGCGGCTGCGCGACGGGTACCGCGCCGTCATCGGCGCGGACGAGCCTCCCGACGACCCGTGGGAGCAGCTGCGGGAAGCGATCGAAGCGGTGTTCCGCTCCTGGAACAGCGAGCGGGCCCGTGCCTACCGCCGTCGCGAGGGGATCGACGAGTCGCTCGGGACCGCGGTGACGGTCCAGGCCATGGTCTTCGGCAACCGCGGCACGGACTCGGGGACGGGCGTCCTCTTCACCCGCGACCCGTCGACCGGCGTCGCGGAACCGTACGGCGACGTCATGTTCGACGCCCAGGGCGAGGACGTGGTGGCCGGCGCCCACGAGCCGCAGCCCATCGCCGCGTTGGACGAGCGGCTGCCGGCCGTCGCCGAGGAGCTGCGCCGGCACGCGGCGCGGCTGGAACGTCACGTCGCCGACCTGTGCGACATCGAGTTCACCATCGAGCAGGGCCGGCTCTGGATGCTCCAGGTGCGCGCCGGAAAGCGCAGCCCGCGTGCCGCGCTGCGCATGGCGATCGAGATGGCCTCGGATCCCGAGTTCCCGCTCACGCGCGAGGACGCCGTCCGCCGCGTGCTGCGCCACCTGGCCGATCCGCCGAGGGTCTTCGTCGGCGCCGGCGACCGGCCGACGCCGCTGACGACCGGCCTTCCTGCGTCGCCCGGCGTCGCGAGTGGCGAGATCGCCGTCTCGTCGTCCGAGGCCGAGGCGGCCGCCGCCGACGGCCGGCCGGTCATCCTGGTCCGTGCCGAGACCTCGCCCGAGGACGTGCCGGGCATGGCGCGCTCGGTCGGCGTCCTCACGACGCGCGGGGGATTGGCCAGCCACGCGGCCGTCGTGGCGCGCGGCTGGGGCATCCCGGCCGTGGTCGGGGCGTCCGAGGTGCGCATCGGTGACGGCGTGGTTCGCGTCGGCGACGTTGAGCTGGGCGCTGGCGCTCGGCTCACCATCGACGGCAGCACGGGCGAGGTCCACGCCGGCGACCTGGAGGGGAGCTGGGAGGTCGCGCCCGAGGCGGCGACGCTGCTGGCCTGGGCGCAGGAGCTCGGCATCGAGGTCCCGGCGTCGCCAGTCGAGGATGGGGCGCCAGTGTCACCCGCCAAGCAAGTCGAACTCGGACCGACGGACCTGACCGCGGACGAGGTCCTTCGGGTGGCCATGATCAAGGGCGGCGGGTCCGTGGATCAGCTCGCCGAGGCCCTGCTCGTCGAATCGGATGCGGGCCGTCCGCTCGTGGACGAGCTGATTCGCAACGGTGCGGCAGAGGATGCCGGGGCGGCGATCCGCCTCACCTCGTCGGGAAAGCTCGCGGCCCTCGACGCCTTCGCCCGTGACCGCGCGCAGTTCGGCGAGCGGCGCGCCGACGAGGCGCTGGCAGGGTTCCACGACTTCGACGCGCGGATGAAGGAGATCGTGACGGGGTGGCAGGTGCGGGAGATCGACGGGGAGCAGGCGCTCAACGACCACACCGATCCGGCGTACGACGCCGAGATCCTCGACCAGCTCGCGCGGCTGCACGA
>DASTYP010000239.1:0-7163 GCA_035764845.1 Candidatus Limnocylindria bacterium
CATCGACGCCATCCAGTACAGCGCCGCGTCAGGATCGTTGCCCCGCATGCTCTTGATGAAGGCCGATGCGGCCTCGTAGTGCTGATCCCCCACCCGGTCGTAGGCCAGCAGCCGATGCTGCGCTGCTTCGGCGATCTCGTCCGGCCCCAGCCGGCCGCCCTCCCCGGCCGTGACGGCGGCGGACTCCAGGACGTTCAGCGCCTGGCGGGCATCGCCGCCCGCCAGGTCCAGGAGCGTCGCCCGACCCTCATCGGTCAGCGTGACGCGCCCGCCTAGGCCGCGATCGGCATCGGTCAGCGCCCGGTCGACGATGTCGCCGAGCGCATCGGCGTCGAGCGGCTCCAGGCGATAGACGCGCATCCGGGACAGCAGCGGCGAATTGATCTCGTAGTACGGGTTTTCCGTCGTGGCGCCGATGAGCGCGATGGTGCCGTCCTCGACGTGCGGGAGCAGGGCGTCCTGCTGGCTCTTGTTGAATCGATGCAGCTCGTCGATAAAGGCGACCGTCCGCCCGCCGGCCGATCGGAGCGCCTTCGCCTCGGCCACCAGGGAGCGGATGTCGGCGACGCCGCTCGTCACCGCGGACAATGGACGCCACGATCCGCCCGAGCGCTCGGCCAGCAGCCGCGCCAACGTCGTCTTGCCCGAGCCCGGCGGTCCCCACAGCACGAACGAGGGCAGGTGTCCCGGTCGCACCACCCGCGTCAGCGCTCCCTCGGGCCCGACGAGGTGCGCCTGCCCGACGAACTCCTCGATGGTCCGCGGACGCATCCGCGCGGCCAGCGGGGCATCCGGGGCGGTGCCCGCCTCGAACAGCGGCTCCGTCACGTCCGGGGTCTTGGGGCGTCGCGGCATGCTGGAATTATGGTCCGAGGCCCCGCGGCGACGCCGTAGAGTCCGCCCGTGACGTTTGCCGCAGGTTGGGATCAGCGCGACCGCCGCACGCTGACCTTCGTCGATGCGGACCTCGAGCGCGCCTTCCAGGCGGCGGCGGCGGACCCCGCGCGGCGCCGCCTGGTCCTGAATGCCGTCGCCAACATCCCGGTCTGGATCATCGGATCGGTCGCCGCGGGCCTGGTCATCCAGGGCATCTACGATCGTCCGATCTGGCTGATGGCCCTCGGGCAGTGCCTGGGCCTCGCGGCGGGTGGAGTCTGGGCCCTTCGGGCATCTCGTTCGCGACGGGCGGTGGACCTGGTGTACCTGGCGCTGGACCTGTCGGGCGGACTCGTGCTGACCGTGATGGCCGTCGTGTCCGGCCTGTTCGAGTCCTACGGCGCGTTCCTGCTCCTCTTCACGGCCGTCAACGCGCTGGCCGTCCAGCGCGTGTCGTTCATCCCGTCAGTCATCGCCATCATGGGCCAGCTCGCCATGTTCACCGTGGCGGCTCTGGCCATCGGCATGGCGGCGTTGCCCTTTCAGTTCGTGCTGCTGGCCTCTGCCCTGGCGGTGCTGGTCGCCGGCAACTACATGGTCGAGGACAGCGAGCGGCGAGAGTTCGCGCAGGCCCGCCTGATCGCGGCGCTGCATGACCAGGTGGACGACCTCCTGCACCGCTACCTGGAGCCGGGCGTGGTCGACTCGATCATCGCCGAGCCGTCGCGCGGTGAGCTGGGCGGCGAGCAGATGGAGGTGAGCGTCATGTTCGCCGATCTGACGGGCTTCACCGACTACAGCGATCGGGTCGAGCCTGCGGCGGCGATGGCCCTGCTCAACGAGTCGTTCGCCGCCGCGGTCCCGGTGGTTCGCGCCGCGGGTGGCACGATCGTGCAGTTCGCCGGCGACGCCATGATGGTGATCTGGAACGCCCCGCGCGCGCAGCCCGATCACGCCTGCCTGGCGGCGCGCGCCGCCATCGGCCTGCAACGAGCAACCGCCCACTTCGCCGAGGATCCCGCCCATCCCCGATTCCGGGTCGGGCTCAACACCGGGCCGGCGCTGGTCGGCAATATCGGCACGGCCGAGCTCAAGGACTTCACCGCCATCGGTGATACCACGAACCTGGCCGCCCGGCTCCAATCGATTGCCGCGCCGGGCAGCATCGTCATCGGCCCGTACACCCGCGAGCTCCTTGGCGACCGGGCGACCGTCCACGACCTCGGCCTGCACGCGGTGAAGGGCAAGGCGACCTCGGTTCGGCTGTACGAGCTGGTGGACATGACCGAGGCCTGATCCGTTCCGCGCCGACTATGATCGCGCGCATGGAACAGAACCTCCGCACCCCGGGTCCGACGCCACTGCCGCCGTCCGTGCGGGAGGCGCAGGCGGCGCAGATGATCAACCACCGCGGGCCGGAGTTCGCGGAGATGCTCCACGAGATCTCGTCCGGCATCCGCGACCTGATCGGCGCGAGTGGCGACGTGCTGCTGCTCACGGGCTCCGGCTCGGGCGCCATGGAGGCGGCCATCGTCAACACCCTCTCCCCCGGGGATCGTGTTCTGGCGGTGAGCATCGGCTCCTTCGGGGAGCGGTTCGCCCACATCGCGTCGGCGTTCGGCGCGGCCGTCGACGTCCTCGAGTTCGAGTGGGGCACCGCCGCGGATCCCGACGTGCTCCGCGACCGCCTCGCCAGCTCGGAACCCTACCGGGCGGTGCTCATCACCCACAACGAGACCTCGACCGGAGTCGCCAACCCGCTCGAGGCACTCGCGCGCGTCGTGCGCGAGGCGCCCGGGGATCCGCTGCTCCTCGTCGACGGCATCAGCGGCCTCGGGGCCATGCCGTTCGAGATGGACGCGTGGGGCGTCGACCTGGTGGTGAGTGCCAGCCAGAAGGCCTGGATGGCGTCACCGGGCATCGCGATTGCGGCGGTTGGCGAGCGCGCGCGCGCCGCGGGCGCATCGGCCCGCATGCCGCGCGTGTACTGGGACTTCGAGGAGGCGCGACGCTGGGCGGCCAAGGGACAGACGCCGTGGACTCCGGCCATCAGCGTGCTCTACGGCCTGCGCGTCGGGGTCAGCAGCCTCGTCGCCGAGGGACGGGAACGAACGTGGGATCGGCATCGCGCCGTGGCCGAGGGCGTGGCCGCCGGCCTCGACCGGCTGGGGCTGTCGCTCGTCGCCCCGACCGGCCACCGCTCGCCGACCGTCACCGCGGCATGGGTCCCCGAGGGGGTCGAGTGGGCGGCAGTCAACGCCGCGCTGCTGGCGCGAGGGCTGGTGCTGGCCGGCGGACAGGGCAAGTGGACCGGACGCATCCTGCGCTTCGGCCACATGGGCGAGATCAGCATCCATGAGATGGCTGATGGGCTCGAGCTGCTCGGCGAGGAGCTGACCGCGCTCGGTCACCAGTCCGACGGCGCGGCCGCGGCCGATGCCGCCCGCTCCGCCTTCGAGGCGGCGGTCCTCGCCACCCGGTGACGGCGGCGCGGCTGGTCATCGTCCGCCACGGCGTCACGGCCTGGAACCGCGAGGGTCGCTTCCAGGGCCACCTCGACCCGCCGCTCAGCACCGCCGGCCGCCGGGAGGCCCAGCTGGTCGCCCGACGCATCGCCGAGGACGACGACCTGCGGCCGACGCGGATCGTCTCGTCGTCACTGGCGCGAGCCGCCGAGACCGCGGAATCCATCGCGAGCGTATGCGCGGTCTCGGTCGAGCGCGACGACCGCCTCATGGAGATCGGGCAGGGCCGCTGGGAGGGTCGGACGCACGACGAGATCGCAGCCGAGGACCCGGCCCGCTACCAACGCTGGCGCACGGCCACGGGGCTCAAGCGTCCGCCGGGCGGTGAGACCGCCGCATCGGCCACCGGGCGCCTGGCGTCGTTCGTCGCGAACCTCGCCGAAGGTGGGCCGGGCGATGAGACGGTGTGCGTCGTGAGCCATGGCGGCTCGATCCGGATCCTGGCCGCGCTCCTGTTCGACATCGGCCTCGAGCGGGCGTGGGCGCTCGACGTCGACAACGCCTCACTCAGCGTTGCCTCGCGCGGCACGCGGGGCTGGCGCGTGGAACGCTGGAACGACACGCACCACCTGCTCGGTCTCGAGGCGACCCATGTCGACGAGGCCGATGGGCGTCCCCTCGCCCTCTGACGTCAGCCGAGCCGCGGGTCCCTAGCCCGCGTCGCGCCGAAGCAGTCGGCGCACGCCCCGCCGCACGGCGAGGCCCATCAGCGGCAGCCGCAGGCGCGCCATCGCGGAGTCGAGCCGATCGCCGGCGGTTCGCGTCATGCGGCGCCCGGAGTACGCCTGGAGCACCTTGCCGTCCGCGACCGTCCGGATCGGCTCCCGCTGGCTGGGCAGCTGCTCCTCGAGCCAGCCGGCGTACTCGTAGATCGTCTCGGACGGTCGTGGACCGACCCCCGCGCGTTGCGCGGCCGCCGTCAGCTGACGCCACGCCCGATCACCGGCCGGAAGGAGCCGCCAGCGCCGCTCGAGGGTCCGCACCCGCCACCACACGGCCAGCCCGCCGAGCGCGACCAGCGCGAGGATGAGCGCCGCGTTCCCCTCGCGGGCCTGCTCGGCTTCGGGCTTCGGCTGCCCCTGCGTCGCGTCGAAGCCACCGGCGATCGGGTCGAACGACGGCAGCGTCGTGACGGCATCGTCGCCCTGGCCCAGCTCCCACTCCGCCAGCGGGTCGAGCTCGCGGCCGCGAACCGGCGGACCGACGGTCGTCGGATCGCCCGTCGGGCGCGTGAAGCGCGGGTTGATCGTCTTGGTCGCCTCGAAGATCTGCCAGCCGTAGCCCGGGAAGTAGATCTCCGCCCAGGCGTGGGCGTTGGACTCGCGCACCAGGTAGGTGCCGTCCTCGGTCTCCTCGCCCGGCGCGAACCCGACGGCCACGCGGGCGGGCAGGCCCACGGCGCGGGCCATCACGACCATGGCGCTGGCGTAGTACTCGCAGTAACCGGTGCGGTTCGCGGCCTCATCGAAGAGGAAGAAGTCGACCAGGTCCTGCCCGCTCTTGGGGATGGCGCCCCGGGTCTCGTAGTGGAACGAGTCATCGGATCTCAGGTAGCGCGCCAGCGCCTTGGCCTTCTCGTACGGGTTGGCCGCGTCGGCCGTGAGGTCCTCGGCCAGCTGCCGCACGCGGTCGGTGATGCCCGGGGTCGACAGGTACAGCGCCCGCACCGATGCCGGGTAGTCGGTGCCCGCCACCGCCAGCTCGGCCTCGGTCGCCTCGGAGATGGCGACGCTCACCTGGTACGCCTCGCCGGCCCCGAACGCGTTGGCGGCGTCGATGGCGCCCAGGACCGGCTGGCCACCCGACTCGTGGATCACGACCGGCGCATAGACCTTCAGCGGTGAGCCGGCCGTGAACAGGTTGCGCCCGAGGGCCTGGCGCATCTGGATGGTGATGGTCTCGACCTCGACCGACTCGCGCACGGTGGGCCGCTCGGAGGTGGCGACGTCGAAGAGCTGCTCCCCGGCCGCGACCTGGCGCTTCGGACCATCCGATCGCTCCCAGCCGCGACCGGTGTAGACGTCGTACGTCGCCGTCCGGAGGTAGAGCGGCCGCGACGCGGCGAGCACCAGCGCCTCCTCGTTGTTGCTGAACCACTCGCCGCGGACCGCGAAGCCCGGACCGAAGCTGGTGCCCGTGATCCGCGACTGCGGGTTGGTGAGACTGCCGAAGACGCCGTCGAACTGCTCCTTCACGCCGGTCCACACACCGTCGAAGCTCCGCCACGCATCGGTCAGCGGAGCCGCGACAGCGACGCTCGTCAGCACCCACGCCAGCGCGACGGACGCGGCGGCGAAGACGATCCCCGACCGCATGATGGCCGCCGGCACCTCCAGGTTCTCGTTTACCCGCCGCCGCTGCCAGCCCTCGCGGCGCGTCACCAGGGCGGCCCGCAACCACAGCAGCAGGGCCGCGATGACGAACAGCAGCAGGTGGCCGAAGAGATCCGTGTAGGTCGCCGACATGTTGACGATCAGCGCCGTGCCGAGCAGCAGGATCGCGTCGAGCACGCGGTGGTAGCGGTAGACCGCGTAGCCCGCCATGAAGGCGGTCGCGAACATCAGCACGCCGAGGCCGATCGCGTACGGCGCCATCTGCGTGGGGTATCCCGTGTCGAGAAGGATGGCCAGCCAGTCGAGCGCATCGGTGCGCAGGGCCAGCAGGCGGTCGCCCTGGCCGAGGACCGGGTAGTACTCGCTGCCGATGGTCCACAGAATGATCGCGGCGCCGCTCACGGCGGCCAGCGGCAGCGCGAGGACGATCGTCCAGCCCAGCACGCCGAGCACGGCGCCGATGGCCAGCGCCCACAAGCCCACCGGGACCAGGAATCCCAGCTGATCGAGCCATCCGGCTCCCTGGACACTCCAGCCCAGGGCGAGGACCATCACGGCGAGCAGGCCCAGGCTGAGCCAGCCGGCCGCCGGGTACAGGATGCGCTCGCGCAGATCAGGCACGGCCCCGGACCCTCCCGCCGATCGCCTCCGCGATGTCGTCACCGCGACGGACCAGCCGGTGCTCGACGTCGTACTCGGCCAGCGCGTGGCGCACCGCCATGAGCTCGCTCCGCGCGCGGTCGTCGGGATCGACGCCGATGTACGACGCCCGGTCCAGCAGGATGACCAGCGCGCCCACCCCGCGGCGCCGCAGCGCGGCCAGCGCCCGCACCCAGGTCCGATCGGTGGAGCCGGTGACGATGCACAGGGTCATGCCGCGTCGCAGCTGGGTGAGGGTGGTGTTGAGCACCTCCGCCAGCGGCGTCGAGCCGTCGGCCTGGACGTTCGCCAGCAGGTGGAGCAGCTTCTGCTCGACCCTGGGGCCGCGGTCGGGCTGGTGGAGCTGGAGGCGCCGCGCGGAGGCGGTCATGGCCACCGACCGGTTGTCGCTCAGCGTCCGCATGGCGATGGAGGCGGCGATGGTCACGGCCGTCTCGACCGACGCATCCGTCCCGACGCCTGCGTGGACCGCGCGGTCCAGGTCGAGCAGGATCCACAGGTCGGCCGCCTGCTCGAGATCGAACTCCTTGACGTGCAGCTCCCCGTGGCGCGCGCTGGACAGCCAGTGGATGCGGTTGATGGCGTCGCCGTGGGTGTACGGCCGGACCCCGGCCACCAGCGGCGTCGCCGCCTCGTACCTGCGCTTGGTGCGCGTGGTGCCGTCGATCGGTGATGGCGGCAGACGCCAGTGCGGCAGCGGGACCACCTCGGGAAAGACGACGACGCCGGTCGGCTGGCCGACGGCCATCTCGGCGCTGAAGAGGCCGAA
>DASTYP010000240.1:0-3451 GCA_035764845.1 Candidatus Limnocylindria bacterium
TGCAGACGAGCCCTGGCCGCTCGAGCAGGCGGCCAGCACGATGGCCAGCAGCCCGACGAGGAAGATCGTAATTCGCTTCACGATTGAGATTCTCCGTGTGTACTTCGGCAGCGCGTCGAGTCTAGCCGCCGATGCCGGAAAACGCGCATGGGCCATCGGTCAGGTCGTGGCCGCGGTTCAGGGAAGGCCGTTGAGCAGCTCCTCGACCGATGGCCCGTCGCCGCTGACCAGGTAGATGGTGTCGTCCTGGACGTAGATCACACTTCCGAGCTGCACGGTCACCTCCTTCCCGCCGATCGTGCCGGTCTCGGCGGCTGCGCCGGACTCGGCGAGCACCTCGAGGAAGGCGTCGCGCAGCGTCGCCTCCTCCGCCCCCCGGTACCGGAACGCCGTCAGGGACGGCGGCTGCGCGGATGCGCCGATCTCCGGCCCCGGGCCCGCGGCCATAGTGACGTCGGTGAGGTCCACGCCAACGGTCGCCAGGAAGTCCGGGCTCGTGTTCGCGCCCAACCCGTCGGACTGCTCGCTGGCGCACCACGTCTGGACCGGGAAGGGCTGGCCGCCGATCTCCGCTGGGATCCGAGCCGCGAGCTCCGGATCGCGGTTCGCGTTCGGCGGCGCGGACGCGTCCGGCACCTCGGGGCACCTGACGTCGTCGATCGGGCTTTCCGTCGGCGCCGCCGTGCCACACGCGACGAGGAGCAGTGCGACGGCGCTTCCGAGGATCGGTCCGGCAGCCCCCCGCATCGGCTCCTCCTACGTCCTGGCGAGAAGCTCGCCGGTGGCGCTGCGCTTGAGGAACCGCCCGTCGCCCGTGGCGCCCAGCCACTCGTCGCCGTCCACGATCACCTTGCCGCGCGACAGCACCTGGTCCGCGCGCCCGGTGACCTCCCAGCCCTCGTAGCAGGAGTAGTCGACGTCCATGTGATGGGTCGAGGCACTGATCGTGTGCTTCGCGTTCGGGTCGTAGACCACGATGTCCGCGTCCTTGCCGACGGCCACCGCGCCCTTGGAGTCGAGCCCGAACATGCGCGCCGGTGCGGTGCTGATGACCTCGACCCATCGGTTCGGCGTCAGGTGGCCGCCCGCGACGCCGCCTGAGTGCAGCAGGTTCACCCGATCCTCGACGCCGGGAAGGCCGTTCGGCACCTTGCGGAAGTCGCCGCGGCCCAGCTCCTTCTGCCCGTGGAAGTCAAAGGGGCAGTGGTCGGTGCTGACAACCTGGAGGTCGTCCTTGGCGAGGCCCTTCCACAGCTCGTCGGCGTGATCGCCCGGTCGCAGTGGTGGGGAGCAGACGAACTTCGCGCCCTCGAACCCGTTCTTCATGTCGTCCAGCGTCAGGAAGAGGTACTGCGGGCACGTCTCGGCGTACGCGGGGAGGCCGGCGTCACGCGCCTGGCGCACCTCCTCGAGCGCGTGCTTCGCGGATAGGTGGACGATGTACACCGGCACGCCGGCCACCTCCGCCAGGCGGATGACCCGGTTCGTCGCCTCGCCCTCCAGGACCGGCGAGCGGCTGACGCCGTGGTAGTACGGATCGGTGTTGCCCGCCTCGGCGGTCTGGCCGGCGACGACGTCGATGGCCAGGCCGTTCTCGGCGTGCATCATGATCAGGCCGCCGTTCTTCGCCGTCTGCTGCATGGCCCGGAAGATGGCGCCGTCATCGGAGAAGAAGACCCCGGGGTAGGCCGTGAACAGCTTGAAGCTGGTGATCCCCTCCGAGACGAGCGTGTCCATCTCGGCCAGCACGTCGTCGCGGACGTCCGAGACGATCATGTGGAAGGCGTAGTCGATGCATGCCTTCCCCTCCGCCTTCGCCATCCAGGTGTCGAGGCCCTCGCGGAGGCTCGCGCCCTTCGACTGCACGGCGAAGTCGACGATCGTCGTGGTGCCGCCGAACGCCGCGGCGCGGGTGCCGGTCTCGAACGTGTCCTTGGCGAAGGTGCCGCCGAACGGCAGCTCCATGTGCGTGTGGGCGTCGATGGCGCCGGGGATGACCCACTTGCCCGATGCGTCGATGGTTCGGTCCGCCTCAACGTCCAGCGTCTCCCCGATCAGGGCGATCCGCTCCCCGTCGACGAGCACGTCGGCGCGCGTCGTGGCGTCCGCGTTGACCACCGTCCCACCCTTGATCAGCGTGCGCATCGGTTCTTCGGTTCCTCCGTGGCGTGTCGAAGTCGAGGGCGCCCATCCTACCGCCATGGCCGCCGCCGCTGGTCCCTCGTGCTACCGTGGCGGCATGGCCGATGATCGCCTCCACTACACCGGCGACGACGCCGCCGACCGGCTACTCGTCACCGATCCCATGGCGCTGCTGATCGGCTTCGCGCTGGACCAGCAGGTGCCGGTGCAGAAGGCCTTCAGCGGGCCGAAGGTGCTCAGGGACCGGCTCGGGACGCTCGACGCGCACGAGCTGGCCACCATGGACACGGCGAAACTCGAGGCCGCGGCCAAGGGACCGCCGGCGATCCATCGCTTCCCGTCCGCGATGGCCAAGCGCGTCCGCGAGCTGGCCGCGTACGTGGACGACACCTACGGCGGTGACGCGGCCCGGCTCTGGACCGATGCGTCCGACGGGCGCGACCTGCAGCGACGCATCGCCGCACTCCCCGGCTTCGGCGAGATGAAGGTCGCCTCTCTCAGCGCCGTGCTGGCCAAGCGGCTCGGCGTGCGGCCGAAGGGCATCGACGCGGTGCTGCCGTCGCACCCGACCCTCGGCGACGTGGACTCGCCCGAGGCGCTGGCCGAGTACCAGGCGCAGAAGCGCGCCCGCAAGGCGGCCGCGCGCGGGGCTTCGGGCTCCTTCTGACCCCCGTGGCCGCGGCCCTTCTCGCGGCCGCGGCCGTCGTGGCGCTGGTCGACTGGTGGGCCGTCGGCACCGGCCGCCGCCCCGTCGAGCTCCTCTCCAAGCCGCTCGTCATCGTCCTGCTGCTCGGGGCCGCGGCGACGCTGACGCCGGAGGCGGATGCGCAACGCTGGCTCGTCGTCGGAGCGCTCGGGCTGTCCCTGGCGGGCGACGTGGCGCTGCTCGCGCCACCGCGCTGGTTCGTCGTCGGTCTCGCCGCGTTCCTGGTGGCGCACCTGGTGTACGTCGTCGCGCTCCTGGGCGAGCCGGGCGGTGGCGAGTCGCCGGCCTTCGGGATCGTGCTGGCCGGGATCGGGGCGGCGATCGTCGGCGTGCCCATCGTCCGTGCCGCCGCCGCGCGCCAGGGCGCGGCGTTCGCGGCAGCGGTGAGCGCCTACCTGCTCGCCATCTCGGCGACCGTGGTGGCGGCGGGGATGTCGGGCGACGCCGTCGCCCGCATCGGTGCGGTGCTCCTGTATGCCTCGGACGGCGTGCTGGGCTGGAACCGGTTCGTCCGCCCCCTGCCCCAGGGACGGCTGCTCACTCGCGTCCCCTACCACGCCGGGCAGGCGCTGATGGTGCTCTCGCTCCTCGCCTAGCTGTCGG
>DASTYP010000241.1:0-8058 GCA_035764845.1 Candidatus Limnocylindria bacterium
ACCTTGCGCTGGCTGTGACCACCGCGGCGCAGCTTGCCGAGCTCATCGTCAGGGATGTGCTTGACGAGCTCGAGCATGCGCGGATCGAGACCGAAGAAGTTCTCGCGCACGTACTCGCCGGAGGCGGTCGTCATGCGCTGCCACTGACCGTCGACGATGGCGTTCAGGTGACGGCGCAGCACGCCCTCGTGGTCGCGAGCGAAGAGCTCGTCCCACTCCGGGCCCCAGATCACCTTGATCACGTTCCAGCCGGCGCCCGAGAAGACTCCCTCGAGCTCCTGGATGATCTTACCGTTGCCGCGCACCGGACCGTCGAGCCGCTGCAGGTTGCAGTTGACGACGAAGGTCAGGTTGTCGAGCCCCTCGCGGGCGGCGACGGGCAGCGCGCCGAGCGCCTCCGGCTCGTCCATCTCGCCGTCGCCCAGGAAGGCCCAGACCCGGGCCTTGCTGGTATCGGCGACGCCGCGCGCGTTCAGGTAGCGGTTGAAGCGCGCCTGGTAGATGGCCGCCATCGGCCCCAGGCCCATGCTGACGGTCGGGAACTGCCAGAACTCCGGCATGAGGCGTGGGTGCGGGTAGCTGGAGAGGCCGAGCTCCGGGGTCAGCGCCTCGCGCCGGAAGTGGTCGAGGTTGTCCTCGCTCAGCCGGCCCTCGAGGAAGGCGCGGGCGTAGATGCCGGGAGCGGCGTGGCCCTGGAAGAAGATCTGGTCGCCGGGGCCGTCATCCGAGCCGCGGAAGAAGTGGTTGAAGCCGACCTCGTACAGGCTGGCGGCGCTTGCGTAGGTCGAGAGGTGTCCGCCGATGCCCTCGTACTTCGAGTTGGCGCGGATCACCATGGCCAGCGCGTTCCAGCGGATCATGCGCCGGATCCGCAGCTCCATCCCCTCGTCGCCCGGGAAGTAGGGCTCCTGTTCCGGGCTGATGGTGTTGATGTAGCGCGTCTGGGTCAGGCTGGGCAGCCCGACCTGGAGCTGCCGCGCGCGCTTTAGCAGCTTGTAGATGATGAACCGGGCGCGGTCCCGGCCCGCCTCCTCGACCACCGAGTCCAGCGAATCGAGCCACTCCTGGGTCTCGACGGGATCGATGTCCGGGAGCTGCTGCTTGAACTGGTCGAAGATCTCGCGGATCGGCTGCTCCATAGGACTTCCTATGGTAGCCGCCGATTCGGTGACGTGGGATTCGGGGATCCGGGCGCGCCCGGGAGTCGCGGTGAGTCGTCTGCGGTGCGTTCCGCAGGACGACGGGCCGCGTTTCGCGGATCTGCCGCATATGAGGCAGTAGCCGGACGGATCCCGAGCGCACCCTCGCCGATGAGCGTGGATCGATCCCCGCAGCGGTGTACCGCTCGCCTATTGCGGCGGATTCGGCGCATTCCGCGAAACGACGGCTACGGCCGATGACGAGGTACGCCGGTGGTGGTCCGCATCGGCTCCGTCACGCCTTTCGGCGAGGAAATGTGGCGCGTCCTGCGGCACAGCCCGTGCGATCATCGGAGGCGATGCGCACGATCTATCGATCCGAGCCGCCCTGGCCGCATCGGATCCTCATCCTGGGCGGGGGATTCGCGGGGGTCGAGACGGCGCGCCACGTCGAGGCGCTGACGAAGCGGCGGGACGACGTCGAGGTGTGGGTCGTCAACCGCGAGAATTTCACGCTGTTCACGCCGCTGCTGCCCGAGGTCTGCTCCGGGCAGCTGGAGGCGCGGCATTGCGTCACCGCCCTCCGCGCCCAGCTGCGCGCGCCATCGAGCTGGGCGGTCACGGCCGACGTGCAGGGCATCGACGTGGACGGGAAGGTCGTCACCGTCCTGGGTGGCGACGGCGACACGCATCGGCTCCATTACGACTCGCTGGTCATCGCCCTGGGCGGCGAGACCGCCACGTTCGGGATCAAGGGCATTCGCGAGTACGCGGTCGGCATGAAGACACTGGCCGATGCGTTCGCCCTGCGCAACCGGATCATCGAGATGCTCGAACGCGCCGAGCTCGAGACCGATCCCGACCACCGCCAGGCGCACCTCAGCTTCGTCGTCGGCGGTGCCGGCTTCAGCGGCGTCGAGACCGCTGGCGAGGTCGAGGACTTCGTGCGGCGGGTGCGCCGGCGCTACTACCCGAAGATCCGCGAGGACGAGCTGCGCTTCCACATCGTCGAGCTCAAGGATCGCGTGCTGCCCGAGATGCCGGTCGAGATGGGGGAGTACGCGGCGACGAAGCTCCGCAAGCGGGGCTACCAGATCCACCTCGGCACGCCGATGAAGGAGGTGCGCGAGGACGGCGTCATCGTGGGGGATGGCGACTGGATCCCGGCTCGGACCGTGATCTGGACCGGCGGGGTGCAGCCGTCCCCCGTGGTCCGGGACGCCGGGATCGACGTCGACAAGGCCGGTCGCGCCATCGTCGACCCGACCATGCAGACCAGCCGCGCGGGCGTCTGGGCCATCGGTGACTGCGCGCTGATCCCGAAGGCCGAGGAGGAGGGCTACCACGCCCCGACCGCGCAGAACGCCGTTCGCGAGGCGAAGCGGCTGGCGCGCAACGTCCTCGCCACCATCGACAACCGTCCGGACCTGCTGGAGCCGTTCCGTTACGACGTCATCGGGACCCTGGCGAGCATCGGGCATCACACGGGTGTCGGCGTGGTCTTCGGCATCCGGGTGCGCGGTTGGCTGGCCTGGTTCATGTGGCGCGGCTACTACTGGAGCCGCGTGCCCGGCATCGGCGGCAAGGTGCGCGTCGGGTTCGAATGGCTGCTGAACGCCCTCTTCGGATCCGATCCGGTGCAGCTCAAGGTCGACTACCCGGGCGAGGGGGGCATGGGACCATCCGGCCGTCGTCGGCCGACTCCGCGCGCGACCGATCCCCGCGCTTGAGCGCGCCGGTAGACTGAACGACGATGTCCCGCGAGGAACGACGCCAGTACCAGCGCATGATGCGCAACATGGAGCGCGGCCCCGCGCTCCCTCCGGCCGCCCGTGCCCGCGCCGAGCGCAACGCGGCCCGCCGAGAGCGCATCCGCGGCCGCGGCTCGACCGCCGGCGGCCTCACGCGCAGCTTCTGGGTCCGCTCCGTCGCCATCGCCTTGATCCTGGGATTCGTGGCCTTCAGCCTGCAGTGGGCGGAAGGCATGCCATTCGCGCTGTACGTCGGGTTGGCCGTCAGCGCGGTGGTCCTCGTGTTGGCAGCCGGGTTCCGCTTCCTGCAGTCCCGGGCCGCGGCACGGTAAAAACGGGCCACTCGGACCTGTCTGGGTGGCGCAACATACGGTCAACCTCCAGCGCTGGGAGAGGCATCACATGAGCGAGCATCCCCACCATCACGGAGACGAACCGGACCTTCCCGAGCACGAGGAGCACGGACGCTTCTCGGAGGGCCAGGAGCAAGAGGGCGAGACCCTCGAGAAGGAGCACCGCGGCGATTTCGCCGAGGGGCTGAGCGAGACCCACGACACCGTGCACAACCCTGATCGCGGCGACTTCGCTCGCGGGCAGGAGTGGGAGCACGAGCACGCTCACGAGCGCGGCCCCGACTACGCCCGCGGCCTCGAGGGCGAGGACGACACGTCGGAGGGAACCTCCGAAGGGACGTCCGAAGGGACGTCCGAGGGAACCTCGGAAGGTACGAGCGAAGACGCGGGCGCCAGTTTCTGACCCGGCCGTCCCATGGCGCCGGGGAGAGCTGAGCGCGCATCAGGACAGGAGAGGAGGTGCCCCGCGAGGAGATGACGAACGTGGCTCCCTGGGGAGCCCGTGTCCTCGGCCGGGCCGATGAGCAGCTGATCAGTCGCCCAAGACGTGGCCGCCCGTGGGCGGCGCCACGTCCGCAACCCTAGCCGTGCCCACCCGAGCTGCGCGGCCGGCCCTATCGGATTCCCGAGTATCGAAGGGACAAGGGTATGCTCACTGACGGGTTCTCAATCTTCATCGCGGAGACCGTCGGCACGGGTCTCCTGATCCTGTTCGGCGATGGCGTCGTCGCCGGCGTGCTCCTGGCACGCTCGAAGGCGCAGAACGCCGGCTGGATCGTCATCACGACCGGATGGGCCCTGGCGGTTGCCGTCGGCGTCTATGCCATCGGCAGCCTCACCGGCGCCCATCTCAATCCGGCGGTGACCATCGGCTTCGCGGTCGCTGGCACGACGGACTGGGGCCTGGTGCCGTGGTACATCGCGGGCGAGATGCTCGGCGCCTTCCTCGGCGCGGTGCTCGTGTACTTCCACTATCTGCCTCATTGGGCCGAGACGGAAGATCCCGGACTGAAGCTGGCCGTCTTCTCGACCGGTCCCGCCATCCGGAACACGGTGTCGAACCTCATCAGCGAGATCATCGGCACGTTCGCCCTGGTGTTCGGCGTCTACGCGATCGTTGCGAACGAGCTGGCCCCCGGCTTCGCGGCGCTGCTCGTCGGCTTCCTGGTGTGGGGCATCGGCCTCTCGCTCGGCGGCCCGACCGGGTACGCGATCAACCCCGCCCGTGACCTGGGCCCGCGCATCGCGCACGCCATCCTGCCGATCGCCGGCAAGGGTAGCTCCGACTGGGAGTACAGCTGGATCCCGGTCGTCGGCCCGATCATCGGCGGCATCCTCGGAGCGGTCGCCTACCAGGCGCTGTTCACCAACTGGCTGCTGGCCTAGCCCAGCCTGCCGTCCGGACGCGGCGGGACGAATCCCGCCGCGTTCGCATCGGTCGCGGGAGGGCTGAGCGAAAGGAGCGACGGAATCGATGAAGAAGCTGATCAACGCGCCCGAGCAGGTGGTCGACGAGGCGCTGGCGGGAATGGCGGCGGCGCACGCGGACCTCATCAAGGTCATCGAGCCGAACGTCGTGGTGCGCGTGGACGCGCCTCGCCAGGGCAAGGTCGGCGTCATCTCGGGCGGCGGGTCGGGGCATGAGCCGATGCACGGCGGATTCGTCGGCATGGGCATGCTCGACGCGGCCTGCCCCGGTGCCGTGTTCACCTCGCCCGTCCCGGATCAGATGCTGGCTGCCACCAAGGCGGTCGATGGTGGAGCCGGCGTGCTCCACATCGTCAAGAACTACACCGGCGACGTCATGAACTTCGAGCTGGCGGCCGAGATGGCCCAGGCCGAGGGGATCGAGGTCACCAGCGTCGTCATCGCCGACGACGTCGCCGTCCAGGACTCCCTCTACACCGCGGGGCGTCGCGGCGTCGGCGGCACCGTGCTGGCCGAGAAGATCGTGGGCGCTGCGGCCGAGGAGGGGCAGGACCTGGCGGCGGTGACCGCGCTCTGCCAGCGGGTGCAGGACAACGTGCGCAGCATGGGCATGGCGCTCACCAGCTGCACCGTGCCGCACGCCGGCAAGCCGACGTTCGAGATCGGTGACGACGAGATGGAGATCGGCATCGGCATCCACGGTGAGCCGGGTCGCGAGCGGCGCAAGCTGACCAGCGCGGACGAGATCACCGAGGCGCTGATGACGCCGATCCTGGACGACCTGCCGTTCTCGTCGGGCGACCGCGTGCTGGCCTTCGTCAACGGCATGGGCGGCACGCCGCTCGTGGAGCTGTACGTGGTCTACCGCAAGGTCGCCGAGCTGTGCGAGGCGCGCGGCGTCACGATCGAGCGCAACCTCGTCGGCAACTACATCACCAGCCTCGAGATGGCCGGCTGCAGCATCACGCTGCTCAAGCTGGACGACGAGATGGTGCGCCTCTGGGATGCGCCGGTGAAGACGCCGGGCCTCCGCTGGGGCGTCTGAGCGACATGCACCGATGACCGACTTCGACCGCGCGGCGCTCCGCCGCTTCATCGACCTGTACGCCGCGCGGCTGCACGAACGACGCGACGAGCTGACCGACCTCGACTCCGCCATCGGCGACGCCGATCACGGGGTCAACATGGACCGCGGCTTCACCGCGGTCACGGGCAAGCTCGCCGACCTGGATGCCGCGGACCTGGGCACCGTCGCCAAGACGGTCGGGATGACGCTGATCTCGACCGTTGGCGGAGCGGCGGGTCCGCTGTACGGGACCTTCTTCCTGCGGTTGGCCACGGCCATCGGCGATGCCGAGGCGGTGGACGCCGCTGGGCTCGGGGCCGCGCTCCGCGCCGGGCTGGAGGGCGTCGTCGCGCGCGGCAAGGCGGTCCTCGATGACAAAACCATGGTCGACGCGATGTCGCCCGCCGTTGACGCGTACGACGCGGCGGCCGGCGACGGCATCGCGGCGGCCCTGGCAGCGGCCGCGGAGGCGGCCGCCACCGGGCGCGATCGGGTGACGCCGCTCGTCGCACGAAAGGGTCGGGCCAGCTACCTGGGAGAGCGGTCAGCGAACCACCAGGACCCCGGCGCGACCTCCACCACGGTCCTGTTCGAATCCCTCCGCGACGCCGTCGCGGAGGCCTGACCAAGGCCCGAGATCCACACCGAAAGGAAGGACGCGATCGACATGGCCAAGTACGTCCTGGCACTCGACCAGGGGACGACCTCGAGCCGAGCCATCCTGTTCAACAAGGACGGCACGATCCACGACGTCGCGAACCAGGAGTTCCCGCAGATCTACCCGTCGCCCGGACACGTCGAGCACGACCCCGAGGCGATCTGGGATTCGCAGGTCGCCGTCGCCAAGCAGGTGATCGAGAGCGCCGGCGCCTCGCCCGAGGACATCGCGGCGATCGGGATCACCAACCAGCGCGAGACCACCGTCGTCTGGGACAAGAACACCGGCAAGCCGGTCCAGAACGCGATCGTCTGGCAGAGCCGCATCACCGCCGGCTACTGCGACGAGCTGAAGGCCGCCGGGCACGAGCAGCTGTTCCGCGACAAGACGGGCCTGCCGGTCGACGCCTACTTCAGCGGCACCAAGATCCGCCACATCCTGAAGAACAACCCCGGGGCGCAGGAGAAGGCGGAGGCCGGTGACCTGCTGTTCGGCACCGTCGACAGCTTCCTCATCTGGCGGCTGACCGAGGGTCGCGTCCACGTGGTGGACTACTCGAACGCCAGCCGGACGCTGCTGTTCAACATCCACACGCTCGACTGGGATGACGAGCTGCTGGGGATCATGGGCGTTCCGCGCGCCATGATGCCGACGCCGAAGCCCTCCAGCGAGGTCTACGGCGAGACGACCCTCTTCGGCGGGTCGATCAAGATCGCCGGCGACGCCGGTGACCAGCAGGCGGCCACCTTCGGGCAGGCCTGCTTTGAGCCGGGCATGGCCAAGCAGACCTACGGCACCGGCGCCTTCATGCTGATCAACACCGGCGAGGAGGCGGTTCCGTCCAAGAACGGCCTGCTCACCACGATCGCGTGGGGCTACGGCGGCAAGGTGATCTACGCGCTCGAGGGATCGGTGTTCATCGCCGGCGCCGCGGTCCAGTGGATCCGCGACGGCCTGCGGGTGATCACCAACTCGGCCGACGTCGAGAAGCTCGCCGGCAAGGTGTCCGACACCGAGGGCGTGTACATGGTGCCGGCCTTCGTGGGCCTCGGCGCGCCGTACTGGGATCAGTACGCGCGCGGCGCCATCGTGGGCATCACCCGTGGCACGACCATCGAGCACATCGCCAGGGCGACGGTCGACTCGATGGCCTACCAGACCCGCGAGGTGCTGGAGGCGAGGGAGGCCGACTCCGGCGTCCAGCTCTCCGAGCTGAAGGTCGACGGCGGCGCGGTGGTCAACAACGACCTGATGCAGTTCCAGGCCGACATCCTCGGGGTGCCGGTGGAGCGGCCGAAGGTCTCGGAGACGACGGCGCTGGGTGCCGCCTACCTGGCCGGCCTGGCGGTCGGCTTCTGGGCGGACACCAATGACGTCGTGAACAACTGGGCCCTCGATCGTCGCTTCGAGCCCCAGATGGACGAGGAGAAGCGCGAGAAGCTGTTCCGCGGCTGGAAGAAGGCCGTGCAGCGCGCGCTGGACTGGGAAGAGCACTAGTCTGTGCCTGACCACGGACCGATCGCCCGGAGCCGCCCGGCTCCGGGCCTCGATCCGTCCTCTCGGAGACTGTGCGCATGACCGATGAGACGCCCGCCACGGTCGGCATCGTGGTCGTGTCGCACTCATCGGAGCTGGCCGAGGCGACCGTGCAGCTCGTCGCCCG
>DASTYP010000242.1:0-7949 GCA_035764845.1 Candidatus Limnocylindria bacterium
CGCGAGCTCGTGGCGGAAGGGCGTGACCTTCGCGATCCCGCCGACGCAGCTCATCCAGCTCGAGATCGACGAGCGGGAGATCGGCAAGAACTACCCGGTCGCCGTCCCTCTGGTGGGCGATGCCCGCGCGGGCCTGCGCGACCTGCTCGACGCCCTGGGGGCCGGCGAGCCGGCGACCGACTACGGCGAGGAGATCGACCGGCTGCGCACCGACTGGGACGCGCAGATCGAGGTGAAGTCGGGATCCGATGCGACGCCGATGACGATGGCCCGCGCCGTCCGCGAGGTCCAGTCCGCGACGCGCGAGGACGCGATCGTGGTGACCGGCGCCGGCCTGCCGCAGGGCATGGTCAAGCAGCGCTGGGTGACCCGCCAGCCTCGGACCCACATCACCTCGGGCGGCTTTTCGACCATGGGCTTCACGCTGCCAGCGGCCATCGGCGCGCAGCTCGCTCGACCGGACGCGCAGGTCCTCGCCATCTGCGGCGATGGCGACTTCCTGCAGACGATGCAGGAGCTCGCGACGGCGGCCATGCTCGGCACGCCGGTCTGCACCGTCGTGCTCGACAACTCGGGGTGGATCAGCATCAAGGGAGGGCAGCAGGCGCACTTCGGTCGCACGGCGGCCACCGACTTCTTGCGCGACGGGGCGCCGTACTCGCCGGACTTCGCCGCCATCGGCCGTGCCTTCGGCATCCACGCCGAGGCGGCCACGGAGCCGGCCGAGGTCGCGACCGCGGTCGCGCGGGCCCTCGCGACCGGGGGCCCCTCGCTAGTGCACATCCCGGTGGAGCGCGACCTCACGGTGGCGGGACCCGACAAGACCGGCTGGTGGGACGTGCCGGTCCCCGAGGGCCGACCGGCCTACGACGATCAAGCCAAGGGACGACGGGAGCAGCAGCACCGATGAGCGGACTGACCAATGCGCCGATCGGCTGCGTGCCGATCGTCTGGAACAACGCCGATCTCCCCGACCTCGCGCCCGAGACCGGTCCCGACGAGATCCTCGACACGTTGGCGCGGCTCGGGTTCCAGGGCTGCCAGCATGGACGGGGGTTCGAGGAGGGTGAGGCGCTGCGCGCGCAGCTGGCGCGCCGCGGCGTGCGGCTGGCCGAGTGGTACGCGCCGCTGCCCGCCACCGACGAAGGCCCGGCACCCGATGCCCTGGAGGTCGGCCGTGGTTTCCTCAGCCGATTGGTCGCGGGCGGTGGCGAGGTGCTGGTGGTGGCCATCGACGGCTCGCCGGAGCGCAACGCGTTCAGCGGCCGCGTCCCGGATGGTGCGCCGCGCTGGCCGGACTCGGGCTTCGACGGGCTGGCCGCGATCCTGCGGGAGCTGGCGGACGTTGCGCCCGAGGGCGTGCGCATCGCCTTCCACCCCCACACCGCCACCTGGGTCGAGGCCCCGGACGAGGTCGACGCGCTGGCCGCCCGCCTCCGCGGCTCCCGCGCCGGCCTGTGCCTGGACGTCGGCCACTACGTGGTCGGCGGCGGCGACCCGGTCGAGGCGATCCGGCGCCACGCAGCGCTCATCTCCCACGTGCACATGAAGGATGTCGACCCCGAGGTGCTTCGCCGCCTGCGGGCGCGCGAGCTGGACGGCTTCGGCGACGCCATCCGCGCCCGGCTCTTCACGGAGCTCGGCCGCGGCGCCCTGGACGTGGGCGGCGTGGTGGAGGCACTCCGCGACATCGAGTACGGAAGCTGGCTGATGGTGGAGCAGGACTCGTCGTGGCTCCCACCGGCCGAGGCGGCCGAGGTCGGACTGCGGACGCTGCGCTCGGCGCTGACGAGCGCCGGCGTCCCACGATGAAGGTCGCCGTTCTCGGCGCCGGCAGCATGGGCGGCATGCACGCCCGGCTGCTCGGGGCCATGCCGGACGTCGAGGTCCTCGTCGTCGACGCCGATGCGGGGCGGGCGGCCGGCGTCGCGACGGACTGCGGCGGGGCGCCCGCCGAGTGGTCGGCGGCGCTCGCAACGGCGAACGCGGTGGTCATCGCGCTGCCGCCCGAGCTCCACGCCGCCGCCCTCGAGGAGATCGTCGAGCGCGATCTCCCGGCGCTGTGCGAGAAGCCGCTCACCGAGCAGGTGGGGACCTCGCGGCGCCTCGTCGAGCTGGTCGAGTCGCGTGCCGCGCATGTCGAGATGGGATTCCAGCGGCGTCACGACCCGGCCTTCGCATCGGCCCGGGCGTCGATCGCCGACGGCAGTGCCGGGCGTCTGCACCTGGTGCGGCTGACCGCCCTGGACCCGCGCGGGGATCATCGGCCACCGGAGAGCTGGCCGGTGACCGAGGCGGCGCCGATCTTCCTGCACTCGTCGGTGCACGACTTCGACGTTGCGCGCTGGCTCACCGGGGCGGAGGTGGTCGAGGTGACCGCCGACGGCAGCACGCGCGACGGCCGGCGACCCGACGATCCACGCGGCATCGAGACCGCGACCGTGGGCATGCGCTTCTCGAACGGCACGCTCGCGACGCTCGATGCCTCGTGGCTGCATCCGGGCGGCTACGACATCCGAGCCGAGATCCTCGCCGACCGGCTCCACGCCACCGTCGGGCTCGGCCCGCGCACCCCGGCGCGCCACCTGGACTGGACCGATGCCGGCGTCCCGGCCACGGGCTCCTGGATCGGCTACCTGCAGCGCTTCGAGGAGGCGTACCGCCTCGAGCTCCAGGCGTTCCTCGCCGCGGTCCGCGGTGAGCGGCCGCCGTCATCCACGGTGCGCGACGGCCTCGAGGCGCTGCGCGTGGCGGTGGCCGCGACACGCTCCTTCGTGGAGCGCCGGACCGTGAGCCTCGACGAGGTGGCGTGACGGCCACCATCGCCGAGGTGGCGGCGCGCGCCGGCGTCTCCACGGCGACGGTCAGCCGCGTGCTCTCGGGGAGCGCGGCCGCCCGGCCTGGGACCCGCGACCGCGTCCTGGCCGCGGCGCGCGAGCTCGACTACCGGCCGTCGGCCATCGCCCGCGCCCTCAAGCGGCGGGAGACGCGCACGCTGGGACTCCTGGTCACCGACGTCGGCAACCCGTTCTACCCGCAGGTCGTGGCCGCGGTCGAGGCGGCCGCCCACGAGCTGGGCTACGGGATCGTGCTGGCCAACGGTGGCAACGACGTCACGCGGGAGCTGCAGCACCTCGAGTTGCTGGCCGAGCGACGGGTCGACGGGCTCATCGTGGCGTCGGCCCACGTGACCGGGGATCACCTCGGCCGCGTGGAGCGCGCAAGGCTGCCGGTGGTGCTCGTGAACGCCGACGTGCCAACGGCCGGCGTCGCATCGGTCAGCACCGATCACCGGCTCGGCGCACGGCTCGCGACCGCGCACCTGGTCGAGCTGGGGCACCGCCGCATCGGTCACATCAGCGCACCGACCTCCCACGCGGCCGCGCAGGCGCGCCTCGAGGGCGTCCGCGACGAGACGCCCTCGACGAACCCTCCTGTAGTGGTCGAGGGCAACGCCGACATCGCGGGGGGAGCCGCCGCGGTGGCGCCCATGCTCGAGGCGGGCGTCACCGCCATCGTGGCCTACAACGACCTGACCGCCATCGGGGCGCTGCGGGCGCTGCGGGCGGCCGGGCGCCGGGTCCCGGAGCAGGTGTCGGTGGTCGGCTTCGACGACATCGAGATGGCGGCATGGACCGATCCTCCGCTCACCACCGTGCGGCAGCCGATCGCCGACCTCGGGCGCTGGGCCGTCGAGCGCCTCGTGGCGGGGATGCGGGGCGCCGCAGCGGAGGCGGCCGCCGAGCACGCCCGCCTGGCGCCGACGCTCGTCGTACGGGCCTCGACCGGACCCGCGCCTCCCCGCTAGGGCGACGCGCTCGGCTGCTCCACCGGCGGGACGAGGTACGTGACGGGCGCCGCGCGGCCGACCACGAAGCTCCCCTGCGTGGCGGTGCGCACCGCCTGGACCTCGAGCCGGTACGTGGTGCCGGCGTGCAGCGCATCGGTCTCCAGCTCGGTGAGCGCCTGGTTCGACATCACCGCGATGACCGAGGTCGCCCCGCCGGCCGGCGTGGCCAGGACGCGGTAGCTGCTGAAGCATTCGGAGAAGCCGTCGAAGGGCGCCCAGCGCAGGGTGGTCGCGCCGTCCTCACCGGGCTGGACCAGCAGCCGGTCGAGTGCGTCGACCTCCTCCATGCGTGCCTGGCGAACGGGCGAGGCGGCGATCGGTCGGTCCTCGGCGTCGTACGCGACCACCAGGTACGACCAGCGCGTCGCCGAGGGGATGATGCTGGCATCCACGGCCGAGGTCACGTACGGATCGGTGATGTAGGTGTCGCCCCAATCGACCGCCGGCGCGATGGGTGGCCACTCGGTGGCGATCTCGCGGTTCGGGCTGCGCAGCGCCGTGTAGTGGTGGAACGCCGGCACGGCCAGGGGGGTCCAGTCGAGCACGACGCCGCCATTACAGCCGATGACCTGGAGATCGAACCCGGTCCCCGGAGCCTCACTGGCCGATGCGCCGGACGACGCGTCCGCCGACGCCGATGCCACACCCGTCGAGGACGGAATCGGTGAGGCGACCGACGCCACGGGCGAGACCGATGGCGTGGCGGACGGGAGCTCCGCCGACGGCGCCGGCACGCCGAGGGCACACCCGACGAGGAGCACGGCGAGCAGGGGCAGCAGAGGACCGGGACGCTCGGGCATCGGCGAGACGCTACCACCTCCGCCGAGCAAGCACGCGCGGCGAAGGTGCCATACTTGCCCGCGTTGGCTGTCCGCCCGAGCGGATGATCGGCGAACGGAGGAGAGATGTCGGACGCACCGGCGGTCATCGCCGTGGTCGACGACGACGCCGCCTTTGGTGAGCTCGTCCTCGACATCGTCGCGTCGGAGGGTCTCGTCGGCATGGCCGTCTCGCCGCGCGGGAGCGTGGTGGACCGGCTGCGCGAGGTGCGCGCCGCGCTGATCATCATGGACTGGCGCCTGGGCGAGGGACAGGAGGGTCCGACGGCCGAGCCGTTGCTGCGCGATATCGCGGACGATCCCGAGCTGCGCGCAACGCCGGTCCTCGTCTGCTCCGCCGACATGGCGGCGCTCCGCGAGCACGTGCCGCTGCTTCCCACTGAGCTGTCCGTCACGGTCCTCGAGAAGCCGTTCGGCGTGGAGGCGTTCATCGGGGTCGTCCACGAGGCCCTCGCCAGGTCCGGCGTCACGCGCTGACGTCCGGGTCTGCCGTCGCGGTGCGTCATCCGAGGACGAGAATCGCGACGTATGAGCGGTGTGACGGACCTCATCGGCTGGCCGGGCGTGCCGCTGCTCATCCTGGCTGCGCTGCTCCTGGCCGCGGCCGGGCTGTGGCTGGCGAGCCTCCGCCTGCGCGACGCCAGCATCGTCGACACCTTCTGGGGGCCGTTCTTCCTGCTCCAGGCCGCGCTGGCTGCCGCGCTGCTCGACGGGTTCGAGGGGCGACGTCTCCTCCTCCTGGGCCTCGTCGCCGTGTGGAGCGTCCGGCTCGCCACGCACATCGCGTCACGCCACGCCGGACGGGGCGAGGACGAGCGCTACGCCCGCTGGCGCACGCAGCACGGCGACGCGTGGCCGTTGCGCAGCCTCTTCCAGGTGTTCGTGCTGCAGGCGGTGCTGGCCTGGATCATCGGCCTGCCCCTGGTGGCGATCATGGGCAGCGACGCCGGCTGGGGCTGGCTCGACGTCCTCGGGGTCGCCCTGTGGGGCATCGGCTTCGTGTTCGAAGCGGTCGGGGACGTGCAGCTCACCGCCTTCATCCGCAACCCGTCCAACAGGGGAACGACGCTCCGCACCGGGCTGTGGCGCTACACGCGCCACCCGAACTACTTCGGTGACGCCGCCCAGTGGTGGGGCTTCTGGCTCCTGGCGACGGCGGCGGGCGCCTGGTGGACGATCTTCGCGCCGGCGATCATGACCTTCCTCCTCGTCCGCGTCTCGGGCGTCGGACTGCTGGAGCGCACGATCGCCGAGCGACGCGAGGGGTACGCGGAGTACATGCGCACCACGTCGGCCTTCATCCCGCTGCCACCGAAGGACCGATAGACTCGCCGGGTGAGCTTCTCCCTGGCGCCCCTGGACGTCATCCTGGTCCGCCACGCCGAGCCCGTCCCGGTCGGCACCGAGGGCGTCACCGATGACGACCGACCGCTGACCGATGCGGGCCGCACGGCGGCCCGCGAGCTCGCCGCGGAGCTCGACGACTGGGAGATCACCGCCATCTACTCCTCGCCCTACGAGCGCGCGCACGAGACGGCGCGCGAGCTGGCCGCACGCCGCGGCCTGCGGGTGCAGCTGCTGGACGACCTGCGCGAGCGGCGGCTGGCGACCGAGCCGCATGACGGCTGGCGCGAGAGCCTGGAGCAGGCCTGGGCCGATGCGGACTTCGCCATGCCGGGCGGCGAGTCGAGCCGCGACGCCCAGCGCCGCGCGGTCGCGCTGCTGGATCTGCTCCGCGTTCGACACCCCGATGGCGGACGCCTGGTGGTCGCCAGCCACGGCAACCTGATCAGCCTCATCCTCCACGCCCTCGAGCCGGGCGTGGACTTCGACTTCCACATGGCCATGCCGATGCCGGCGGTGTATCGGCTCACCCACGACGGCCTGCGCTGGCGGATCATGGGCGGCCACGGCTTCGCGCCGGTCGACTGACCTCCCCCGGCTGGCATCGGCCTTGCCCTTGCGATCGGTCGCAAGGAGGAGACCGATGGCAACCTACCAATCGCCGCTGGCCGTGATCATCAAGGGCGCGCTGGCCGGCGCAGCCGGGACCGCGGTGATGAGCGCCTTCATGGAACGCGCGCCGGAGCTGATGGACCGTGCCGGCATGCCGCTTCCCCAGCCGCCCGGGCCGCCTGCCGATCCCGACGCGCCCAGCTCACCGACCGAGCAGCTCGCCGAGCGCGTCACCGAGGGCCAGCTGCCGGCCGACCAGCGCGCGGCCGCCGGCGAGGCGATCCACTGGGCGTACGGCGCGGGCTGGGGTGCCTACTACGGCGTCATGCAGTCGACCTTCCGCCTGCCGTCCGTCATCCACGGCACGTTCCTGGGCGGGCTGCTCACCTTCGTAGCGGTGCGCTTCGTGCCGCGCCTGGGCCTCACCCCGCCCCCGCGGAGCCGCGAGCAACTCGTGATGAGCACCTCGTCACACGTCGTCTACGGCGTCACGACGGCGATCGTCTACCAGCTCCTCAACCTCGGGCGCCGCGGCTGACCTCGCTGGCCTCGACGTCCCGGGCAAGCAGGTCCTCGAGGGTTTCGCGGCGGCGACTCAGCCGGACCCGGCGGTCCTCGATCACCGCCTCCGCGGCCCGAGGGCGGCCGTTGTACGTCGAGGCCATCGCGGCGCCGTAGGCTCCGACCCGCTCGATCGCCAGCAGCGCGTCCTCCCCTGCGCGTCCTCCCAGGTCGAGGTCGTCGGCCAGCAGATCGCCGGCCTCGCACACGGGCCCGGCCAGTGTCCAGCGGCCTGCGGGCGTCTCAGCGCCGGGGCGCAACAGCGTGACGGGATGGCGGGCGCCGTAGAGCATCGGGCGAATCAGGTCCGTCATCCCCGCGTCGGCCACGAGATGGCCACGGGACTGGACGCGCACGACGCGCGTGACGAGCCAGCCCGCGTCGGCGACCACGCTGCGACCCGGCTCCACGATCAGCCGCCGCCCGGCCAGGTGCGGGCGCACTGCCTGGGCCCAGGCGTCGGGCGCGCCGTCGAGGCCGCCGCCGAGGTCGATCGTGTCGACGCCGGCCTGGTCGGCCAGTCCGCGAATCCGCTGGGCCAGGGCGGCAAAGGGCGCCGGGTCGCTGATCGCCGATCCGATGTGCGCGCCGATCGACGCGAGGGCACGACCCGCTCGACGCACGCGCCCGAACGCTTCGGGGACCTCCTGGAGCGCGATCCCGAACTTGGACGACGCCGCGCCGGTCGCGAGGTGCGGATGCGTGTGCGCGTCGACGGCCGGGTTCACCCGCAGGCCGATCCG
>DASTYP010000243.1:0-42564 GCA_035764845.1 Candidatus Limnocylindria bacterium
CGGCCCCGCGGCCGTCCCGGCCAGGTCGGGACCGTGGCACGACGCGCAGCCGGCGCTCGCGTACACCTCGGCGCCCGCCTCGATCGTGTTCGGGACGTCCTCCGGCGGCTGGTTGGCCGCCTCCGCCGCCCAGGACTCGACCAGCGCGACGACGGCGTCGATCTGCTGCTGGTTGAGCGGTCCGCCCACTTCCGAGCTCCAGGCCGGCATCTGCGAGTTGACGTTGCCCGACACCACCACGCCGCCGTAGCTCACGGCCAGGTGCACGTAGTTCGGGTTCGCCTTCAGCTTGTCCGCCAGGCTGCGGGAATGCAGGTTCGGACCGATGACGGCCGCGCCCGGCTCGCCACCCGTGCCGTCCGCGCCGTGGCACTGCGCGCAGCCCGCGGCCGCCGGCTCGGCCGGGTTGTTGGAGAAGATGATCTCGCCGAAGTGGAGGAGCTCCTCCTCCTGGCTGGTGGCAACCGTCTCACGACGCGGCTCGTCGGTGATCCAGTAGATCATCGTGAAGGCGGCGAGGGCAGTGACGAGCAGCACCCCCAGCGTCTTGAGTCGCATCGGCTACCCCGTGCAGTGCGCCATGTCGGTCGGCGCTCGATCGTCGAAGGTCACGGTGCCGACCGGTGGGCCGGAGATGACCTCGCGGGTGACGACCACGTAGGCGCCGTCCTGGACGGTGACCGAGAAGCGGTCCATGCCGCGCGGTGCGGGACCGTCGCGCTTCTCCCCCAAGACCGTGTACTTCGAGCCGTGGCAGAGGCACTCGAACCACTCGCTCTGGTCGCAGAGCTGCGGGATCTGGCAGCCGAGGTGCGGGCACTTGCGCCACAGGGCCAGGACCGATCGGTCCACCGGCGCGGTGGCGTCGTCCACGTTGGCGCCCGGATCCGGGATCGGCGACGCGACCGAGCCGTTGCCCTCGACCCGTGCCTTGGACGCCGGCACGTTGACGAAGAACAGGTTGGCCTCGTTGTAGACGTACGGCACGCCCTCGGCCCACTCCGGGAAGGCGGTGTTGATGTCGTCGGCCGTGCCGAGCGTGATGTCGGACCCCAGGCCCGAGGTCAGGTTCGGCCACATGAACGCCAGCGTGCCGCCCAGGAACTCCAGGCTGAGCAGACCGATGCCCACGCCCAGCACGCGCCGCATGAAATTGCGCCGCGTGATCTCGCCGGTCGGCGGGCCCTGGACCGCGCCGTAGGAAGCGTGCTGCGTCGTCATAGCGTGAAGAAGAGGCCCTCCCACGGCCAGACCCAGTTCCACCCGGGACCGCGGAAGAAGGAGCCGATGAAGGTCACGATCAGGCCGCCGATCATGAGGCACAGGAAGAAGACCCACATCAGCTTGCGATCACGCGCCGCCTTGTACGGGGTCCGGTCCACGAACGGGATGATCAGCAGGCCGCCGATGTAGACGGGGATAACCAGCACGCCGGCCACCGTCGGGTTGAAGTAGCTCAGCAGCTCCTGCAGCCCGAGGAAGTACCACGGCGCCTTCGCGACGTGGGGCGTCACCGACGGGTTCGCCATCTCCTCCAGCGGGGCGCTGATGAACACGGCCGTGACCGTGAGCAGGCCCGTGATGAGCATGGCCATCACGAACTCGGCGCGCAGCAGGTGCGGCCAGGTCAGGACGGTCTCGTCCGGCCGCTTGTCCACCCGGACCATCGACTCCTGCTTGACGTAGGCGAGGAGCCGGAAGCGCTCGGTGCCCGGGACGCCCGGCGGGCCGGGGAGCTTCGGGCCGCCTGCCGCCGGGGCGGCGATCGGCGCGCGCTCGGGCGCCTGGGTCGGGGCGTTCTTATCGGCCGTGGCGTTCGGCCGCTTCTCGATCGTCATCGGTCAGCGCACCTTACCCTACACCGGACCGGAGATGCCGCCGTCCTTCCGGATCCTCCAGAAGTGGACGATCATGAAGATGGCGGCCAGCAGCGGGAACATGATCACGTGCGCGACGTAGAAGCGCAGCAGCGTCCCCTGCCCGACCTGGATCCCGCCCAGGAGCATGAAGCTCGACTCCGAGCCGAGCAGTGGCGCGTACTGCGCCATCTGCGTCCCGACCGTGATGGCCCAGAACGCGATCTGGTCCCAGGGCAGCAGGTAGCCGGTGAAGCTCAGCGCCAGCGTCAGGAACAGCAGCAGCACGCCGACGACCCAGTTGAACTCGCGCGGCGGCTTGTAGGCGCCGTGGTAGAAGACCCGGATCATGTGCAGGAAGACGGTCAGCACCATCAGGTGCGCCGCCCACCGGTGCATGTTGCGCACGAAGGCGCCGAAGGCGACGGATGCCTCGATGGCCTGGATGTCCTGGTAGGCGCGCGTCACGCTCGGCACGTAGAAGAACATCAGGTACAGGCCGGTGACGGTCAGCGCCAGGAAGAGGAAGAAGCTGATCCCGCCCAGGCAGAACGTGTACGTGTAGCGCACCGCGTGGCGCTTGACCCGCACCGGATGCAGGTGCAGGAACACGTTGTTCATCACGGCCAGCGCGCGGGTGCGGCTGGTGGTCGGGTACGGCTGGCGGAAGAGGCTGCGCCAGACGGCCGACTCCTTGATCCAGCGAGTCACGGCGTTGCCGCCGGCACCGGGCTGTCCGTTGCTCATCGCTCCACCGCCATGCCGGCCTGCTGCCCCACCTGCCCCAGCACGTTGTCCTTGTAGCTCTCCAACAGAACCTTCCCGTCAGGCGTGAACCGCTCGAGCTCGAGCCGATCCATCGTGATGCAGTTGGTCGGACACCGCTCGACGCAGAGGTTGCAGCGGATGCAGCGCTCCTCGTCGATGATCATGGCGATCCCGCGCGGCCACGACTGGAAGAACTCCTGCTCCGGGTCGTCGCCACCGACCTGCGCCTTGTCGATCATGTAGATCACGCCCTCGGGGCACACGTCGGCGCAGAGTCCGCAGAGGATACAACGGGGACCGTCGATGTTGATGTTGTGGTTGCACTGGAGGCAGCGCGAGCCCTCCGCGATGGCGCTGCGCGTGTCGTAGCCCACCTCGACCAGGCTGGTGAAGTCGCGGCGCAGCTCCGGCGGCGCCATCGGGATCTCCTGGCGCCGCGTCGCCTCGTAGAAGCGCGGCATGTCGTGCTCGAGGCTCTGGGTGATGACCGCGCGGTTGATGACCGGCAGCTCCTCGAGCTCCTCGCCGCGCAGCCCGGCCAGCCAGCGATCGACGCTTCGGGCGCATCGGCGGCCCAGGCCGGCGGCCTCGATGATCGTGGCCGGCCCGGTGATGAAGTCGCCGACCGCGAAGACGCCATCGGCGTCGGTGCCGAAGGTGTCGCGGTTCACGCTGACGTAGCCGCGCTTGAAGTCGAACTTGAGCGAGTTCATGGGGCGGCCGTCGGCATCCTTGGGGGTCGAGCCGTTCATCGGCGGCGTGCGCCAACTGGAGAGGCTGCCGCCGTCGACCACCGTGCGCGTGTCCGTCACGCCGACGTGGCGGTTGAGCGGGGCGCCGTACTCGCCGAGCACGTTGTTGTCCGCTGCCTGGCTGGTGCAGGGCACGACCATGTCGCACGCGATCTCGAACTCGCTGCCCGGGATCGGCTCCGCGCTGCGGCGGCCGGTGGCGTCCGGCGGCCCGAGACGGGTGCGGACGAAGCGCATGCCGCGCACGTGACCGTTCTCGTCAGCCAGCACCTCCTCGGGGGAGGCGAAGTACTCGAAGCCGACGCCCTCGAAGCGCGTCTCGTGGATCTCCTCCTCATCCACGACCATCTCCTCGGGGCCGCGGCGGTAGACGATGGTGCTCGTCTTGGCGCCCAGGCGGAGGGCCGTGCGGGCGGAGTCCATGGCGGTGTAGCCGCCGCCGATGATGACGACGTGCTCGCCGACCCACTGCGGCTGCCCCAGGTTGGCGCGCTTGAGGAAGTCGACGCCGTAGATCACGCCGTCGAGCTCCTCGCCGGCCACGTTCATGGCGACGGGGTACATGCAGCCGGTGGCGACCACGACCGCGTCGTGCCGGTCACGGAGCTGCTCCAGGGTGACGTCGCGGCCGATCTCGACGTTGTAGTGGAACTGCACGCCATGCTTCGCGACCCAGTTGGCGTCGAGCTCGATGACGTCACGCGGCAGGCGGAAGGCCGGGACGCCGATGAGGGTCGTGCCCCCCGCCGAGGGAAGCGCCTCGTAGATGTGGACCTCGTGGCCCCAGCTGGCAAGCTCCTTGGCGGTCGAGAGGCCCGCGGGACCGGCCCCGACGATGCCGATGCTCCGACCCGTCGGCGGCTGCACCACGATGTTGTCCGGCATGTTGTTGCCGTAGTGCCAGTCGACCAGGAAGCGCTTCATGGCGCGGATGGACAGCGGCTTGTCGATGTCGGCCCGGCGGCAGGCCTTCTCGCACGGCGCGCTGCACACGTAGCCGCAGATCGCGGCGACGGGGTTCGGGTCGCGGGCCAGGATGTAGCCCTCCTCGAACCGCCCCTCCGCGGCCAGCATCAGGTAGCCCCGGCAGTTCGTGTTCACCGGGCAGCCTTCCTGGCACTCGATGTTGCACTGGAGCCAGTCGACGCCGACTTCGGCGGTCTGGAACCTGAGGGGTATCGCGGTATCGCTGATCACGACAGGTGGAGACTCTCCCGCGGCGTGGTTCGACCAAGGGCTTGAAGGAGCGGCCCGCCGATGCTACCCGCTCCGCGACCGGCCGCGCAAGGCGAGCGATGGGCGAGGCGAGCGCGCAGGAACGGTTCGCGCGTCTCGACGTTGCGCGATTCTGTCATCCACGCCTGGGGGTGGTGACGGGCCGGGTCGCGGCGCGCGACGTTGCCAAGGCACGCCAGCCAGGCGTGAACGCGGCCCGGATGGCGGAGTCGAGCGGTCTCGGCGCGCCCATCACCACGGGGAGGCGTGACCGGCAATCGGGGCGACCGAGGCGGCCGGGCGCACCCCGGTCATCCACCGGCGAAGTGGGCCACCATCACCCGCCGGACGAGCGGGGCGGCGTCGGAGCCGCCGGTGCCGAGCGGGATGTAGGTCAGGATCGTCGCGACGCTGATGGTCGGCGCATCGGCCGGGGCGTAGGCGGGGAACCAGGCGTGCGGATCGGGGGTGCCGGTCTCGGCCGTGCCGGACTTGCCGGCGACGGGGACGCCGAAGCCGGCGAACGCCGCCGTGCCGGTGCCGTACGGGAGGGTGACCACGGCCTGGAGCGTATCGGTCACGTAGGCGAGGTCCTCGCGGGAGACGCTGACCTGGCGGATCGGCTCCGGCTCGACGGACTCCACGACGGTCCCGTCCGGCAGGGTGGCCGTAGTCAGAATCCGCGGTCGCCACAGGGTGCCGCCGTTGCCGATGGTGGCGTAGGCGTTCGCCAGCTGCAGCGGTGTTCCCAGGAACGCGCCCTGGCCGATGGCCAGCTGGACCTGCTCGAAGCCGGAGTAGCCGCCGCGGCCGTTCTCGGACAGCCACTGGTCGTCCGGCACGATCCCCGTCTCCTCGACCAGGTAGCCGATGCCGCTTGCCTGGCCGAACCCGAACTCCTTGAGCAGATCGGTGAGCGCCGTCTCATCGGCCTGGTAGACCGACAGCGCCAGGGGCATGTAGGTGGTGTTGCAGCTGAAGGCCATGGCCTGCGCCAGGCTGACGAGGCCGGGCAGCGAGTGCTCCTCGTAGTTGCGGAAGGTGAAGCTGCCGTACTGCCAGGTCGGCGGGCAGGTCACCAGCGACTGGGGCGTGACGACGCCGGTCTTGAGCGCGACGGCGAGCGTGAACGGCTTGAACGAGGAGCCGGCCGGGTAGGCGCCGAGCACCGCCTTGTTGAAGATCTGTCCCTGGCCGGCGGCATTCAGCGGCTGCCCGTCGAGGGTGGTGCCCAGCGTCATGGCGTTCGGGTTGAAGGCCGGCGTGCTGGCCAGGGCCCACACGTCGCCGGAGTTCGGATCGATGACCGCGGTCGCGGCGGCTCCGTACGGGGCGAGCGCATCCTGGGCGGTGGCCTGGATGGTCGGCCGGATGGTGATGGAGATGTCGGCGCCCGGGACCATCTCGGTCTGGAGCACGGGCGTCTCGACGCCGTTCTCGCCGATGGCCACCAGCGTCCAGCCCGGAATGCCGCGGAGGAGGTCCTCGGCCCCGGCCTCCAGGCCGCTTCGACCGATGACGTCCCCGGCGCGGTACCCGCTGGCAGGACCCAGCCGATCGAGGTCCTCGGCCGTCACCTCGCTGACGTAGCCGATGACCTGGCCGGCCAGCCACTCCTGCGGGTACACGCGGATGCCGTCGTCGCGCGTCTGGGCCCAGACCAGGCCGTCCCCACCGAGGATGCTGCCGCGGTCGCCGATCGACCGGTCAAGCCGGAAGCTGCCGGCGTCGCCGAGCTCGGGGAAGAGCAGCTCGGGCGACCAGCGGATCGCCCATCCGTCGCGGTCCTCGACGAGCGTCATCCGCCGCTCGAGGTCGACCTCGCCGAACCGGTCGGTCGCGACGTCGAGCGTGACCGGGACCGCCAGGCCGGGGACGGGGCCGGCGACGGGGGCGGTCGGGTCGAAGGAGGGTGCCGGCGTCGGCTGCGGCGTGGGCGTGGCGTTCGGGTCGCCCGATGGCGCGGTGGTCGGCACGGGAGTGGGCGAGGGGGCGGCGAACTCCGGGGGACGGGCCTCCGGCGGCAGGGCGGTGACTTCCGGAGCGCCTGCCGAGGTCGTCATGCTGGTGAGCAGCGACAGGTCCGCGAAGGTCGCGTGCAGCTCGCGGAACTGGTCGAGCGTCACGCGTGCGCGCGTCGCGGCATCGAGCGACGCGTACATCGCGTCGTAGTCCGCCGACGCCCACGCCGCAAGGTACCCGTCGACCACCGCGGACGCCGCTTCCTCCGGCGCGCGCGGATAGGTCGTGGGCACCGGCGTCGGCTCGGGATCGGCGGCGGAGCATGCGGCGAGCCCGATGGCGAGGACGAGGACGAGGCCGGCGAGTGCGGCGAGCCGCGCGCGCGTCATCGGGCCAGGGTCACCCGCCGGAAACCTTCCGCCGCCCGGTAGCCGGCCCGCTCACCGAGCTCCTCGTTCCGGCGGCGCACCCAGCGGGCGATCTCGTCGAAGGCGTGGAACTGGCTCGCGTGACGGGCCAGCGCCGCGATCTTGGCATCCAGCGTGGCGCCGATGTCGACCAGCTGGTTCGCCTCGTTGGTGCTCCACAGGTACAGCTCCGCCACCTTCCATGGGCCCAGGCCCGCCTGGAGGTGCTCGTGGAAGTTCAGCGGGTCACGCGCGGTCGGGAAGACGGCGTCGACCGTGGTCATGCCCACCGCGCGGTGGTCGGGGTGGTTGACCCACTCGTTGTTGACGAAGAGGACGGTCGGATCGTGGGTCATGACGATCTCGGGCTGGAAGGCCCGGATGGCGTACGTCAGCCGTTCCCGCAGCCTGAGCGACGGCTCCACCTGGCCGTCCGGCTCGTCGAGGAAGTCCACGCCCTCGACGCCGATCTCCGCGGCGGCGGCCCGCTGCTCCTCCTCGCGGAGCCGGGCGATGCGCGCCAGGTCCGCGGCCGGATCGTCGGTGCCCTTGTCGCCGCGCGTGACCAGCAGGTAGCGGACGCGGGCGCCCTCGGCCACCCAGCGCGCCACGGTGCCCGCGGCGCCGAACTCGATGTCGTCGGGGTGCGCGGCGACGACGAGGACGCGTTCGGGGGTGGGCAGCTTGTCGTCTGGCATGGGCTGCGGCCGATCCTAGCAGTCAGCCGGGCGGCAGCCGTCAGCCCAGCGCCAGGGTCCGGGCGCCGCCCGGATCCAGCACCTCGGCCGTCCACGCATGGCAGGTGAAGTAGAGGACCTGGTGGCGGTCGGCCAGGTCGCGGATGGCGGCGGCCGCGCGCGCTGCGCGTTCGGCGTCGAAGTTGACCAGGATGTCGTCCATGACCACCGGGAGCGGCTCGGCGTGGATGGCGAACTGCTCGATGAGGCCGAAGCGCAGCGCCAGGTACAGCTGCTCGCTCGTCCCGCGCGACAGCTCGTCCGTTGCGCGCATGGTGCCGCCGACCATCTCGACGCGGACGCTGGCGTCACCGGGCGGGGCGATGATTCGCGGGTATCGGCCGCCGGTGATCCGCTCGAAATGCGCTTCGGCGGACCGCACCACGTCCGGCTGGCGCTCGCGTTCGTAGCGTCTCCTCGTCTCCTCGAGCAGTCGCAGGGCGACTGCGCGGACTGCCCAAGCGCGAGCCATGGCGGCCGCCCGCCCCTCGACGATGGCGAGCTCCTGCCGCCGCGCTCCGAGCTCCTCGGCCGCCTCGAGCTGCCGCATGCGGGCGTCGAGAGCCCCGATCCGGCTGTTCGCCTCGCGCTCCTGCGCCTCGAGGCGTTCCAGCGCGTCACGCGCCTCCGCCTCGGCCGCCTCCAGACTGGCGCCGTCCGAGGCGCGCGCCTCGGCCACGAGCTCCGGTACGGCTTCGTCGTTGCCCGCGAGGACCGCGAGCTCGTTGCGCCGCGCCCGGATGGTCTCGCGCAGGCGGCGGCGGGTCTGGGCTTCCGTCGCGCGCCGGCGGAGGCCGTCGGGATCGAGGCAGCCGGTCGCCTCGAGGTGGGCGCGCAGCGCGGCCTCTCGCTCCTCGACTGCCGCCGCCGCAACCTGGCGTCGCTCGGTGGCCTGAGCGATCCCGGCGTCCAGCTCCGCGGCGTGGCGCGCGTCCGCGCGCGCCTGGTCCAGCCGCTGCGCGAGGGTGACGATGGTGGCGTGGCGCCGCACGCCATCGGCCGGCCGCGCGCCGGTGACGCGCACGATCAGCTCGTCCGCTCGGGACGCGAAGTCGCGCTCCTCGGACCGGAGCGTCTCGAGCTCCTGCAGGGCGGCGTCCCGCTCGGCCGCGGCGCGTCGCGCGATGCCGGCGGCTGCCAGCACGTGGCGGACCGCCTCGGGCGTCTGCGCCGCCGGCAGGCCGTGGTCCGCCAGCCACGTCGCCCAGGCTTGCTCCGCCGTCGCGGCCTGCTCGCGCGCCGCCTCCACGTCGTGGAGCCGCCGCTCGACGTCCGCGCGGCGCGCGTCGAGGGCGCTCGACTGCTCCCGAACGCGCGCGTGTCGGGCGCGCTGCTGCGCGAGCTCCTCGGCCAGCGATCGCACGGCGCCGTCGAGTGCGTCGAGCGGCAGGCCCAGCCGGCGGAGGAGGTCCTCGCGCTCGCGATCCAGCGCCGTGGGATCGGCCGGCACGGAAGTGCGGGCGACGAGCCGACGCAGGACGGCCATGGTCAGCGCCGCGGTCGCTCCCCCGAGCGCGATCCCGGGAAGCGGTGCCCCGGCCAGCCAGGCCGCCAGGAAGACCGCCGCGCCGACCAGGGCCGCCATGCCGGCCAGGGCGCCGGTGCGGAATGCGGCGGCCCGACCGTGCGCGGCGACCGCAGCGGCGGCGGCGCGCCGCTCGCGGAGATCGTCGAAGGCGGCGACCAGCTGCGATCGTGCGCCCAGGGCCTCGTCGTCGCCGATCTCGACACCCCCGCCGACCTCTCGCAGGCGCACCTCCAGCTCCTCGGCCGCGGCGCGGCGGCGCTGTTCCGCCTCACCGAGCGCGGTGCGCGCCGCGGACAGCGCCCGTTCGTGCTCGCGGGTCGCCTCCACCGCACCGATGGAGTCGTCGAGGGCGACGAGGGTCGCCTCGTCCCAACCGCCAACGCGGGCCAGCTGCTCCGCGATCGCTGCGCCGTGACGCTGGAGCGCGGCGTCCAGGTCGCGGGCCCGGCCGTCGGCCGCGGTACGCCGCGTGGCCTCGGCGCTGAGCGTGACGAGCTCGTCGGCGACGGCGAGGATCGGCTCGTCGACCGTCAACGCCGCGCGCCGCCGGCAGGCGGTGTCGAGCTGCTCGTCCAGCGTGGCCAGCACCGCCCGCGCCTGCTCCAGGTCCGCGGTGCGGCGCTCGAGGACCACGAGGCCGTCATCCGGGAAGGCGTCGAGCGTCGGGTCGCCGGCCTGCAGCTCCGCCTCGAGCTGGCCGAGCTCCACGGCCAGCGGCGCGGCTCGACGCAGCGCCGCCAGGCGCGCCAGCCGCTCGCGGAGCGTGCGGAGCTCGTCGCGCAGCGCATCGGCCCGGGCACGCAGCTCGTCACGCTCGCGGCTCGCCTCGGCGTGCTCCTGGGGCTGCTTCGCCAGGTCGGCGATCTCCCGGCGCAGCTCCTCGGCGCGCGCGAGCAGCTGGTTGAGCGGCCGCTTGCTGCCCTGCGGCAGGAAGACGGCGTCCAGCTGCTGCCGCAGCCGTCGCTCGAGATCGATGGCACTGGTGCCGCCGAGGCCGGCGCCCGCGCCGTAGATGCGGCCGCGGACCGCATCGGCGGAGAGGCTGGCCAGGGTCTGGAGCTCGCCCAGCCCGAAGGCGAAGATGTTGTTGAAGAGGTCCTTGTCGGCCCCGTGCAGCAGGCGGTCCAGCGTCTCCTGGCCGCCCTGGTTGCCGTTCGGCGCCCTGACCGCCAGGGCCCCGCCTCCTCCGCGCTCGCCGTGGCGCTCCACCGTCCAGCGTTCGCCGGACGCCGTCCGCAGTTGGAGGCGACCGCCACGGCGGCCACCGGCCAGCGCCGGGTACCAGGCGCGGCCGTCGCGGGACGATTCGAAGCCGAAGAGCAGGGCCCGGACGGCGTTCAGCAGCGTCGTCTTGCCCGCCTCGTTCGCGCCGAGCAGCACCGTCAGGCCGTCACCCAGGTCCCAGTGGGCGTCGTGGAAGCGGCCGAAGCCGTCGAGCTCCAGGCGCTCGATCCTCACCCCCGGTCCTCCTCGGCGGCCAGCAGCAGGTCGAGGCCAAGCGTCTCCGCCTCGTCCAGCAGCTCGCCGACCAGCACGGCGTCGTCGGGGCGGCCCTCCGCCAGGTGGCGGCGACCGCGGGGTGAATCGTCGAAGACCGGCGCGAGCGCCGACCGCAGCTCGCCCAGCCAGCGCTCGTGCTCCTCCGGATCCGTCGTCGTGCCGCTGCGCCGGGCGGCGGCCACCGTCCGCAGGAAGTCGCCGACGAAGTCCGGCGCCTCGCGCCGGGCGGTGACGTCGACGTCGGGACGGGTCGCATCGGTCAGCGACTCGACCCAGGCGAACGGCGGGGTCGCGCCCGCCTCCTCGTTGAGCAGGAGGCGAAGGTCGTCCACGTAGCCCGCGCGCCCCAGGTTCGCGTGGAGCGGGCCGCGGCCGGTGAGGCGCAGACGGACAATGAGCGAGCGGCCATCCGCCGCATCCAGCGCAGCCGCCATGGCGCTCACACACGCGCGGCGCAGCGCCTCGTCATCGGCGAGGTCGCCGGTGTCCACGTCGAGCGGCTGCCAGCGCACGACGTCGGTGACCACGAAGCGCGGCGTGACGCGGCGGGCGGCGTCGACCTCCACCAGCCAGCAGCCCCGCGCGCCGAGCTCGCCGGGGTCGCGGCCCTGAGGGATGCCCGAGTAGTAGGCGGGCGGATCGTCGAGGACGCGGCCCGGCTGGTGGATGTGGCCCAGCGCCCAGTAGTCCATGCCGGCGGCCCGAAGATCCTCGACCGAGCACGGCGCGTAGTTGTGGTGCCCGGGCCGGTCGCCGACGTTCGTGTGCAGCAGACCGATCGAGAACGGCGCACCCGGCTCCGCGCGGAAGCCCGCGGCGTAGTTCTCCGTGACGGCGGGCCGCGGGTACGACCGGCCGTGGACGCGCGCGATCTCGCGCCCGTCGCGCAGGACCGGGACGGCCTCCACGGCGCGGGTGCCGAAGCGGTGGACCATATCCGGGAAGCGGAGCGACGGCGCCCAGCTGCGACCGTCGAGCGGATCGTGGTTGCCGTGGACCACGAAGCTCGGGATGCCCGCGGCCGCCAGCTCGGCCAGGCCGTCGCGGAAGCGGGTCTGGCCAAGCAGTGATGGGCTCGAGACCTCGAACACGTCCCCGGCGATCACGACGAGGTCCACCCGCTCGGCGATGGCCGTGCGAACGATGGCGCGCCAGGCCTCGGTGGTCGCGCCACGCAGCAAGGTCAGGACCTCGGGCGGCGCCTCCGAGCTCAGTCCCTCGACGGGGCTGTCGAGGTGGAGGTCACCGGCATGGATGAAGCGGAAGGGCTCGATCGAGGACACGGCCCGGCAAGCGTAGCCGAAGGCCGTGACAGCTCATCGGTCACGAGGTGGACCGATGCGGTGGCGGGTACGACGACGCCGGCCGATCCCCCCTGAGGGTTCTCGGCCGGCGTCTGCGCAAACGGAGCGTCGGGCTCGGCTAGACCGTGCGCCGACCGCTCAGCAGCTGGAAGACCAGCACGATGGCCGCGATGACCAGCAGCAGCCAGATGAGGCCACCACCGATGTTGCCGATCAGGCCAAGGAGCCAGAGGACCAGCAGGATGACGATGATCGTCCAGAGCATCCGGTTCTCCTCTTTGTTGTCAGATCCCCTCCGTGGCCCCCTCGTATCGCATGATGCGTGCCAGCACGCTCGCCGACCGCTCAACCGCCGTGCGGCCGACGCTCCTCGATCACCTGGTACACGAGCAGCACCGCCGCGGCGAGCAGGAACAGGTTCACCCACTGGCCGAGCTGCAGGATCACGCCCGCCAGCCACAGCAGCAGCGCGGCCGCGGTGAGCACCCAGATCACGGGACCGGGTTGAACAGCACGGTGATGGCGAGCACCGCCAGGATGACCAGCAGGAGGACCGATGCCACGATCACCGTGGTGGCGAGGTCCACGGCGCCCGGCCTCACGCCGCGAGGACCTCGAGCAGCTGGTCGGTGTGCTCGGTCGGCTTGACCTGCGGCAGCACGTGCTCGATGCGGCCGTCCGCCCCGACCACGAAGGTCGTCCGCTCGTTCCCGAAGTAGTTGCGGCCCATGAAGTTCTTCTCGATCCAGACGCCGTAGGCATCGGCCAGGCGGTGCTCCTCGTCGACCAGCAGCGGGAAGGGCAGGTCGTACTTGGCGCGGAACTTCCCATGGCTCTTCGCGTTGTCCGGCGAGACCCCGTAGATGGCCACCCCGGTCGCCGAGACATCGGTCCAGCGGTCGCGCAGGCCGCACGCCTGCGCGGTGCAGCCGGCAGTGTCGTCCTTGGGATAGAAGTAGAGGACGTAGCGCGAACCGGCCAGGCTCTCGCTGGACACCGTGCTGCCGTCGTCCGCGGTGAGGGAGAAGTCCGGCGCGCGGTCGCCGGCGGTCAATCGGCTCATGGGAGGAGAGTCTAGCCTCCGGCGTCGCCGATCTCCTCGATGGCGACGAGCACCGGCGGCAGCTCCCGGGGCTCCATCCGGCTCACCAGCGCATCGGCGAAGGCGCCGATGGCGCCGTCATCGACCTCCGCCAGATCGTGGCCGGCGCCCGGGATCCGCTGCACCAGCGGGTCGTTCCCGCCAGCGCGCAGCGCATCGGCCAGCAGGTCGGTCTCGTCCGGTGCCGCCCACGCGTCCTCGCTCCCGTGGGCCAGGACCACGTTGCGGCGCAGCATGGTGCCGAGGGCCAGCGGCGGCGTGTGGAACGCCTGCTCGTACGGCGCCAACATCAGCTGCACCGGCCCGTCCACGTCGATGGTCATGCTCGGCTCGCGGCGCTGCGCTCGCTCGATCAGCTCCTCCGATCGCCGATCGAGGGCGACGACGATCGGGTGCCGGAGGTCGGTCCCCGTGCGGGAGCGCGTCGCCACGCCGCGGCGCAGGACGTCGCGGAACGAACGCGCCGAGGCGCCGACCAGGCCCACGGCGCCGACCGCCGGGTCGGCGATGGCCACGCTGAGCGCGATCGCGACCCCCTCGCCGTGCCCGACGATGGCGGTGCGCCGCAGGTCGAGGTCCCGTCGCGAGCGCATGGCGCCGAGCGCATCGCGCGCGTCGTCGATGCGGGTGAAGAGGTCCGTGGCAGCCCAGTCGCCCTCCGACTCGCCGCACCCGCGGGGGTCGTAGCGCAAGCTCGCCACGCCCCGCGCTGCCAGCGCATCCGCCAGCCGGGCCAGCAGATGGGGGTCGTCGGTCGCCGGCCGCGCGAACCAGCCGGGGTGGCCGGCCCGGTCCCACGCACCGTCACGGTCGCGCGGAAGCCAGGAGCCGACCAGCAATGCCCACGGCGCGCGACCCTCGACGCCGTCGGGCAGGGTGAGCGTGCCGGCCAGCATCAGGCTGCCGGCGCGGAAGCGGAGGTCGTCGGAGCGGGGCATCGGGCCGATGGTACGCTCGCGGCCCAGTGACCCCGCCGCTCCCCACCCTCGAGCCGTCGTTCGCGCCCGCGCCCGAGCCGGTGCCCTTCACGCCGGACCCGCGGACGGCGCTGCCGCCCGCCGCGGAGGTCGTCGTCGTCGGCGCCGGGATGGTCGGGGCATCGGCCGCGTACCACCTGGCCCGCGCCGGCATGCGGCCGCTGGTGATCGAGGCCAACGCGCCCGCCTGGGGTGCCTCCGGGCGCAACGCCGGGATGGCCCTGGCCGGGCTGGGCGGCCACTTCCCACGGGTGACGCGGCTGGTGCAGGAGGCCGGCGGCCGGTCGATCCTCGACTACACCATGCGCTCGCTCGACATGCTCGAGGTTTGGGATCACGAGCTGGGCGGCCACGGGATCGAGTGGGACCGCTTCGGGTCGCTGGACCTGGCCGTCACCGAGGCCGAGGAGGCGCACATCCGCCACATGGCCGGGATCCAGGCCGCGGAGGGCCTGGAGGTCGAGGTCATCGGCGCCGATGCGCTGCGCGAGCTGGCGCCCGGCCTCGCCGTCGAGGAGGTGCGCGCCGCGAAGTGGACGCCGCGCGACGCGAAGCTCAACCCGTTCCGCCTCTGCTACGCGCTGCTCGAGGACGCCATGGCCCACGGCGCGACGGTCGCCACCGGCGTGCGGGTCGACGCGCTCCGGGCGCACGCGGGCCGCATGGCGGGCGTCGAGACGTCCCACGGCCCGGTCGACGCGGGTGCGGTGCTGGTGGCGACCAACGCCTACACGCCGGCGCTGGTGCCGTCCATCGCCGCCAACCTGACGCCCATCCGCGAGACGGTGTGCGTCACCGAGATGCTGCCGTTCTCCATCGGCCGACCCGGCTTCGAGACCAACCAGTGCAACGAGTACTGGCGCCAGATGCGCACCGGCGAGGTCGTCATCGGCGGCTTCGCGGTCGCCGACGAGGCGATGGGCATCGGCTCCTACTCGATCACCGTGCGCCCGCAGGTCCCGCCGCTGCTCGCCGGCCTGCTGGCGCGCCTGCACCCGGCCTTGACCGATGCGCGCATCGTGCGCTGCTGGGCAGGACTGCTCGACTTCGCGTCGCTGGAGATGCCGATGGCGGGGGCTCTGCCGGCGTCCGACGGCACGGCCGTGCCGGGCGGGTACGTCGCGGCCGGGCTGACCGGCCACGGCCACCCGTACGCGCCCATCCTGGGCCTCCTCCTGGCCGAGCTCATCACCGAGGGCGAGGCGCGAACGCTGTCCCTGGCGCCCTTCGATCCGCGCCGCTACGTCGGCGAGCGGCACGAACCAACGTGGCTGGAGCCCTTCCGGGGCGAGACGCCGATCGAGCGCTGAATTCCGGCGGCAGCGTCCTAGCCGATGAGCGGTCGCCAGGTCCCGAGCGCCAGGCTGACACCGATCGCGACGGCCGCCAGCGCCGCCGCGGCGGCGATCCAGCCCCAGTCGCCCGCCGTCATCCGCTGGGGCCGAGCGACGGTTCGACAGTCCTGCGCCCCGAAGCCGCGCGCCTCCATCGCGGCCGCCATCCGCGTGCCGCGGCGGATGGCCCCGACCAGCAGGGCCATGAGCTGCCCGGCGAAGAGCCGCACCGCGGCGACGGGGTTTCGACCCGAGTCCACGCCGCGCGCGCGCCGTGCCATCGACAGCGTCTGCCACTCCTGCGCGAGGAGCGGCAGCAGCCTGACGGCGGCCAGTGCCCCGATCGCGAAGCGCGGCGAGACGCGCAGCTGCTGGACCAGCGCATGGGCCAGCTCCGTCGGCTGCGTGGTCGCGGTGGCCAGGATGCCCGCCCCGGCGATGGCCAGCAGCCGCAGCGCGAGGCCGAGGCCGTCGACCAGCGTGCCGGCGCCGATGCGCAGCGGCCCGAGCGAAACGGCCGTCGGCCCCACCTGCTCGGCGGCGAACACCACGTTGAAGACCGCGATCGATACCGCGGCGAGCGCCACCAGCCACGCCCGCGAGGCGAGGGCCGACGGCGAGAGACCCGACATGCCGAGCGCGATGGCCAGGCCCGCCAGGATGACGAGCGCCGTGACGTGGTCGAGCGATGCGAACAGCGCGACCAGCAGCACGAGGGCGGCGGCGAGCTTGGCAACCGGATTCGCGCGCGCCAGCGGCGCCGCGGGATCGGGGACCAGCGGTGTGAGCAGCTGCATCAGCCCGGAGCCTCGAGCGTGATCACCCGATCGGCGAGGGCGCGGATGAACGGCGGGTCGTGGCTGACGACGCAGATGCCCCGCCCCTCGTCCCGCAGCCCGGCCAGCAGGTGCAGGAGCTCGGCCCACGTCCGGCGGTCCTGGCCGAAGGTCGGCTCGTCCAGCACCAGCGCGGCGGGTGCGGTCGCCAGTGCCGTGGCCACCGAGAGGCGGCGCTTCTCCCCGCCCGACAGGGTGTACGGATTGGCGCGGGCCAGCGCGGCCAGGTGGAGTCGCTCCAGCAGCTCGTCGGCACGCCTGCCGGCCGCCGCTTCGCTCACCCCGATCCGCCCGGGCCCGAGCAGCAGCTCCTCGCGCACGGAGCCAGTGAGGAACTGGTGCTCCGGGTCCTGGAAGACCGTCCCCACGTGCCGGGCGAGCTCGCGGGCCGGCCAGTCGGCCAGCGGTTCCATGCCGCGGCCGGGAGCCAGCGCCTCGGTGGCGCGAACCGACCCGGCGCTCGGCCGCAGCAGGCCGGCCAGCAGCATGGCCAACGTGGACTTGCCGCTGCCATTCGGCCCGACCACGCCAAGCACCTCACCGGCGCGCAGCTGCACGTCCGTCGGTCGCAGCGCGTCACGGTCGGCGCCGGGGTAGCGGAACATCGCGCGCTCCGCGATGACCAGCGGCTCGGGCCCGGGCGCTTCGCGTCGAACGGGCGGCGCCGGCGGATGGTCCGGCACCCAGACGCCCGCCTCCGCCAGCCGGGAACCCTCCGCGCGGAACACCTCGACGGGCGGCCCGTCGGCAACCACGCCTCCGCCCGCCTGGAGCACCACGACCCGGTCGACCAGCGGCAGCACGTCGTCCAGCCGGTGCTCGACCAGGAGCAGCGTCACCCCGGTTCGCTCGAGGATGCGGGCGACGGCGCGACGGACCTCCGCCGCACCGTCGGGGTCCAGGTTCGCCGTCGGCTCGTCGAGCATCATGAGGCCGGGACGCAGCGCGAGCGTCCCGGCCAGCGCCAGCCGCTGCTGCTCGCCGCCGGAGAGGGCGTGCGTCGGGCGGTCGCGGCCGTACGGGAAGTCGACGGCCGCGAGCGCTGCATCGACGCGCGGCCAGATCTCGGGGGTCGGGACGCATCGGTTCTCGAGGCCGAAGGCCACGTCGTCGCCGGCGCGGCCCATGACGATCTGCGCCTCAGGGTCCTGGAAGAGCAGCCCCGTGCGGTCTCTCGCGTCGCCCGGGTCACGGCCGTCGACGAGAAGGGCGCCCTCGGTCTCGGCGCCCCCGGCGGGATCGATCAGGCCGGCGAGCGCGGCCAGCAGCGTCGACTTCCCGGCGCCCGATGGCCCCAGCAGCAGCACACGCTCGCCCGGCTCGACGACGAGGTCGAGCCCGCGCACCGCCCACGCCCGGCGCCCCGGGTAGCGCAGCCCCCAGCCACGCGCCTCGAACCCGGCCGCCCCCGTGGGCCCATCGGTCACGGACGCGAGAGCGGGGGCAGCACGCTCAGACCTCGCGCTGCTCGCGGCCGACGGCGAACTCGGCGAGCACACCCGTGGCCACCAGGGCTCGAAGCAGGTACCACGACCCGATTCCGGCGATCAGGATGCCGCTGATGACCGTGGCGACCGCGAAGATGACCCAGAAGTCGACGCCCAGATCGGGGTAGTAGACGGCGATGTCGTGGATGGCGGCACCGATGCCGGCCAGCGCACCGGCCAGCATCGCGAAGGGCAGGTTCCAGTTGCGGTACATCCCCAGGGCGAAGGCGAGCTCCGCCGCCCCACCCTGGATCGCACCCGAGATCAGGACGTCGACTCCCCAGGGTGAGCCGAGCAGGACCGATACGGCCGCCGACACGAAGCCGCCGAAGAAGGCGGCCCCCGGACGGCGGACGATCAGCCCGACGAGCACGCCCGGCACCAGCCACACGCCGTAGAGAATGGCCTGGGCCGGCTTCAGGGCCGCGAAGATCGGGTCCGTCGCGGTGTAGATGGCGTTCCAGGCGAGGAAGACGACGCCGAAGGCGACGGCGACGACGGCGCCGACGACGATGTCGACGATGCGCCAGCCGCCGGCCGAGCTCGTCGTGGTGGTCATGGATTGGCTCCTTCCGTGCTGCTCTCGACGACCAGGAGCGTCCCCTCCCGCAGCCGGACCGATGCGGGCGCCGCCACGACCTCGTTCGAGAGGCCGCGGGAGCGGCCTGCCCGCAGGGTCGCATCGGCCAGCGGCCAGCGCAGGCCGTCGGTCGTGACGCCAATGGCGTCAGCGGCGAGTGGGAGGAGGCTGACGATCGCGCCGGGCGCGCCCTCGAGGGCCAGCACCGAGTCCCCGTGCAGCACCCGCACGGTCGTCGTCCCGCGGACCAGCCGCAGGTCGACCTTCGCGAACGCCGGATCGGCGAGCAGCAGCAGGTTGGCGAGCTCGTGGTCGAGCCGCTGGCCACCCAGGGCGCCCAGGAGGATCAGCTCCGTCGCGCCGGAGGCGATCGCGGCCTCGAGGGCCAGCTCCGTGTCCGAGGCGTCCTTGTCGGCCGGGTGGCGTTCGATCCCGACGCCCCGGGCCCGAAGACGCTCGACGAGCTCCGCATCGGTCGAGTCGAGGTCGCCGACCAGGCGGTCGGGGACGCGCGCCATCCGGGCCAGCGACGACGCGCCGCCGTCGGCCGCGATGACCAGCTCGGCCGAATCCAGCCAGGCGTCGTCCGCCGGCTCGATCGCGCCCGAGGCCACCACCACCACTCGCATCGGCTCCTCATCGCGTGCTGTGCTGCCGAAACGACGTGCGGCGCGCTCGAACCCAGCTCGGGATTCGGGGCGCGCCGCGGACGAGTGCTGCGTCGACTTCCTTCGCCGGTATGACCCGGATCAGGTTCGAGGGTCTGCGGCCACGTGAGCCGCACTCTCAGCGCTGTCGCGCTCCCCTGTCGTTTCGTGGATTGTCGGATCAGCCTAGCACGGGCCGTATGATCGGTCGATGCAGCCGACCGACGGATCCGCGCACCCCAACGTCGAGCGCGTCGTGGCCGCGGCGCGGAACGCCGGCGTCGACATCGCCGTCCAGCGCTTCCCCGAAGGGACGCGGACGGCACAGGACGCGGCGGCGGCCGTGGGCTGCGAGGTCGGGCAGATCGTGAAGTCGCTGGTCTTCGTCGCCGACGGTCGGCCGGTGGTCGCCCTCGTGTCGGGGACCAACCGGTTGGACACCACGCGGCTGGCGTCGACGCTGGGCGCCACGGCCGTGCGCCGCGCGGACGGTGACGAGGCGCGCGCCGCCACGGGCTTCGCCATCGGCGGGGTCCCGCCGTTCGGCCACAGCCAGCCGCTGGACGTGGTGATGGATCACGACCTGGCGACGTGGGAGCGGGTCTGGGCGGCCGCGGGGCTGCCCGACGCCGTGTTCGACATCAGCCCGGGGGAGCTGGAGCGGGCGTCCGGAGCCCGCCTGGCGGACATCGCGGAGCGGCCCGGGGGCTGACGCCCGCTATCCTCCGCCCGATGCCCCTCGGAACCGTCTTCGCCGTCCTGCTCGCCGCCGGCCTCCTGCTCGTCGCCGGCTGTGCCGCGCTCATCCGGATCGGTGGGGCGCAGGCCTCCCTGGCACGACGCCTGGCCGGCCCCGCCGAGGTCAAGGTCGGCCGTCTGCTCGACGCGGACGAGCTGCCGCAGCGTCCGGTCCGGGTGGTCGGCCGCATCCGCTGCCGCGATCCGCTGAACGCCGGCGATGGGGAGCGCCTGGTCGCGTACCACCGCGACGTCGAGGTGCGCATCGGCGGCCGCTGGCGCTCGATCGAACGGCTGCGCGAGACGCGCTCGTTCGACCTGTGGGACCACGACGGTTCGGTGCCGGTCGATCCCGCCCGCGCGGCGGAGCCGCTGATCACGATTCCGAAGGTGTGGCGGGGCAGCCCGGCGGAGCTCGAGGAGCCCCACGCGTCGGCCGTCGCGCGGCTGGCCGAGCGCCACGGTCCGGCGACGGAGGCACGCGCGGTCACGCGCACCGTCAACGTCACGGACCGGCTGCTGGTGATCGCGCGACCGATGCGTGACGACGCCGGGCGCCTCGCTCTGGAGCCACCGGAGGGCGGCTTCCTGGTGTCGACGCTCGACCTGCCGGACGCGATGCGCCTCCTCGGCGGCCGCCACAACCGGCTCAGCGCCCTCGCCGTCGCCGGCATGGGGGTCGGGATCGCGGTCGCCGCGATCGGCCTGGTCGGGCTCGTCGCCGCCTCGCTGATCGGGGCCTGACGCCGCGGCGGGGCGGCCGCATCGGTACGGGGTCCTTCGGGACCATCGTGGCATCGTCGCGGTGAGGGACGGTTTCTAGCATCGGCTGCACGAGACCTACCAGAAGCTCCATCCGGACCAGTGGAGATTCCATGCCGAGCGACCAGACCGATCCCGGCGACTCCCTCCTCAGCGTGGCCCAGGCGGCCGCGGTGCTCGGCGTGCACCCCAACACGATCCGGACGTGGACGGATGCCGGACGGCTGACCGCCTACCGCATCAACGCCCGCGGCGACCGCCGCGTCCGCCGTCGCGACGTCGAGCGGCTGCTCGTGGAGGATGGGATCGCCGCCATGGAGCCGACGGCTCCGGCGATCGCGGTCGACGGCGCCGTCCACGACCGCGTCACCGCCACCATCGCGCGCCTGGCGCAGAAGCTCGCCGCCTCGCAGTCGCCGGCGGGCCTCGCCCGGGCCACGGTCGAGGCGGTCCGCGCCGATCTCGGGGCTCGGGCCGCGGCCGTGTACCTCGCCGCCGACGACGGCTTCACCCTGGCGGCCCACGCGGGGTTCGACGCTCCCCCGGCGCCGCACCGATCCCTCGACGGCGCACCGCCTCCGCACGAGCCGACCGCTGGCCTGCTGGAGGCACCGATCACGGGGAGCCGAAGCGTCCTGGGCCTCGTCATCGCCGATGCCGGTGGCTCCCGCGACGTCGAGCTCCTGCTGCGGGCCGTCGCGGCCACCGCCGGCGCGACGCTCCAACACCTGCGCCTCCTGGGTCGGGCGCGCCGGCAGCTGCAGCGCTCGCGCGCGCTGCGATCCGTGACCAAGGACCTCACCGGCACCCTGGATCTCAACTCCGTCCTCGGCGACGCCGTCGAGCTCACCCGCTCGCTGTTCGAGGCCGAGAAGGCCGGCCTGTGGCTGGTGAACGACGCGAAGCACCCGTTCCGGCTGGCGGCGCAGCACGGGCTCTCGCCGGCGTTCCTGGGCCACGTCGCGGACCTGCGGCTGAGCGACGAGACGCTCGGCGTCCGGGCCGCGCGCGAGGGCCGCTCCTTCTGGCTCAGCAACGTCGATACCGACGCGGGCGCGGGGAGCATGCGCGAGATCTACGCCGCGGAGGGCATCGTCACTGCCTGCCTGGTGCCACTGGTCGGGCGCGACGAGACGATCGGCGTGATCGCGCTGTACCACACGAGCTCCCGGATCTGGAGCGACGACTCGCTCGAGCTGGTCCAGGCCTTCGCCGACCAGGCCGCCGTCGCCATCCAGAACGCCCGCCTCTACCGCTCCGTGGCTGACCAGGCCGCCCGCATGCGCTCGATCCAGGACCTCTCGGCGCGGCTCAACCGGCTCACCGACGTCCGCGCCATCGCGCAGGCCATCGTCGCCGAGGCGAAGACGCTGGCCGAGTACCACGACATCCGGGTCTACCGGGTCGACTGGGAGACGGGCTGGTGCGAGCCGATCGCCTTCACCCGCGAGATGCTGGTCGGTGATCCGGCGGACGCCGAGTCGCTGCTGCGCGTGGAGATCGGTCAGGGCTTCACCGGCTGGGTCGCCGAGAACGCGGAGCCGCTCCTCATCAATGACGCCGTCGACGACCCGCGCGGGCAGACCATCGAGGGGACCGACGACGTCCCCGAGTCCATGCTGGTCGTGCCCATGATCTACGAGGGGCGCACCACCGGCGTCATCGTCCTCAGCCAGCTCGGCTACGAGCGCTTCAGCGCCGATGACCTCCAGACCATGACGATCTTCGCCGGCTACGCCGCCCAGGCGATGGCGAACGCATCGGCCTACGAGCAGCTCCGCGACCAGTCGGCGGAGCTCGCGCGCCGGGCGGACTCCCAGCGCCGACTGCTGGAGATCAACGAGCGGCTGCTGTCGACCCTCGACCAGGCCGGCGTGCTGGAGACCATCGCCGATGGCCTGCGCGACGTCGTGCGCTACGACAACCTGTCCATCTACCGCACCGACCCGCAGCAGCAGGCGATGCTGCCGGTGCTCACCCGCGAGCGCCACGCCGAGCAGGTCAGCCGCTACATCATTCCGTTCGGCCGGGGCCTCATGGGCTGGGCCGTCCAGCACGCGCAGCCGATCCTCGCCAACGACGCCCTCAGCGACCCGCGGGCGCTCCAGATCCCCGGGACGCCGGAGGACCCGGAGGCGGTCGTGGTCGTGCCGCTCATCGCCGACGGCGAGGTGCTCGGCGCCCTCAACGTCTCGCGCGTCGGCGGTCCGGAGGTGCACTTCAGCGAGAGCGACTTCGAGCTGGTGCAGCTGTTCGCCGCCCAGGCCTCCATCGCCCTCCGCAATGCCGATACGCACCACGCGGTCAGCCGCCTGGCCGAGACCGATGCGCTCACCGGCCTCGGGAACCACGGCGCCTTCCAGCGCGATCTCGGCCGCCTGATCGAGGCACGCGGCACCGCCGCGACACGGGGCGGAGGCCTGACCCTGCTGATGATGGACCTGGACAGCTTCAAGGCCTTCAACGACGTGCACGGCCACCCTGCGGGCGACGCGCTGCTGCACCGCGTGGCGATGGCGATCTACGGCGCGGCTCGCAGCGAGGATCGCGTCTACCGCTACGGTGGCGACGAGTTCGCGCTCATCCTGCCCGCGACCACGGCCGCGCACGGCGCGCGCATCGGCGAGCGCATCCGGACGGCCGTGGCAGCGCTGACGGCCCACGACCCGACGCCGGTCACCATCACGGTCGGAGTGGCGACGCTGACGCCCGACGTGGCGGACCGAGCCGCGCTCGTCGCGGCGGCCGACACGGCCCTCTACTACGGGAAGCGGGCGGGGGAGGACCGGATCGTGCGCTTCGATCGGATGCCACCCGACGTCGGCGACCTGCGAGGAACGCTCGACGACCTGGCCGCGGCGGCGCTCCGAGACGGCGACGATGCCCGCGTGGTCGAGCACCTGGTCGAGCGCGCCTCGCAGCTGGGTGCGGCCGCACACCACGATGCGGCCGCGTCGGTACGCGACGCGCTGCTGACCGTCGCCCGCGCCGTCGACGGCCGCGGCCGCACCAACCGCGGCCACGCCGATCGGGTCGGGCGGCTGGCCGGTGCCCTCGCCATGACGCTCCACCTCGACGAGGACGTGCGCCGCACCGTGGAGCTGGCCGGACGGCTGCACGCGCTCGACGACCGCGGTGTCGCCGAGATCAGCAGCGTCCCGTCGCTGCACGACGTCTCGGCGCTCATCGTCGGCGCCCGGCGCCTCGCCGACGAGGGAGCGCGGCGCGCCCGTCGGACGTCCCGGATGCGCGGCCGCCTGGGCGCGCACATCGTGGCCGTCGCCAACGGCTACGACGAGCTCGTCTCCGGCGTCGGTGGCCCTCGCGTCGGCCGTCGCGAGGCGCTGGCGCGGCTGGCATCCCACCCGAGCAGCTACCGCGACGAGGTGCTCTCGGCCCTGGCCGGCATCGTGGGCGAGCGCCGTGACTCGGGACGTCGCCGCCGAGTCTCCGATTCCGCCGGTGAGGTTCCGGGAGCCGCCTGACCGACCAGCGCACTGATACCATGGCGCGCCGATGACCCACCCGCGCCTCGCCCTGCCCCGCACGTCGGGAGCCGTGGGCGATGGTCGCGCGAGGACCAGGAGGCTCGGCGCCGGCCTCCTGATCCTCGGAACCCTGCTCGCCGCCTGCTCCACCGCCGAGGTCCAGCCCACGCCGACCGGCACGGCGGCACCCACCTCCGCCACCGCCAGCGCCTCCCCAACACCGACGGCCACCCCCTCCCCGACCCCGGAGCCGACGCCGCGCTACACGAACGAGCCGGACGAGGACCTCGCGGCCCTCATCCCGACCGAGGCGGCCGGTGTGCCGGTCGTGGTCGCCCCGTTCGACGAGTTCGCGTTGACGCCGGGAGACGTGGCCATCGCCTACGGCGAGCTGGGCAACCGCTTCGCGTCGCTGGTGGTCGCCTACGTCGAGCAGCCGCGCACGACGCTGTACGCCATGCGCCTGGACGGTGAGCCGGCCGTCACGGAGGACCTCGAGCTGTTCCTGGCGACGGCCGGCCGCTACGTCGGCATCGCGGGCCTCGACCCGGATCCGTGGACGCTGGACGACAGCGCCGGGTACCGGGTCTGGGTCCGCCCCGAGGACAACGCCACGGCGGCCGGCACCATGGTCTACACGTGGGCCGCGGAGGACTACGTCTTCCTGCTCATCGGCGTCGACGACACCGTCAACCGCGCGATCATCGAGCAGCTGCCGACGGAGCCCGCGCCGACCCCCCGTCCGACCGCCTCACCGTCCGCATCGGCGGGGAGCAGCGCGCCCGCCAGCGCCAGTCCCTCGGGCGGCTGAGCCGATGCGGATCCGCGAGCTGGCCGAGCGCGTCCGCCACAGTCTCTGGTTCATCCCGGCCCTCGCGGTCGTCATCGCCGTCGTCGTCGCGCTCGGCATGCTGGCGCTGTCGGACCGGCTTGACGCCAGTGGTGCACACCTGCCCCTGATCTTCGGTGCCGGGCCCGACGGCGCGCGTGCGATGCTGGGAGCGATCGGTGGGTCGGTCATCACGGTCGCCGGCACCATCTTCTCGATCACGATCGTGGCGCTGCAGCTGACGAGCTCGCAGTTCTCACCCCGCGTCCTGCGCAACTTCCTGCGCGACCGACCGAACCAGCTGGTGCTCGGGGTCTTCATCGGGACCTTCACGTACTGCCTGCTCGTGCTGCGGTCGATCCGCGCCGAGGCGACCGACCGCGCCGCCTTCGTGCCGAACGTGGCGGTCACCGGGGCCCTGTTGCTGGCCTTCCTCTCGATCGGGATGCTCATCTACTTCATCCACCACGTCAGCGTGCGGATCCAGGTGACCTCGATTCTCGCCAGCGTGGCGAGCGACACCCTGCACACCATCGAGACCGTCGCTGACTGGCTCGAGGATCGGCCCGAGCGCGCGTGGCGCTCGGCCGGATTGCTGGACCGCGTCCCGCCCGCCCCACCGACCGGCGCCATCCCGGCCGACCGGGCGCGGGTCCGGATCGCGGCGCATCACAGCGGCTACCTGCAGTTCCTGGACATCGGGCGGCTGGTTCGCGCCGCCGCCGAGGCCGAGGGCCGGCTCGAGGTCCTGGTGGCGCCGGGCGGCTGGGTGCAGCGCGACGCGCCGGTCGCCACCTTCGCGGGACCCGACGACGCCGACACCGAACGCCTGGGCGACGCCGTCAACGGCGCCCTCTCGCTGGCCGCCGAGCGCTCGACGCAGCAGGACGTGGCCTTCGGCATCCAGCAGATCGTCGACATCGGCGCGAAGGCGCTCTCGCCCGGCGTCAACGACCCGACCACCGCGATCAACGCGCTCGATCGTCTGCTCCAGATCCTGGTGGCCGCGGGTGTGGCACAGGACCCGCCCCAGGCGTTCGCGGACGCGGATGGCGTGACCCGCCTGGACGTGCCGATGCCCGGCCTTCACGAGCTGGTGGAGCTGGCGCTCGACCAGCTGCGCCACTACGGCGCCTCCACGCCGGCGGTCGCCCTGCACATGGCGCGGGTGCTCAGCCAGCTGCGTGACGCCGTCGGGGAGCGTGCCGCCCCGGCCATCAGGCGTCAGGCCGACCTCCTGGTCGAGGCCGCCGCCCGGATCCCGCTCGCGAGCGAGCGGGCGGCGATCATGGCCGCCGTCGCGCCCCTGCGATCCGCCTGACGACCGTCGATCGCGGCTGATCGCGCCGCGCGGCACGCGGGGTGCGTACGATGCCCGGCATGTTCGCCAAGGTCGCGTACGGGCTCGCCATCGGCGGCACGATCCTCACCCTCGCGCTCCGCGTCTTCGGGGCGGACGAGACGCTGACCTTCGGCGTCAGCGCCATCACCATCCTGGGGCTGGCCTACGTGCTCGGGCACGCCACCGAGCAGCTGGGGATGGCGACCGGCCCGCGCATCGGCGGCATCATGAACGCGACCGTCGGAAACATCGGCGAGATCATCATCGCCGCCTTCCTGATCCTGGACGACAAGATCGAGATCGTCCACGCCTCGATCACCGGGTCGATCGTCGGGAACCTGCTGCTCGTGCTGGGCGCGTCGCTGCTGGTCGGCGGCCTGAAGAACGGGGTGCAGGAGTACGACGAGCAGCTGACCGGCATGAACGCCGCGTCGCTGATCCTGGCGACCATCGGCCTCATCGTCCCGGCGACCTTCGCGTTCGTGATCGGCGGCGGCGAGGGGACCGCGCCCGGCGACGCCGAGTTCTTCCAGATCGAGGCCCTCACCGTCGGCGTGGCGGTCCTGCTGATCCTTACCTACGCCGCCCAGACCTGGTTCTTCCTGCGGGCGCCGGAAGCGCCGGCGGCGGCGCGGCACGAAGAGGAGGAGGTCCCCGAGTGGAGCTGGAAGGTCGCCCTCGGCGTGCTCGGTGCGTCCGCGGCGGCGCTGACGTTCGCCTCCGAGGTGCTGGTCCAGACCCTCGAGCCGGCCGTCGCGTCGCTGGGCATCAGCGAATTCTTCATCGGCATCATTCTGATCCCGCTGATCGGCAACCTGGCCGAGCACGTGGTCGGCGTGACGCTGGCCTATAAGAACAAGATGGACTTCAGCCTGATCACCTCGATCGGGTCGGCGACGCAGATCGCGCTGTTCGCCGTCCCGGTGCTGATCTTCTTCGGGCTCATCGTCGGCCATCCCGTGACGCTGGTGTTCACCCCGCTCGAGGTGGTCGCGGTCGCGGTCGGCGTGTTCATCGCCGGCTTCATCGCGCTCGACGGGCGCTCGAACTGGGTCGAGGGGCTGCAGCTGATCAGCGTGTACTCGATCCTGGCCATCGCCTTCTTCTTCCTCACGTAGCTCGGCACCCGACGGGCCGCCTTCCCGATCCGCGGCCTAGAATCGGGCCGTGTTGACCCTTCCGGGACCCGTCGTCGACGTCGACTGGCTGGCCGCCCACCGCGCCGATCCGTCGTTGCGGGTGGCGGACGTCCGGTGGTCGCTGGCCGGTCCGGCGGGGCGCGAGCTCTATGCGCGCGGCCACGTTCCCGGCGCGGTGTTCCTGGATGCCGAGACCGAGCTGTCGTCCCCCGGCGAGGGCCCCGGCCGCCATCCGGTGCCCGCCGCCGACAGGCTGGCGCGCGTCCTCGGCCAGCGGGGCATCGGCGACGAGCACGTCGTGGTCGCCTACGACGATGCCGGCGGCAGCATCGCGGCCCGCCTGTGGTGGCTCTTCCGGCACTACGGCCATGACGGGCAGGCCGCCGTCCTGGACGGGGGCATCGGTGCCTGGACCTCGACCGGCCTTCCGCTCGAGACCGATCCGCCGGCCTACCCGCCGGCGACCTGGACCGTCCGGCACGTCGCCGATGACCTGGTCGGAACCGATGAGGTGGTCGGGATGCTGGACGGCGAGACGCTGCTCCTCGACGCGCGGGCGCGGGAGCGATACCGCGGCGAGACCGAGCCGATCGATCCGCGCGCCGGGCACATCCCCGGCGCGGTCAGCGCGCCGCACGCGGACAACCTGGGCGCCGACGGACGCTTCCTGCCGGCCGATGCGCTGCGCCGGCGATTCCGCGCGCTGGGCGTGGCGGACGACCGACCGGTGGTCGCGTACTGTGGCTCGTCGCTGACCGCGACCCATGACCTGCTGGCGCTCGAGCTCGCGGGCCTGCCCGGCGGTCGCTTGTACGAGGGATCGTGGAGCCACTGGTCGTCCGATCCGAGTCGTCCCGCCGTGACGGGAGCAGCGCCATGACCGGTTCGCACGACGAGTGGGATGGCTGGGACGAGGGGGCGGCCGAGGACCGCATCGGCCGCAAGCGCGACCGCCTCGCGCGGCTGCTGAGCGTCGCCTCCATCCTCTACTCGCGTGGCTCCGGCGAGAACGGCGTCGCGGTCAGCGAGATCGCGAAGCTGACCGGGATGACCACGCGCACCGTGTACCGCGACATCAACGCGCTCGACGAGGAGCTGGGGGTCCCGGTCTTCCAGGCCGGGCGCGGCCGCTACGGCATCGATCGCAAGTTCTTCCTGCCGCCGCTGCGCCTGAGCGTCCCGGAGGCCATCGTCCTGTTCCTGGCGTCCCGCCTGATCGCGCGCTGGAGCGACCAGTACGACGCCTCGGTCGTCAGCGCGTTCACCAAGCTGGCCGACACCTTGCCGCAGCCGATCGCGCGGCACGTCGCCGCCAGCATGCTCACCATCGGCGCCGCCGACCCGAACGAGCCGTTCAGCCGCTCCTTCTCGGCCGTCGCGCGCGGCTGGGCCGAGGGCCGGGTCGTCGAGATCGACTACGACCCGGGGACGGCGCCGGCCAAGCGCACGCGGGTGCACCCCTACTTCCTGGAACCGGATGCCGCGCTGCGCAGCGTCTACCTCATCGCGTACGACGAGCCGGCCGGCGGGATGCGCACCTACAAGGTCGAGCGCATCCGCTCCGCCACCCTCACGCAGGACCGATACGAGATCCCCGAGGACTTCGACCCCGACGCCTGGCTCGCCAACTCGTGGGGCATCTGGTCCCCCGATTCGACGCCGCCGGTCCACGTCCGGCTTCGGTTCGAGTCCGAGGTAGCGCACCGCGTCCGCGAGGCGGTGTGGCATCGGTCGCAGGAGCTGACCGAGCTGCCGGAGGGTCGCGTGGAGCTGGCGGTGACGGTCAACGGCATCGTCGAGATCCGGCCGTGGATCCTGTCGTGGGGCGAGTCGGTGGAGGTGCTCGAGCCGCCGGAGCTGCGCGAGGCCATCGCCGCCTCCGTCCGTGGCGCGGCGGCGCGCTATGCCGACTGAGGTCGAGGCGCGCTTTGCGGCCGACGGCCCGCTGCCCCTCGAGGCGCTCACGCGCGCCGCGCGCCTTGGCCCGGCGGTGCTCGGGCGGCCACGCACGGCCGACGAGACCGACCGCTACCTGGACACCGACGACGGAGCCCTGGCGACGGCCCGCTGGGCCTGCCGCCTGCGCACCCGCGACGGCCTGACCCGCATCTCACTCAAGGGCCCGCCGGAGGCTGGCGACCGAGATGACTGGCACCACCGCCGTCCCGAGCTGGAGGGGCCGGCGACCGAGGAGCTGGACCCCTCCGCCTGGCCTCCCAGCTCTGCGCGCGACCTGCTCGACCGGTTGCGTGGCGGCGCTCCGCTGCGCGAGCGGCTGCGCCTGGTCCAGCGCCGCACCGAGCGCTCGGTCACGCTCGACGGCATCCCGTTCGGCACCCTGACCTGCGATCAGGTGCGCGTCGAGCGGGAGGGCTCAGCCGCGGGCGACCTCCACGTCGTGGAGCTCGAGCTCCACGACGAAGGCGGGGCAGACGCCCGCGCCGCGCTGGAGACCCTGGCCGGCGCCCTTGACTTCATGCCCGGCCTCCGGCCTGAGCCGCGGACGAAGTTGGAGCGGGCGCTGGACCTCCTCGGCGAGTCGCGGCCGTGACGGCGGTCGCGTCCTGGGTCCGGCGCCGGACCGAGGCCGAATGGGTGGCGCTGGCCGCCGCGGCTGCGACCTTCGGCTACGTCGGGTGGGACGGCGCGCTGTGGGACGCGCGCTTCCAGCTGCTGCTCCACCTGCTGGCCATCGGCGCGATCGCGGCTCTCGGCGTGCTCGCCTGGAAGGGCGGCAGCCTGCCGCGCACCCGCATCGACGCGCCGCTGCTCGCGCTGGTCGCCGCGTTCGCGCTGGCGACGACGTCGGCGCTCAACGTCGGGATGAGCCTGCGCGCCATGGGGGCGATCGTGGCGACGGCCCTGATGCTCCCGGTGGCGCTCGTCGCGCTCCGACACCGGGCGAGCTGGGTCGGCCTGATCGTGGCCGTCCCGGTCGTCGTGCTCTCGGTCCCCGCCCTCGTCGTGCTGCTGGGCCGTCGCCTGGAGTGGGTGCTGGCCGGCGCGCCGGGCCTGCCACCCATCCGGCTGCCGGGCGAGGGCACGCCGTTCGGCTCGGTGGCCGTGCCGCCGTTCGTCATCTGGCCGGCGTGGGCGATCGCGGGCGCCATCGAGGACGACCGCCTGCGGTGGTGGGTCCGCGCGGCCCTGGTGGCCGTCGGCGTCCCGCTCACCATCCTCTCGGGCTCGCGCTCGGCGTGGCTGGCGATCGGCGTCACCCTGCTGGTCGCCGGCCTCCCGTGGGCGTGGCAGCGCCGCCATCGGCTCGACCTCAAACGCGGCTGGACTCCGCGGCGGATCGCCGTCGCCGCCGGTGGCCTCGTCGTGGTCGCCGGACTCGCGGCGGTGCTCCTGCCCCGCGTAACGGCGGTCACCTCGCTGCTCTACCGCGCCAGCCTGTGGCGCGACACGCTGCGCGCCTGGTCGACCGATCCGCTCTTCGGCATCGGCCCGGGCTTCATGCCGTACGCGCGGCAGGCCGCCGCGCCCGACTTCAGCTTCCCGGTCCGCCAGCCGCACTCCCACAACCTGCCGCTCGGCGTGCTGGGCGACGCGGGGCTGGTCGGCCTCGCGGCGGCGATCGTGGTCGTCGTGGCGCTGGCCCTGGTGGCCGGCCCGTGGCGCAGCAGGACGCCGGTCGGACGTGCCGCCTCGCTCACGCTGCTCGGCCTCGGCATCGGGGGCCTGTTCGAGGACCTCACCTTCCTGCCGAACTTCAACCTGCTGGCGGTCCTGCTGGTCGCCCTCGCCCTGACCGATGCCGGCGCCGTCGACTGGGTGCGGCTTCCGCGCCCGCCGCTGCGTCGGGTGGCGCTGGGGCTCGGGACTCTGGCGGTGGCGGCGCCGCTCGTCACGGCGATGGTGATCGCGGACGCGGGCGCGGTCGCCTATCGGGCGGGGGTGGACACGGCCGCATCCGCGCGCTGGACCGACGCGACACGCTGGTTCGGACGGGCCACCGAGCTCGACCCGTGGCATCCCGCCAACCCCAAGGCGCTGGCCGTCGCCGCGGACGGGGCCGGGGAGACGGCGCTCGCTCGGCGTGCCGCGGAGGACGCGACGGAGCGCAACCCCGGCGACGCGCCCTCGTGGGTGAACCTCGCCCTCCTCTGCCGCGAGCTGGCCGACGAGACGTGCCAGAGCCGCGCGACGGAGCAGGCCGTTGCGACCGCGGGCTTCCTGCGCCCCGAGCTGGTCAACGCGGCGTTCAGCTACGAGTCACTCGGGTTCACCGACGAGGCCGATGACGCCTACCGCCGCTCGCTGCTGAGCCAGCTGCTCACCGCCTTCGCGACCGACTGGCCCCGCCCGATCGGCATCGGTGACGCGACCATCGAAGACCAGGCCGGCGCGCAGTTCGAGCTGAACCGCCTCGTCGCGTGGTGGGCGATGGACGAACCGATCCGCCCCGAGCTCGTCACCGACCCCGCCACGCGCGCGCTGGCGCACGCCATGCGCGGGGAGCGTGACCAGGCCGAGGAGTGGCTGAGCGTGGCCATCGACGACCATCCTGACCAGATCCCCACCTGGGACGTGGCCCTCGTCCTGCGCCGGCACTGGGGCGAGCCGATCGACGACGTCCTGCGCATCGAGGAGGCCGTCCGCGGCCGGCCGCTCACGGAGCGCGACGCTCCGCCCCCGGACCCGAACGCGTCGCCCGGGCTGACCTTCGACATCGGCTCGTTCCGCGCCTACCCGCGGGACGGGTTGATCGGGGGTGCCATCCGGCTCGTCACCCGGCCGCCGTACCCGTGGATCCTCGAGGTGCTGCTGCCGCCGTCGGGCTGACGCCGTGACTCGGCGCAGCGACGCGTCGCTCGACGCCCTCAGCCCAGCTCCGGGAACGGCAGCCGCTGGATCAGCGACAGCCGCGGCCGCTGCGGGACCGCGGCCGGCGTGATCGGCAGTCGCTGCCACGCGTCGCCCGCCGGACCCGCGCGGTAACGGGCGTCCAGCCGGCGGGCCGAGATCGAGACGAGGCCGAAGCGTCCCAGCGCCTCGGCCAGGAGCGTCCCCTCGCCGCGCACCGCGTGCGAGACGACGCAGCGGTCGCCGTCGAGGAGCACCGCCTCGAGGTGCTGACGCCGCGCCGAGAACCGGCGGCGCTGCAACGACCGCCCATCGGTCCAGAGCAGGTCCGTGGCGACGTAGGCCGGCCGGCCGGCGCGCCGGTCTCCGGTGAGGCGCCGGTGCAGCAGGCTCGTGTCCAGCCAGCCGCCGTCGTCCAGGGTCAGCAGCCAGCCGTCGAGCACCACGCCGTCCTCGATGAGCCGCTCCGGCAGCTCATCGCCCAGCTCGGCGAAGGCGTCGAGCGCATCGGCCAGGCCCTCCGCGCGGAGGCGCATCAGGGTTCGGTTCTCCACCCATGCCTGGGCGCGCACGCCGGGCCACCACGGCTCGAAGAGGTAGCCGGGGTCGTCGAAGGGCGAGGCGCCCTCGGTCGGCTGCATCGGATCGATCCGAGACGGCAGCGCCGAGCGCGGCTCGGGCGGGATCGGGAGGTCGAGCTGCTCTCCGGGCACGGCCCGTGGCGAGGTCAGGCCGTCTTGCGACGGCGCTGACGCGGTGCCTTGGCGGTCGCCTCCGCCGCGGGCTCCTCGACGGCGGCCCGGCGCTCGGAGCGCGCGGCCGCGACGGACGCCTCGAGCGCGGCCATGAGGTCGGTGATGTTCGTCGGCTCGGTCCGCTGGGCCGGCTCAGGCTTCTCGCCCGCGACCTTGCGCTCGATCACCGCCATGAGGGCCTGGCGGTAGTCGTCGTGGTACTCATCGGCGCTGAAGTCGCCCGTCATGCTCGCCACCAGCTGCTCGGCCATCTTCTTCTCGGCCGGCTTGATCTCGATCTGGTCCTCGGGGAGGTTGAGCTCGTCGATCGCCCGGACCTCATCGGGCCAGTGGAGCGTGGTCAGCAGCATGGTCGAGCTGAAGGGGTTGAGCGCGGCGAGCTGCTCGCGATCCTTCAGGACGATCTTGCAGATGGCGCTCTTGTTCTGCTCGGCCAGCACCGACTTGAGCAGGTAGAAGGCCTTCGCGCCGATCTGCTCGGGCTCGAGGTAGTAGGCCTGCTTCACGAACTGCGTCCCGGCGTTGTCCCGCGACGCGTCGACGAACATCTCGATCTCGATGGCCCGCATCGTCTTCAGGGGGACCGAGTCGATGTCCTCCTCGGTGACGACGACGTACTTGCCCTTGCTCCACTCGTAGCCGCGAACGGTCTCTGAGCGCGGCACCACCTCGTCGTGGTACGGGCAGTAGACCTTCATCTGGATCCGGTTCAGGCAGCTGGCATGGAGCAGGTTGAAGCCGATGCCACCCTGCTCGGTCGCCAGGTACAGCTTGACCGGGATCGTCACCAGCCCGAACTGGATCGCCCCCCGCCACATCGATCGCGCCATGAAGTCGGTCTCTCCGTGCGCCGCGTTCCGCGCCGGCCGTGCCCTGCCAGCGTTCCCGATCGCGGGCGGTGATGGTACACCGGCCTCGCAAGCGACCCGCACCTGCCATCCGTACTGCACGAGTACCAGCCACCCCGGCCCATACGAGCCATGGACCGATGCGCGCGCGCCCGCGACACTCGCAGCGATGAACGACGACACCGCGCTTCGCGCCTACGTCCTCGAGGACGACCCCGACATCGCCGCCCTCGAGGCGGACCTCCTGCGTGACATGGGGTTCGCCGTGGTCACCTGCACGCGGATCGTCGAGCTCGGCGACCTGATGGAGCTCGCGCTGCCGCACCTGCTCGTCGTCGACGTGATGCTGCCCGACGGCGATGGCGGCGACATCACGGAGCTGCTTCGATCCGCGTGGCCCGGCATCCCGGTCGTCATCGTCTCGGCCGCCAGCCGCGAGCGGCTGGCCGAGCTGGCGCCGATCGGCCCGGTCGTCGCCAAGCCGTTCGACCTCGAGTCCTTCCGGAACGCCGTCGGCGAGGCGATCGAGGGCTCGCGGGAGCTGCGCAGCGTCTCGTGACGCGGGGGCCGGCTACTCGACCCGGGTCCCGGACGGGCCGGTGCGGGCCACCAGCGCCGCGTGCTCGCTGCCGTCCGCGGCCGTGAGCCGGTAACGATGCTCGATCTCCACCGACGCCGACAGCATCGCGTTGACCGGGCAGTAGCGGGTGGCCGACAGCTCGATCGAGCGGCGCAGCGCCTCCGGCTCGACCTCACCGGTGACCTGGTGCTCGATCGTGATGGCCGTGAAGACCCTGGGGTGTTCGCCGGCCGATTCGCCGCGCACGTCGATCTCGTAGGTCGCGGCCGACTGGCGCTTCTTGCGCAGGATGCTCGCCACGTCGGCGGCGGCGCACCCGGCGAGCGCGGCCAGGACCGTCTCCTTGGGTCCGGCGGCCGAGTCGCGGCCCTCCGGCGGATCGGCGTCCAGGGTGATCGGCTGCCCCTTGGGCGTTCGCGCCTCGGTCCGGCAGCCGGTCGGATCGACGATCGCGTGGATGGATTCGCTCATGCGGCCAGCCTACCGTGGGGGCCCGGCCGATGCGCGTGATCCGGCCGTCCGCGCTGGCCGGCAACGGCCGGCGTCGCACGCTGCTGCTGTCCGCGACCATGCTGGCGGTGGGCGTCCTGGCGGCCCAGCTCACGCTGCTGACCCCCGCCTCCACGGCCACCGGCGTGCTCGCCGCCTCCGCCGCGCTCGGGCTGGGCGTCGGCACCGCGTGGCTGCTCCGAGCTCTCCGCCCGAACCGTGCCCGCTCCGCGGCCGAGGCGCTCGCCGGCCTGCTGGCCCCGACGCTCGACGACAGCTACACCCTGCTCCTCGCCCCGACGCTTCCGGTGCGCGACGCCGCGCGGCTCGACGGGGTGCTCGTGGGCCCTGCCGGCGTCCGCGTCCTCACCGTCCGCGACTGGGACGGTCGCTACCGCGTCCGCGGGCGGGGCTGGGAGTTCGACGCGCGCGGCCGACGCGGCTGGATCACGTGCCGCACCAACCCGAGCTTCGAGGCCGCGTCGCTGTCCGAGGGGTTCTCACGCTGGGCGAGCGACGCCGGCCTGGTCCTCCCCGACGTCGCGCTGCGACCGGCCATCGCCTTCCCGAACCGTCGATCGCGGATCGTCCTGGAGGAGCCGATCGACGAGGTCATCACCACCGACAACGCCCCGTGGTGGGCGAACACCATCGGCCGCGTGCAGCGGCTGGACCCCTCCTCGGTCGCCCGGGTGGTCGCGGCGGTCATGGAGGCCGCCGAGGCGCGCTCGGCCGTCGGCCGTCGGCCGGCCGCGCAGGACGCCGGCTGAGCTAACCCTCCGCGCCGGGGTGGCCCTGGCCGCTGCGCAGCCAGGCCTCGGCCGTCGCCTCGTCGAGGACCTCGGCCAGCAGCTCGTCGGGCCGCTCGTCGTCGGCGACGATCAGCACCTGCGCCCGGTCGCGCGCCAGCGCCACCACCGCGCTCTCGCGGTTCAGCTGCGGGTGCGCGGCGGACGTGATGGCCGCGTCCGTCATGGGCAGGAATCGGTCGGGTACGTTCAGGAGGCCGTCCATCGGCCGGCTGCCCTGCGGGACGTAGATCGTGCCGGTCAGACGGAACGGCGGCAGGCCCAGCTGCGCGCGCACGCCGCGCTTGGGGATCCGCATGTGGTCGCCACTCCCCTGCACGGCACCCTCGCCCGGCTGGTCGGTGAGCAGGACGACGAGGACCTCGTTCAGGGGCACCAGGGCCTGGGGGACGCGCTGCGGCGGGGCGGGGTCACCGTGCTCGCCGATGGTCGCCTCGTCGATCACCAGGTGCGCGCCGGTGTTCTGGTTGAGGATGTCGGCCACGCGCGTGAAGCGGGTCTTCATGTGGCCCGACACCCGGTAGGCGCTGGTGTACGCCTCGATCGCCACGTCGTGGACGGTCCCGAACCCCTCGAACCCGAAGCCACTCATGGCCGATCTCCTCCGCGATGCTGACGTCCTGTCGCGCCGATCCTACCCGCCGCTACTCGGGCGGCGCCTCCCCGGTCGCCGCGATCTCCTCCGTCTCGCCGCGGGCGCCGGTCGCCAGCAGGATCCGTCCGGATGCCTGCTCGCCGAAGAGGGCCTCCACGGTCGCCAACGTGTCGATGTCGGCGGGCGTCTTGTCGTCGCGGATGCGGACGATCCGCGGGAAGCGCATGGCGAAGCCGGACCGGTGCCGCCCCGAACGCATGATCCGGTCGAAGGCGATCTCGACCACCACCTCGGGCACCACGGTCCGGTAGCGGCCGAAGTCGCGCAGGGTGATGGCCTTGAAGTGCTCGGTCATCTCGGCGATCTCCGCATCGGTCAACCCGGTGTAGGCCTTGCCGATGGTGAGCAGCCGCGCGTCCGGCGCATCGGTCTCGCGCACGGCGAAGGTGTAGTCCGAGAGGACACCGCGACGCTTGCCATGGCCCCACTCGACGCCGACCACGACGCAGTCCAGCGTGGCGAGCGCCTTCTTCAGCTTCAGCCACCCGAGCCCTCGACGCCCCGGCTGGTAGACGGAGGCGGGGTCCTTGACCATCAGCCCCTCGTTGTGGCGCTCGCGCGCGTCGTCGAAATGCCGGTCCACCTCCTTCGCGGAGGCGGCGGTGGCCAGGTGCGAGAGCAGCACGCGCTCGCCGGTCACCTCGGGAAGGCCCAGGCGCTCGAGCTCGCCACGTCGCTCGCGGAGCGGCACCTCGAGCAGGTCGCGGCCGCCGTGGTGAAGCAGGTCGAAGGCGACCAGCACCACCGGGACCTCCTCCAGGAGCGCCTGCGACGGGCGGACCCGCCCCAGCCGCGTCTGGAGGGACGCGAAGTCCAGGACGGATCCTGCCCGCCACGGGACCAGCTCGCCGTCGAGCACCAGCGGACCGTCGCCCGTGAGCGCGGCGCCGGCCTGCGCGATCTCCGGGAACGAGCGGGTCACGTCGTTGAGGTCACGGCTGAAGAGGCGGACGGTGCCGTCAGCCTCGAGATGGAGCTGCGCGCGGATGCCGTCGTACTTGTCCTCGATCCACGCCTCGTCACCGACGCGACGCATGACCTCGGCCGCGTCGGCCACGGGCGAGGCGAGCATGAAGCGGATGGGGCGGCCCACGTGCAGCGCGGCGCCGGCCAGGCGGTCGTCGCGGGCCAGCAGCGCGGTCTCGCCGATGTCGCCGGTGAGCATGTGCGCCCGGCGAACCGCGTCGAGGTCCCGGTCGAACGCGGCCGCCACCGCCTCCTCCAGCAGCCCCTCGCGCAGCCCGATGCGCGTCTCGCGCGAGCTGATGCGGCCGATGAAGCGGGCCTCGTCTCCGGTGGCCCGGCGGAACAGGTCGGTGAAGCGGGTGACCCGCTCCTCGGCCGATCCCGCCGCCGCGATGGAGGCGAACCCGTCCGCCACGTCCGCCACGGTCAGCGGCGCGCCGCCCGATGGTGCGCGCTCGCCGAGCAGCTCCGCGGCGGCGTCGCCGAAGTCGGAGTGGCGCAGGTAGGCGGTACGCAGCCGCTCCTCGTCGGCGCCGCTGGCCGCCGCGAGCGCCGCCCCCTGCTGGACCCAGCCCATGCCGAGCTTGGCGGTCGGGTCGGTGAGCGGGCGGCCGGCAAAGAAGGTCGTCGCCGCCACCAGGTCGCCCGCCGGCAGGTCACGCAGGTAGCCGGCCAGCAGGTCGCGCTTGGCGTTCTTGCTGCGGGTGGCGCCGACCGCGTCGGCCGTCGCGGCCAGGCGAGCGAACGGCGTGGAGGCGGCGCGCGGCGGCATCGGCCCAGTCTACGCAGCGCCCGGCCACGGCCGGGCTTGACCCGGAGGCAGCCGGGGCGGATGCTGCCGCGCATGGTCTTCCCGTGGCAGAAGCGCAACGTGCCGGACGAGCTCGCCGCCCGCGTCCCACCGGGGCAGGTGCTGACCGAGAAGTTCCCGGTCCTGCATTTCGGGCGCGTTCCGGACTATGGCGACCTGTCGGGCTGGGACTTCCGGGTGTGGGGTGAGGTGGACGAGCCGTTCCGCCTCAACTGGGCGGAGTTCCGCAACCTTCCGGTGGCGGAGCTGACGACCGACATCCACTGCGTCACGCGCTGGTCGAAGCTCGACACGCGGTGGGAGGGCGTCGCCTTCAGCCATGTCGCCGAGGTGGCCGTCGTGCGCCCGAGCGCCCGCTTCGTGATCTTCCACGCCGAAGGCGGCTTCACCGCCAACGTGCCGCTCGAGACGGCCATGCGCCCCGAATGCATCCTGGCGTGGTCCTACGACGGGCAACCGCTGACGGCGGAGCACGGCTACCCGCTGCGGGCGATCGTCCCCGGGACCTACTTCTGGAAGAGCGCGAAGTGGCTGCGCGGCGTCGAGTTCACCACGGACGACCGCCTCGGCTTCTGGGAGCGCAACGGGTACCACAACGACGCGGACCCGTGGAAGGAGCAGCGCTACTCGCGCTGACCGGAGTCCTCGCCGGGCTCGCCGGGCATGGTCTTGGCGCGAGCGATGAGCTCAGCGACCCGACGTCCACCCTTGCGGCCGATCTCGCGGAAGTGCTCGTTCGAGTACCGCTCGCTGACCGCCTTGCCGCCCTTGGCGCCGATCTCCTGGAAGAACTCCGGCCCGTAGCGGGCTCGCGTGGTCTTGCCACCCTTCCGCCCCGCCTCCCGAACGCTCATGTTGCCGCCGGCCTTGCCGGCCGCGGCCGTCCCGCCCGTGTTGACGGTGTTGCTGCCGTTCTGCTCGGCGCTGCCGCGCTTCGCCATCTGGCGCTCCTGTTCTGCGTGCTTGGTGCTCCGATCCCCCCGCTCCCCAGCCGAAGCAAGTTGCGTACCTGCCGTCCCCACGGGCGAGCGGCACGCGTCGAGGGCCGGGAGCGCGACCGGGCTAGAATCAGCCGCCCATGCACCCGATGCTCCGCAACACCATCATCGGCATCGTCGGCCTGATCATCGCCGGCGCGCTGGTGGCCCTCGCCCTCCTCGGCGACGATTCCGACCTGTCCGTCCTCGCCATGCTCGTGGCCGGCATCGTGGCCGTCGCCATCGGCCTGTTCGTGTACGCCCAGGGCTGGGTATGGGGCTCGCGCGCCGCGCGGCAGCGCGCCACGGGCCAGTCGCTCCTCATCGCCGTCGGCGGCGGAATCATGGTGCTGATCGCCGGCGTCGCCATGGCCGGCCTGGTCATCCTGGTCCTGCTGTTCTACCTCGGCTGACCGCCACGCCTGGCCGATCGGCCGGCCGCGACGCCGCTGGTACCATGCCGATGCGCGCGCGTGCCCCCATCGTCTAGAGGCCTAGGACGCCACCCTTTCAAGGTGGAGATCACGGGTTCGAATCCCGTTGGGGGCACCACTCCTCAGATGTGGTTGATCTCGACCCGGTCCCCGCAGTTCGGGCACCACAGCAGGAGCAGCTTCGGATCCTCCGGCAACGGGCGCCACGAGTAGACGTTGGCCTCGGTGATCTGCTCGCCGCAGCGGGGGCACTCCGAGCCGAGGTCCAGCCACTGATCGCGCGGCACGTTCTGCCGGCCCATCAGCGACGCTCCGGTGGTGGCGGTGGCGCCCATCCTGGCTTCGGGCCGGATGGCTCCGACCCGTCCGGCGAGTCGGCCGCGACGATGGCGGCACGCGTCTCCTCCGCCTTCGCCGACGGCCTGATGAGGGGGTACGACATGGCGGCGTAGCCGGGCCAGCTGCCGACGTCCCCGTCGCGGATCATCACCATCGTCTTGGTGAACGCGCCGGTAACGTCGCGCACGGAGCGGTCCAGGACCTGGAAGTCGCGACCCGTCACGTGGCGCAGGGCCGGCGGCAGCGTCTCGACCAGGTAGGCGGGGTTCGGGTTCTCGGCGAACGCGAGATCCAGCGCCTCGACGACCTGCTCGTCGGGCAGCGAGGTCGGCAGCGGCCGGCTGATGTAGGCCATGCGCGGATCGCGGCTGGGTCCCTTGAAGGTGCGGACGAGTGACTTGAACATCGGCGCGGCCGATTGTAGCGCCCTCGACCGCTCCACCCGGCCGGCGCCAGCCGGCCAGCGCGGGCCTGGCCCGCGCATCGGTCCGTGCAACGCCGGTTGGTATACTGGCGTCCCCTGTGAGGAACCCAACCGCGGCCCCGCCGCGCGCAGCGATTTGGCGCGCCATCGCCGCGCATTCGACCCCGTACCAAGGAGCCCATCGATCATCGTGCGCGTGAGAAAGGCCGTCCTGCCGGCGGCAGGATTCGGCACCCGCTTCCTCCCAGCCAGCAAGGCCGTCCCCAAGGAGATGATGCCGCTGGTCGACCGCCCGATCATCCAGTACGCGGTCGAGGAGGCGGTCGCCTCGGGCATCGAGCAGATGATCATCGTCATCGCGACGGGGCGCAGCGCGATCGAGGACCACTTCGACTCCAACTCGGGCCTCGAGCGCTGGCTGGAGGACCGCGGCGACATCGAGATGCTGCGTCAGATCCGGCGGATCAGCGAGTTCGGCACGGTCGCGTTCGTCCACCAGCGCGAGCAGCTCGGGCTTGGCCATGCGGTGCTCATGGCCAAGGACCTGGTCGGCGACGAGCCGTTCGCCGTCCTCCTCTCGGACGACGTGATGCTCAACCCCGGCGGAGAACCGGTCACGCGACAGCTGATCGACGCGTACCTGGCGCATCGCGGCTCGGTGATCGCCGTCCAGCGGGTCGATCGCCAGGACGTCAGCCGCTACGGGATCGTGGACCCGCTCCACGAGGAGGGGCGGCTGGTCGAGATCCGCAACCTGGTCGAGAAGCCGACCGTCGAGGAGGCGCCATCCGAGCTGGCGGTGCTGGGCCGCTACATCCTCACCCCGAAGATCTTCGACGTGCTGGAGCACACCACCCGCGGCGCGGGCGGCGAGATCCAGCTGACCGATGCGATCCGGACGCTGATCGGCGAACAGCCCGTGTTCGGCTACCAGTTCGAGGGCACGCGGCACGATGCCGGCACGCGGCTCGGGTGGCTGAAGGCCAACGTGGCGGTCGCGCTCGAGTCCGACGAGGCCGACGAATTCCGAACCTACGTGCGCGGTCTCGACCTGCGAGACTGACGTCGTGGAGATGATCGGCAGGCTCATCAGCGGCCGGTACCGCCTCATCGCCCCGCTCGGCGAGGGCGGCATGGCGACGATCTGGCGCGCCGTCGACGAGCAGCTCGACCGCGAGGTGGCCGTCAAGATCCTGCGGCCGCAGTTCAGCGCCGATCCCGGCTTCGCCGCGCGCTTCAAGCAGGAGGCGCGCGCCGCAGGTGGCCTCAGCCACCCGAACATCGTCAGCGTCTACGACTACGGCACCGACGGCGCCGATGGCGAGCAGTACATCGTCATGGAGCTGGTCGAGGGCCGCGACCTGGCCTCGATCATCTCCGAGCGCGGCGCACTGTCCGTCGACGACTCGGTGCGCGTCGCGATCGCCGTGGCCAGCGCGCTGGAGGCCGCGCACCGCAAGGGCATCGTCCACCGCGACGTGAAGCCGGGAAACATCCTGATCACCGATCACGGTGACGTGAAGGTCACCGACTTCGGGATCGCCCGCGCGGTCAGCGAGGCGTCGATGACGGTCACCGGCACGACGCTCGGATCGGTCCACTACTTCAGCCCGGAGCAGGCGCGCGGGGACGAGGTCACCGGCGCGTCCGACGTCTACGCCCTCGGCATCGTGCTGTTCGAGATGCTGACCGGCCGCCGTCCCTTCGAGGGCGACTCGGCCGCGGCCGTGGCCCTCAAGCGGCTCAACGAGGACGCGCCGACCCCCTCGGGCATCGGCCGCCCGGTCCCGGCCGGCCTGGAGGCGATCCTGGCCCGCGCGCTGGCGCGCGAGCCGATCGATCGGTTCCCGGACGCCGGAGCCCTGGCGGAAGCGCTGCGCGTGTGGCGCCGCGACCCCGATGCCGTCCCGGGCGTCGTCCCGGCCAGCGCGAGCACCATGGCGGGCGCCGCGGCCGCCGCACCGGTTCCGGCCGGCACGCCGCCCGCCGGCGAGCCGACCGTGTACGTCCCGCCGCGCGTTGCGCGACCTGCCGACCGCGTCCCGGTCGCGCCACCGCCGCGTCGCGCCGACGTCTACCAGCGGCCGCGCGACGAGGGGACGCCGTGGTGGATGTGGCTGCTGGCGGTGCTCGCCGTCTTCCTGCTCGGCGCCATCGGCTTCCTCGCCGTCCAGCTGCTGGGCAGCGGCACCCCGGCGGCCACGCCCAGCCCGACTGCGGCCACGGTCATCGTTCCGACCTGCGACGACGTGTCCCTGGCCACCCTGCGGCAGCAGGCCGATGAGCTGGGCGTGACCGTCGACACCGAGTCGGAGCCCTCCGAGGACATCGACGAGGGCCGCGTCATCCGCTGCGATCCCGAGACCGGCCAGCCGGTC
>DASTYP010000244.1:0-6925 GCA_035764845.1 Candidatus Limnocylindria bacterium
CAGGGCGTCCTCGACGTAGGCGATCCCGTCGGCGATGGTGAAGGCGAGCTCCTGGACCGCGGTGGAGCCGGCCTCGCGGATGTGGTAGCCCGAGATCGAGATGGTGTTCCAGCGCGGCAGCTCGCGCGTGCCCCACTCGACCGTATCGGTCACCAGCTTCAGGGACGGCGCCGGCGGGAAGATGTACTCCTTCTGGGCGATGAACTCCTTCAGGATGTCGTTCTGGAGTGTCCCCGCCAGCTGGGCGCGCGGCACGCCCATCTTCTCGGCGGCCGTGATGTACATCGCCCAGATCATGGCGGCGGGGGAGTTGATGGTCATCGAGGTGGAGATCTCGCCGACGGGCAGTCCGTCCAGCAGGATCTCCATGTCGGCCAGCGAGGAAACCGCGACGCCGCAGGTCCCGAACTCGCCCTCGGCCATCGGGTCGTCGTGGTCGTAGCCGTAGAGCGTCGGCATGTCGTAGGCGATCGACAGCCCGGTGCCCCCGGCCGCGATCAGCTTCTTGAAGCGATCGTTCGTGTCCTCGGCCGTGCCGAAGCCCGCGAACATGCGCATGGTCCAGAGGCGGCCGCGATGGCCGGTCGGGTGGATTCCGCGCGTGAAGGGCGGCTCGCCCGGCAGCCCCAGGTCATCGATCTCGTCCCAGCCAGCGGCCTCGGACGGCGGGGGGCTGAACCGATAGCGAGGCCGGCCAGCATCGGGGTCGTTGGCCGGATCGTGCAGGTCGGCCGGCGAGTACACCCGCTCGATCTCCACGCCCGACTGGGTGATGAAGCGCGGACGCCGCTCCGGCGCGCGCTCGAGGGCGGGGTCGAGGCGCTCTCGCGCCCATCGGTCCTGGTGCTCGCGCCAGCGCTGATCGTCGGTCATGGCGCGCAGTGTGCGGGCAAGACCGATGCCGCGGCAACTCGGCGCGGCTCGGCGGCGAGCGCCCGCGGCGTAGGATGCGGGCCATGAGCGAAGCCTTCGATTTCGACGCCTACCTGCGTCTGCCCCGCCTCTCGGGCCTCCGCGTCTCACCGGATGGCAGCCGGCTCGTCGTCACGCTGGGACGCCCCGCGCCGGACGGCAAGAAGATGCACAGCTCGATCTGGGAGCTGGACGCCACCGGCACCGATCGGCCGCGACGGCTCACTCGGTCCGCACCGGGCGAGAGCGCCGCCGCGTTCGCGCGGGACGGGTCGCTGCTCTTCACCTCGTCCCGGCCGGACCCCGACCGCAAGCCTGACGATGACGACGAGGAGGTGAGCGGGCTCTGGCTGCTGCCCGGCAACGGTGGCGAGGCACGGCTGCTGGCGCGGCCGTCCGGCGGCGTGGACGCCGTGGTGGCGGCGCGCGCCTCCGACGTCATCGTCTACGCCGGCTCGATCTTCCCTGGCGCCGACGCGAACGCCGACAAGGAGCGTCACGACGCGCGCAAGAAGGCCGGCGTGGAGGCCCTGCTGTTCGACACCTTCCCGATTCGACACTGGGACGCGTACCACGGTCCGCGCGAGCGGCACCTGTTCGCGGCCGAGCTGCCGCCGGGGGAGGACCGCATCGAGGAGCGTCGCGACCTGACGCCCGATGCCGGGCTTGTGTCGCTGGTCGAGCAGCAGTTCGACATCACGCCCGATGGCACGACCGTCGTCACCGGTGTCCTGACGCCGGACGACATCGGGCGCACCGATTTCGGCATCGATGTCATTGATCGATCGAGCGGTGACCGTCGGCGGCTGACCGCTGACGACGCCTGGTACTCCGACCCGGCCATCAGCCCCGACGGGCGGTCGGTCGTCTGCGTGCGGATGCAGAAGGACACGCCGGAGCGCATCGGCGACCACACGCTGTGGTTGATCGACGTGGCCAGCGGCGAGGGGCGCGACCTGACCCCGGACCTGGACCTCTGGCCGCATGGGGCGGTGTGGGCGCCGGACGGGTCGGCGGTCTACTTCGTCACCGACTACCGCGGTGGCGGAGCGGTGCATCGCTGGGACGCGGCGACCGGCGACGTCACGCGCCTCGCCGACGACGGCTCCTTCACCGATCTCGCCGTTGGCTCGGACGGGACGGTGTACGCGCTGCGCTCGTCGTACGCCGCGCCGCCGCACCCGGTGCGCATCGGTTCGACGGCGAACGCCGGCAGTGAGCCGATTCGCTCCTTCGCCGAGCTCGATCCCGAGGCGCTCGCCGACCTCCCGGGTCGCGTCGAGCGCCTGAGCGCGAACGCGGCCGACGGCATCGAGATCGGTTCCTGGCTGGTCGAGCCCACGGAGGCGTCGGCGGAGTCACCGGTCCCGCTGGTGGTCTGGGTCCACGGCGGGCCGGTGGGCAGCTGGAACGCGTGGAGCTGGCGCTGGAACCCGCACCTGCTCGCGGCCCAGGGCTACGCCGTGCTGCTGCCGGACCCGGCCATTTCGACCGGCTACGGCCATGCCTTCATCCAGCGCGGCTGGGGTCGATGGGGCGCCGAGCCGTACACCGACGTCATGGCCGCAGTCGACTCGGCGCTGCAGCGCCCGGAGCTGGACGCCGAGAAGACGGCGCTGATGGGCGGCTCGTTCGGCGGCTACATGGCCAACTGGGTCGCGGGCAACACCGACCGGTTCAGGGGCATCGTCACCCACGCCAGCCTGTGGGAGCTGCGCGGCTTCCACGGGACCACCGACTACGGGCCTGACTGGGAGCGTGAGTTCGGCGACCCGTACGCCGATCCATCCCGCTACGAGGAGTGGTCGCCGTCACGCCTGTTGTCGAAGATCCGCACGCCGATGCTGGTCATCCACGGCGAGCGCGACCTGCGCGTGCCGATCAGCGAGGCGCTCCGGCTCTGGACGGACCTGCGCCGGCATGACGTGCCGGCCCGGTTCCTCTATTTCCCGGACGAGAACCACTGGATCCTGAAGCCGCAGAACGCCCGCCTCTGGTACGCCACCGTGCTGTCGTTCCTTGGCGAAGTGCTGCGCGGCGAGGAGTTCACGCGCCCACCGCTGCTCTGACCGACCCGGGCTCGCGGCGCGTGGCGCGGCACGCGGCGTGCGGAAGGTGACGACATGCTTGCGCTGATTCGTCGCTTCGTCGTCGGCTGGCTTCTCCTGCGCCTCGTGCGGCGGCTCGCCGGGCGGAGCGATGGGCGGCGACGGCCGACGCGCTGAGGGGACCCGAGCGTCAGCAGGACGGTGCAGCCAGGTTAGCCCGCGCGCTCGGCCTCGCGCTGCAGGCCCTGGGCGCGCCGTGCCTCGAACCGCGACGCCTGGGCATCGAGTGAGTCGAGGAAGGTCCGCAGCTCGCTGCGGCGTCGCTCCGCCTCGGCGTTCAGGCCGGTGGCCTCGAAGACGCCCCAGTGGCGCAGCAGTGGCCACACGACCTCGTCGTGGTGAATGCGCAGGTCGTAGATCCCGGCCTTCGCCATCTGCGCGGCCTTGCGCGTGAAGTTGACCATCCCGGCGCCCGGCATCTCGAAGGCCATGATCTCGTCGGCGATGGCGCACACCGCGGCGGAGGGCTCGAGAGCCATCGCCTCGGCGAGGATGTCGCGGTAGAACACCATGTGCAGGTTCTCGTCGGCCGCGATGCGGGCCATGATCCGATCGGCCACCGGGTCGCTGGAGTAGCGGCCGGTGTTGCGGTGGCTGATGCGCGTCGCGAGCTCCTGGAAGGCGACGTAGGCGAACCCGCGCAGGACGTTGCCGCCATCGTCGTGGTCGTAGGCGATCTGGAGCTGGTTCATGCGGGACCGCTCCAGCGCATACGGATCGATGTTGCGGGTGACGACCAGGTAGTCGCGCAGCACGATCGCGTGGCGCCCCTCCTCGGCGGTCCATCGATTCACCCAGTTGATCCACGCCCCGTCGCCGCGCCCGAACATGCGGTGGATCTCGCGGTGGTAGCTGGGGAGGTTGTCCTCGGTCAGCAGGTTGACCTCGAACGCGATCTGGGCGACCCCCGAGAGACGCGGCTGGTCCGGCGTCCACGGCTCCTTGTCGTAGTCCCGGCCCAGCGAGTAGGGGATGTAGTCATGCGGGAACCACTCGCGGGCCATGCCCAGGTGGCGGTTCATCAGGCGCTCCGCGGCCGGCTCCAGCTCAGCCAGGAGGTCGCGTGCCGGGGTCGCCGGCGAGGTGGTCGTCGTCATGGTGCTCCGAGTACGTCCAGGTGGCGCACCGCGGATGACGACGCGCGAGGAAGGTGCCCCCGCGTGGACATGGTTGCACGAACCGGGCCGCGCCGCCCCCGCGGTGCCCTCGACCTCAGCGGCGGCGCTGGTCCTCGCCGCGGATGCCGCGCCGCTCCAGCGCCGCGGCGAGGGCCTCAGGATCGTCGACCGTCACGGTGAGCGCCTCCATCCGGCCGCCTCGCACATAACGGGTCGGCACCCACTCGCGGAAGCAGAGGCAGACGCCGTCGCGGGCGCTGGTCCCGAAGGTGAAGCCCTTGTCCACCAGCGACCCGCGAGGCCCGATGGCCTTCCACCAGTGGTACGGGCCGGTGATGCGGTAGCCGCAGACGTTGTCGACGGCCGTCTCGACGGAGAGGCGCCCGAAGGTGGCGCGCAGGCGGCCGTCCTCGGTCAGCTCGACCTGCGCCCGACCCCGTCGCACGCCGATCAGCCGCAACGGCCAGCGCCACGGCCGGTCGGATCGGAGAGGGAACTGCTCGTTCACGGCGTGGGGTACGGGCAGACCGCTCGGTCGGACCAGCCCGACTAGGGGTACAGCCCTCGCAGCGAGGTTGCCTCGGCAACCCGCGCGACCGCGACCATGGTGGCCGCGCTGCGGAGGTCGACCTTCTGCGCGTCGGCCATCGCCTGGACGCCACTCATGGCCTCGTCCATCACCCGGTCGAGCTGCCGCGTGACCTCGTCGGTGGACCAGAAGAAGGCCTGCATGTCCTGCACCCACTCGAAGTAGCCGAGGACCGTGCCGCCCGCCGTGCACAGGATGTCGGGGATGAGGGCGATGCGGGCCGCGTCGAGGATCGCATCCGCATCGGGGGTCGTGGCACCGTTCGCGATCTCGGCCACGATCCGCGCCCGGACCGACCCCGCGTTCGCATCGGTCAGCTCGCCCTCCAGGCCCGCGAGGACCAGGACGTCCACGTCCAGCGCGAAGATGTCGGCCTTGCCCATCGGCTCGGTGTTCGGCATGCCGCGAACGGCGTCCTGCTCGCGCATCCAGTCCACCGCACGTCCGATCTCGATGCCGCCCGGCGCGGCCACCGCGTCTCGGTCGTCCGCCAGCGCCACCACCCGCGCGCCGGCTCGGACGAGCTCGTCGGCGACCGTCATGCCCACGCGGCCGAACCCCTGGATCGCGACCCGCGCGCCGTCCAGCGCGACGTCGCCCGCCCGGGCCGCCGCGACGATGCAGCGGAAGGCGCCGCGCGCGGTGGCGCTGCGTCGGCCGCGCGTCCCGCCGACGGCGAGCGGCTTGCCGACCACCGACGCGGGCGTCGTGTGGCCCGAGTGCATCGAGAAGGTGTCCATCATCCAGGCCATGGTCTGCGAGCCGGTGTTCACGTCGGGCGCGGGGATGTCCCGCTCGCGGCCCAGCAGCGGCGCGATCTCCGTGGCGTATCGGCGCGTGAGCCCCTGGCGCTCGTTGATGCTGAGCCGGCGCGGGTCGACGCGGACGCCGCCGGCCGCGCCGCCGAACGGGATGCGGACCAGCGCCGCCTTCCACGAGTTCAGCATGGCGAGGGCACGCACGTCGTCAAGCTCCAGGTTCGGGACGTAGCGGATGCCGCCGTTGGCCGGGCCGCGATTGACGTTGTGGTGGACGCGGTAGCCGGTGTAGACGTCCACGTGGCCGTCGTCGTGGGTCACCGGGAAGTTCACCGTCAGCTCCCGCTTCGGCAGCCGAAGCACGCGGTGCATCGCGTCGTCGAGTTGCAGCCGTTCGGCGGCGAGGTCGAGCTCGTTCTGGGTCGTGGCCCACAGGCTGCCGGTGCGAGAGCCGATTCCCATGCGCGGATGCTACCCCGCCACCGCCATGCGACGAGGCGACGGTTTGCCCGCGTGGCAACATGGCGTCCTACGCATCACCGATGCGCCGGCGTCCCGATGAACGGCGACCGGCGCCGACCGAGGAGGACCCGCGATGGCGCCCCGCGTCATGACCGTCTCCGGACCGATCCCTCCCGAGAAGCTCGGCTTCACGCTCCCGCACGAGCACGTCGGCATCGCGCTCTGGCACGTCGACCGGCGCTGGGACTACTGGGAGCTGACTCCCGACGACGACCTCATCCTCGAGGAGCTGCGCGAACTGCGGCGCCGCGGGGGCGGGACGCTGGTCGACCTCACGCTCGACGGCGTCGGCCGCGATCCGCATCGGCTCCGGCGTCTCGCCAGTGCGACCGGCCTGAACATCGTGATGGGCGCGGGCTGGTACCGCGGCGCGCACTACCCGGCGGAGCTCCTCGTGGAGCGGCGGACCGTCGACGAGCTCGCCGGCCTGATCGTGCGGGAGTTCGAGGAGGGGGTGGGGGACACCGGCATCCGGCCCGGGATCATCGGCGAGATCGGTACCGACAAGCCGTGGGTCTCGCCCGCCGAGGAGCGCGTGCATCGCGCGGCGGCGCGCGCCTCGCTGCGGACCGGCCTCGCCATCACCACCCACGGCGTCCAGTCGCCGGTCGGGTTGTCGCAGTTGAAGATCTTCACCGAGGAGGGCGTCGATCCGTCGCGTGTCGTCATCGGTCATGCCGACTCGTACCACGACCTCGACTTCTACCTGCGGGTGCTGGATGCCGGCGCCAACCTGGAGTTCGACTTCCTGGGGCATCGGTTCGGGGTCGAGGAGCACCTGGAGCCGCGGCTGGTGGAGACGATCGTGGAGCTGCTGGAGCGCGAGTACGGGCCGCAGCTGCTGCTCTCCCAGGACGTCTGCCACAACCGGCAGCTCAAGGCCAACGGCGGGTTCGGGTACGTCTACCTGCACCAGCA
>DASTYP010000245.1:0-4580 GCA_035764845.1 Candidatus Limnocylindria bacterium
GCCTCGACCGCGCGGTTCTCGCCGCTCCCTCGGCCAATCCCCATGAGCGCCGATCCCGCGTCCTTCATGATCGCGCGGACGTCGGCGAAGTCGAGGTTGATGAGTCCGGGCATCGTGATGATGTCGCTGATCCCCTGGACGCCCTGGCGCAGGACATCGTCGACGACCCGGAAGGCGTCGATGATCGAGGTGTTCTTCTGGACGACGTCCTTCAGGCGATCGTTCGGGATCGTGATCAGGGTGTCGACCTGGGCCTTCAGCTCCTCGGCCGCCTTCTCGGCGACCAGCTTGCGCTTGGCGCCCTCGAACGTGAACGGCTTGGTCACGACGCCGATCGTGAGGGCGCCGGCCTCCTTGGCCAGCTGCGCGACGACGGGGGCCGCGCCGGAGCCGGTCCCGCCGCCCAGCCCGGCGGTGATGAACACCATGTCCGAGTCCGCGAGGGCCTGGGCGATCTTCTCCGAGTCCTCCTCGGCCGCCCGGGCTCCGATCGCGCTGTCCCCGCCGGCACCGAGGCCGCGGGTGATCTTGTCGCCGATCCGGATCTTGTGGGGCGCGTCGGACTGGAGGAGGGCCTGGGCGTCCGTGTTGCAGGAGATGAACTCCACGCCCATCATCTCGGCCCGGATCATCCGGTTGACGGCGTTGCTGCCGCCACCACCGACGCCGATGACCTTGATGAGCGCGAAGTTCTCGGAGTCCGAGCGGAGCGGCATGTCGGGTGTCCCCTTGACGAGCAGAGTCGGTGTGCTGGTTGATCAACCCGAGGGCTTCGCGGGTTTGACCGATTCTACCGATCCGCGTATGACGCCGTGCGACGTTTTCCACAATCGGAGGGGCACTTATCCACAGGTCGGCAACGCCGACGTGGACGATCGCGACCTCTGTCCACCGGGAGGATGCGGGTGTACGCTCGCCCGCAGCATGAGCGAGCTGACGAACGAGGAGGTCGCGCGCCGATACTTCGAGGCCGCGACCCGGAACGACCTCGATGCGCTCGAGGCACTGCGCGCCGACGACTGGGAGCTGCGCTGGCCGGCCACGGGCGAGCTGGTCCGCTCGAGTGCCGCCTACCGAGCCATCCACCAGCGGTTTCCCGGCGGCTACCCGCACATCGACGCGCTGCGGATCATCGGCTCGGAGGACCGCTACGTCGTCACGCCGGCGAACACGGTGGTTCGGCTGGCGGGCAGTGGCGATGTCTGGATCGGCCAGGGACGCCTGCGCTACGGCGACGGCTCCGAGTGGTACTTCGTCAAGCTCGTCGAGCTGCGCGACGGCCGCATTCACCGCGAGACCGACTACTGGTCACCCGTCACGGATCCACCGGCCTGGCGCGCCGGGATGGCGGACCGGCTGCCGACCACGGACGACCCGCACCGCGCCTGACCGACCGCGTCCCCGCTTCCCGGCGACGCACCTGCGGCGGCGGCTTGGACCGGAACTTGCGGCGTCCGGGCGGTCGAAGGAGGTCGAGGACGGAGAACGAGATGCGCGACGCACCGGTGCCGCCAGGATCATCGGGGAGGCGCCGAGCCGTGGTCGTCGACGACCGCGCCGAGGCCCTCGAGCTCCTCGAGGAGATCCTCTCCCTGGAGCATGGGATGCGCGTCGTCCAGCGCCTGAGCGCCACCGTCGACGATCTTGCCGCCGAGCAGCCGGACCTCCTGGTCCTCGACCTGTGGGTCGGGCCGGCGCAGCGCGCCAACGGATGGTCCCTGGCCTGCGCCGCACGACGGGACCCGCGCCTGCGGGACGTCGGCATCGTCCTCACCTCGGCCGACCGGCGCAGCCTCGACCGGTTCGCCGATCCCGCGCAGCGTAACGACGTGGTCCTGCTGTCCAAGCCCTTCGGCCTGGACGATCTGCACCACGCGGTCAGCAGCGCGCTTGCCCGACGCTCGCACCTGAGCCGGGTGGCGCCGGGCGCGCCCGGCCCCTGAGGCCATGGCCGAGGACTCGATCGCCGACCTGGTCCGTCGTATCCGCCGCGCCGCCCTCGATGCCCGCACCCTGTCCGTCACGCTCGAGTCGAGCCTGGCGACGCTCCACGAGATCCCCAGCATGTCCGGCGACGAGCGCATGGACGCGCGCCGTCGGTGGATCGGGGAGGTGCGGGCCGACCTGGACCGCGTGGAGCGCCTGAGCCGCAAGCATCACCGCCTGGTGGAGGACATCGCCGCCCGCTGCGGGCCGCTGCCGGTGGAGGCAAAGGCACGCCTGGACGCGGAGCTGGCCGACGCCGATGCGCGCATCCACGCGGCACGCGCGCACCTGCAACGCGCCGCGAACCACGGCTAGCGGGGCAGCCGGCCGATCAGCCGGGGAACAGGTTCCGGATCCACTCTCCGATGCGCGACAGCGGGTTGACGCCGTTGCCGCCCCCGCCGCCGTAGCCGATCGGCTCGTCGCCCAGGTGGTGCGCGCCCCACAGCAGCAGGCCGATGGAGCTCGAGAAGGCCGGGTTGCCGATCTGGTCCATCAGGCCGCCCACCCCCTGCGGTGAGCCGATGCGGACGGGCATCTCCAGCGTCTCGCGCGCCAGGACGTCCGCCCCGGCGATGCGCGCTCCGCCGCCCGTCAGCACCGCACCGGCGGGGAGCATCCCGGCATGGCCGGAGCGCTTCACCTCCTCGCGGATGAGGCTGTAGATCTCCCCCATCCGGGCCTCGATGATCTCGCACAGCTTGCGGCGCTGGATGGTCTGGCCCGCGGCCTCGCCCAGGACCGCGATGTTCAGCAGCTCCTCGGGCTCCACCTCGGCCAGGTTCGCCGTGCCGTGCTTGATCTTGATCTCCTCGGCCAGGTTCAGGCTGGTCCGCAGCCCGATGGCCACGTCGTTGGTGACGTTGATGCCGCCGACGGGCAGGACGGCGGTGTGGTACACGGCGCCGTCCACGAAGATCGCGATGTCGGTGGTGCCCCCGCCGATGTCGGCGACCAGCACGCCGAGCTCCTTCTCGGTATCGGTCAGGGTCGCCTCGGCCGCGGCCAACGAGCTGATGACCATCTCGTCGATCTGCACGCCGGCGCTCGAGACGCACTTGCTCAGGTTCTGCACCGAGGTGGCCGCACCGGCCACGATGTGCGTCTCCACCTCGAGGCGGACCGCGCTCATGCCCAGCGGGTCCTTGATGCCCTCCTGCCCGTCCACGATGTAGCCGCGCGGCACGACGTGCAGGATCTCCCGGTTGGAGGGCACCTGGACCGCCTTGGCCGCCTCGGTGGCGCGGGCGACGTCCTCGCGGCTCACCTCGCGCTTGTGACCGGACACGGCGACCACGCCGCGCGAGTTCTGGCTGCTGATGTGGCTGCCGCCGATGCCGACGAACGCCGAGCTGATCTTGTAGCCGGACAGCCGCTCGGCCTTCTCGACGCTCGACGCGATCGAGTTCACGGTCTGGTCGATGTTGGCGACCATGCCCTTCTTCATGCCGACCGACGGCGCGATGCCATAGCCGATGACGTTCACGTCACCGGTGCGGCCCACCTCGCCGATGAGCGTCGTGACCTTGGTCGTCCCCGCGTCGATGCCGACGAGGACCGCTTCGCGTTCCAAGCTACCTCCTGTGAGCGGCGCCCCGGAGCGCGCCATGAGTGCCGTCGGAGCCTACAGGAAGTGACGCCGGATGAGGGCCACGTTCTGGAAGATGCGCAGGCCGAAGGCGAACAGCGCGACCAGGTAGAGATCGATCCCCAGCCGGTCGCCGACGAACGTCAGCGCGACCGCGACCAGGGCGTTGGTGACGAATCCCGAGAGGAAGATCCGGTTGTCGTAGTGCGCGTCGAGCTCCGCTCGGATGGCCCCCAGCACCGAGTCCAGGCCGGCCAGGATGGCCACGGCCGAGTAGCGCGCCAGGTCCGGGCTCACGTTGACGTTGAGCACCAGCCCGAGCGCGATCCCGAGCGCAAGGCCGACGAGCGGTAGCCACATGTGGGAGGGTCCCGAAGCGAGGATCTCGGTGGGCCAGGGGCCGCCGATCGGCGTGGACGTCACCCCTTGGCACGGAAATATACCTTTCCGGGGTTGCGCACATCCACCCACCCGATTTCGGCTTCGGGCCGGCTGGCGAACAGCGTCCGCACCGCGGTCACCTGGCGTTCGATCCGCGCGTCCATCTCCTCGCGCGTCTCGGTCGGATCCAGTCCGTAGACGCCGAGCGCGATCTCCCAGGCGGGCTCCGCCGACGTCAGGCGGAAGCCGTAGTCGTCGTCGACGCTCACGCTGAACGAGGTCGCCGAGGATCCGAGCAGCGCCGGGTCCAGCGCCTCCAGGCGCAGCGCCGTGGTCAGGAGGGCATCGGGGATTCGATCGCCGACCGATACGACACGCGCCGCGAACCGGTTGTCGGTGATCAGCGGCAGGCCGACGAGGGCGTCGGGCATCGGATCCGCGTTCGGGATCGACGCGAACACCGTGCCGTCCGCCGCACCGAGGAACCGGCCGAAGTTCGTGGCCCACACGAACGCCGCCTCGCGCTCGATGACGGTGGCCTCGAGCCGCCCGGTGATGCTGGCGCGCACCGTCGCATCGGCGATGGACGGGATGCGCTCCAGTCGCCGCTGCAGCGCGTCGGTGT
>DASTYP010000246.1:0-11178 GCA_035764845.1 Candidatus Limnocylindria bacterium
AAGAACGTGGCCGAGGGCATCAACGCCAGCCTCTCGCCGGAGATGGGCGTGCTGCTGATCACCCACTACCAGCGCATGCTCAACTACGTGAAGCCGCAGTACGTGCATGTGCTGATGAACGGACGGATCGTGATGAGCGGCGGCGAGGAGCTGAGCCACCAGCTGGAGGCGAACGGCTACGACTGGGTCCGCGAGCAGGTCGGGCTGCCCGCCGGGATCGGTGACGAGGCCGAGGCGCCGGAGCCCGTCGGCTCCCACTAGGCCACGACCACGAGCGGAGGCGGAGGGCGAGCGGTGACCGTCGATCAGGCACCTGCCGGGCTCGAGGGCGCCACCCTCCGCGCCGACTTCCCCGTCTTCGACCGGCCGCACCGGTCGGGGCGGCCGCTGGTCTTCCTGGACTCCGCCGCGTCGGCGCCGAAGCCGCGTGTCGTGATCGAGGCGCTGGCCGACACCTACGCGCACCACTACGCCAACGTCCATCGTGGCCTGTACGAGCTGAGCGAGGACGCCACGGCCCGTTACGAGGCCGCCCGCCGGGCGGTGGCGCGCTTCATCGGCGCGCCGAGCGAACGTGAGATCGTCTTCGTGCGCAACGCGACCGAGGCCATCAACCTGGTGGCGTACAGCTGGGCGCGCAACAATCTCGGCCCTGGGGACCTGGTCGTCTCGACCCAGATGGAGCATCACGCCAACCTGGTGCCGTGGCAGCAGGTCGCGGCCGCCACCGGCGCGACGCTGGCCCACGTGCGCATCACCGACGACGGCCGCCTCGACCGCGACGACCTGCGCGCGCAACTGGCCCGTGGTCCGAGGCTGCTGGCCTTCGCCCACGTCAGCAATGCCCTCGGCACCATCAACGACGTGGCGGAGATCACGCGCCTGGCCCACGAGGCCGGCGCCCTCGTGCTGCTGGACGCGGCGCAGAGCGTTCCGCACCTGCCGGTCTCGGTGGCGGAGCTGGACGTCGACTTCGCCGTGCTCTCCGGCCACAAGATGCTCGGCCCGTCCGGCATCGGTGCGCTGTGGGCGCGCCGCGAGCTGCTGGACGGTATGCCGCCGTTCCTGACCGGCGGCAGCATGATCACCCGCGTCTCCCTGACCGAGGCGGAGTGGAACGAGGTGCCCTGGAAGTTCGAGGCCGGCACCCCGGCCATCGCCGAGGCGGTGGGCCTGCACGCGGCCATCGGCTATCTCGAGGCGCTGGGCATGGAGCGCGTTCGTGACCACGAGCGGCACCTGTTCACGCGCGCCTGGGAGGCCCTGGGTAAGCTCCCCGGCGTGCGCCGATTCGGCCCATCCGACCCGGATCAGCACGCGGGCCTGATCAGCTTCGACGTCGCGGGCGTGCACCCGCACGACGTCGCCACCATCCTGGACGCGGAGGGGGTGGCCGTGCGTGCCGGTCACCACTGCGCACAGCCGGTAATGGAGCGTTTCGACGTGCCGGCGACCACACGCGCGAGCTTCAACGTGTTCAATGACGTGGACGACATCGACCGCCTGACCGATGCCATTCGAGCCGTCCAGCGCATCTTCGGGGTCGCCTGATGGACAACCTGTACCGCGACTTCATCCTGGAGCACTACCGCAACCCCCACAACCGCGGCTACCTGCACCCGCACGACCTGCACTTCGCCGATGCGAACCCCACGTGCGGCGACGAGATGTCGATGACGCTCCGGCTAGACGCGGACCACCAGCAGGTCACCGACGTCGCGTTCGAGGGACGCGGCTGCGCCATCAGCCAGGCATCGGCCTCGCTGCTGACCGATGAGCTGCGCGGCCAGAGCCTGGACGAGCTGCGCGCCATGGACCCGCGCGACGTTCTCGACAGCCTGGGCGTGCCGATCGGCCCGGCGCGCTTCAAGTGCGCGCTCCTGAGCTACAAGGTCCTCCAGGGAGCGCTTCGCGGCGCCGAGGTGCAGTGGCCCGAGGAGGCCGAGGTGCTGGGCGTGGCGAACGAGGGCGGCTCGGCGCCATGACCTGGCGCGAGGTCGGCGCCGAGGAGGCGGTGTCGCTCGCGCAGGCCGGCACCACGGTGATCGACGTCCGCGAGGCGACCGAGTGGCGCGCCGGGCACGTGGCCGGCGCCGTCCATGTGCCGCTGGGGGAGGTGGGCGACCGCGTTCCCGCCATCGTTCCCGATCGCGACGCGCCGCTGCTGGTGTATTGCGCCGTCGGCGTCCGCTCCGCCCACGCCGCCGAGTGGCTGTCGCGGGCCGGCTACTCGAGGGTCGCCAGCCTGCGGGCATCGCTGGACGACTGGCGCCGCGCGGGCGGCGGCTGGGTCGCGGAGCCGTCGATGCTGGACGAGCACGCGCGGCGGCGGTACGCGCGTCAGATCCCGATCCCCGAGGTCGGCGAGGAGGGGCAGCGCCGACTCCTGGACTCGCGCGTCCTGCTGGTCGGCGCCGGCGGCCTCGGTTCGCCCGTGGCGCTGTACCTGGCGGCGGCCGGCGTGGGGACCATCGGCCTCGTCGACGACGACGTGGTGGACGCGTCGAACCTCCAGCGCCAGGTGGTTCACTCGACCGATCGCATCGGCCTGTCCAAGACGGAGTCCGCCGAACGGACGCTGGCGGGGCTCAATCCCGACGTGCGCGTGGTCCGGCACGACGAGCGCATGGTCGCCGACAACGTCGACGCGCTGATCGCGGGGTACGACGTGATCGTTGACGGCAGCGACAACCTCGAGACGCGCTACCTGCTCAACGACGCCATGCTCCGCGCCCGCATCCCGGTGGTCCACGGCTCGGTGTACCGATGGGATGGCCAGGTCACGACGTTCCTCCCCTTCGACGGTCCCTGCTACCGATGCCTGCACCCGGAGCCGCCGCCGCCCGAGCTGGCGCCCGCCTGCGACGTGGCCGGCGTCATGGGCGTCCTGCCCGGGATCATCGGTCTGCTGCAGGCAACGGAGGCGCTGAAGGTGCTCCTCGGCGTCGGCCGCTCGCTGTCCGGGCGCCTGCTGATGGTGGACGCGCTCGAGGCGCGGTTCGAGGAGGTCGCCTTCGCCCGCGACCCCGGCTGCCCGGCGTGCGGCAGGGGCTGACGCTTCCTCGCGATCTGGCGGACGCGCTGCGGCGCCATGCCGAGGCCGCGGCCCCGCGCGAGGCGTGCGGGCTTCTCGGCGCCATCCCCGGTTCGGCGGTGGCGACCACGTTCCGGCCCGCGCGCAACGTTGCCGAGGTCGCGTACCTCTACCGCATGGATCCCGGCGAGGTCGTGCGCCTGGTCGACCAGATGACGGCCGCGGGCGAGGGGCTGCTGGCGATCGTCCACTCGCACACCGCGTCCCCGGCGACCCCGTCGCCCACCGACCGGCGCGAGGCGGCCTGGCCCGACGCCATCCACGTCATCGTCTCGCTCGACCACCGGGTCCCGGAGCCGGAGCGCATCCGGGCGTGGCAGATCCGCGACGCCGCGGCGGAGGAGGTCTCCCTGGACCTCGGCTGAGGCCGCGGGGTCAGCAGCCGCTGCGCTGCTCGTCGAGGATCGTGCCCGCCACCGCGTCGAGCGCGAGCTCGACGGTGCAGCCGCCCTCCTCGCCGGCATCCCGGTAGCTGAGCTCGAATCGCTCGTCATCGGGCGGCGGCGTCCAGCGCACGCTGGTCAGGCCCAGGCCCTCCAGGTCGACGAGTGACGCGGCCAGGCCCTCGAGGTCGGTCGCGACGCCCGGCGGGACGGATCCGAGGGTGGTGTCGGCGACGCTGATGGTCGGGACCGAGGGATCGATGTCGAGGACCCACACGTCCTCGCCGAGCCACCCGCTGCGGGATCCCGACAGCTCGAGACGGCAGGCCGTCGCCGAGGTGCAGCTGCCGCTGGCCGCGATCGTGTCCCAGGCGGTGCCGTCGATGGTCCACAGCCGCTCGGCCACGGCCTGGGCGACCGGGTCGGTCTCGAGGGCGTCGGGAACGCCGCCCGGTCGTCGGGACGAGCGCATGGCATCCAGGATCTCGGCACCGTCGTACGGAAGTCCCGCCTGCGGCCACCCGGGGCCGGGCACCTGGGTGGCCGATTCAGCCGCGGTCGCCGACGCCGATGCGGCCGCGGATGCCGTGGCCGCAGGAGTCCGCTCCTCAGCCGTGGGCTGTGGCGAGACGCTCGCCGCGCACGCCGCGAGCAGCACCGCCGCCCCGACCAGCGCGGCCAGCGCCCGCCGCGGGCTCATGGCTTGCCCAGGAGCCAGGTGATCCCGCCCAGGACGCCGTCGGTCACGACGCCGGATCCTCCGGCGACGTAGGTCCGGGCCGGGCGGATCCGCAGCAGCTCGTTCGCCGTGGCGGACGGGACCTCGGTCTGGGTCAGCAACAGCAGCGGCGCCGCGTTGACCGATGCCGCCGGCACGGCGGTCAGCGCATCGGGGAAGTTGCGGCCGGTCGCGAGGTAGACCGCGAAGCGGGGGCCGCCGAAGAACGCCTGCGCCACCGATGCGGCCGTCGCGAAGCGGTCGGCGCCCCAGAGGCGGGCAACGGGCTCCGCGCTGTAGCCCTGGAGCGCGGCCGCGACGCCGTCACTCACGACGCCCGGGCCGCCGACGACGTAGACCTTCCGCGGCTGGAGCCACGCCAGCGCGTCCGCGGTCGCCTGCGGGATGGAGGTCGGGTCGACCAGCAGCACGGGCCCTCCCAGCGCCGCGGCGGCCGGACCGGCCGTCAGGGCATCGGGGAAGGCGCGACCGGTCGCCACGAACACCGCGGGCACCCCCGGCCCGAAGCTGGCGCGCGCGACCCCGGCCGCGGTCGCGTAGCGGTCGGCACCCGCGAGCCGGGCGACCGGCTGGCCGGTGAAGGCCTGCAGCTGCTGCGCGACGCCGGGCGACACGACGCCCTCGCCACCGACGATCACGATCCGCTGCGGCCGCAGCCTGGCCAGCTCGTTGCGCGTCGCGTCCGGGATGCTGGACGGATCGGTCAGCAGCACCGGGCCGCCCTGGCGCCCGGCGACGGGGCCGACCGCCAGCGCATCGGGGAAGTTGCGGCCGGTGGCGACGTACGCGACCGGCACGCCGGGAGCGAAGTGCCACGAGCTGATCGTGGCCGCCGTGGCATATCGGTCCGGGCCGGCCACGCGGTACGGCGTGCCGAGGTTGACCTTCGACCAGGCCAGTCCATAGCGCTCGCTACCGCCGTCGAAGCGCGACTGCCGCACCTCGATCCGAGCCGATCCGGAGCCGGACGCGGTGAACTCGACCCACTCGTAGTTGTTGTCGATGGTGTACGAGCCGACGCGGCTGCCGTCGGGCTGGGTGACGACGAGATCGAGATCGGCCAGCAGGTCGTCACTGCCTGCCGCCGCGCGGCTGTTCCAGGTCACCACGACCTTCACGCGCTGCCCGGCGGTCACCGTCACGTCCTGGGTCACCGTCTGGCCGGCCATCATCGATCCCATCTGGTACCCGCCGTAGGTGCCGTCGCCCGCGTTGAGCAGTCGGTTGGCCCACATGGCGGACGCCGAGCCGGTGCCCTCGTGGTCGGCGTTGAGCGAGCCATCCGGCATCGCGCCGTGGTTGACCGCGCCGGCCATGATGATCGCCCGCGCCGCCTCGGGACGGAGGGCCAGCGAGGGCAGCCGCGCGATCAGCTGGGCGGCGATCCCGGCGACGATCGGCGACGCCACGCTCGTGCCGCTGGCGCCGAGGCCGTTGGCGGTCACCACCGAAGCGGCTGGCGCGGACACGTTGGGCTTGTTGTAGTCGCCGTGGGTGTTCCACGGCGCATCGGTCCGATCCCGGTAGTTGCTGCCGTTCGAGCTCGTGTACCAGATGCCGTCGTCCCAGCGGTCCGACGTGTTGCGGTCATCGAGGCCGCCGACGGTGAGCACGTTGTAGGCGGTCCCGGGCGAGAGGATGTCCCAGTGCCCGAAGGTCGTGTAGTTCCCGGCCGCCGCCACCGCCAGGTGCCCGCCCTGGTCGACGAAGGCGTCGAAGTAGCGCCGCGCCTCCTCCGAGCCGGTCGCCGTGTCCTGGCCGATGCTGGCGTTGATGACGTCGGCATCGCCACCGGCCGGGTTCGAGGCCCAGTCGGCCGCCGCGATGATCTGCCGGTCCCGGGTGAGCGATGCGCCGCCCCCGCCGGTCGAGGCGCTGATGATGAGCGCGCCCGGCGCCACGCCCGGGTAGCTGCCCTGCCCCGCGATCGCGCCGGCCACCCAGGTCGGGTGGTCGAAGGTCCCGCTGCCGGTGTACGCCAGGCTTCCGCTGGCGCTGTACGAGGCGGCAACCCGTCCCGCCAGGTCGCTCGAGTTGCGCACGTTGTGGTACTCGACCACGGCGACGCGAACGCCGTTGCCCTGGTCCTCGGATCCACCGCTCCAGTTGGCCTGCACGGCGGGTCCGGCGCTCCCCATGCTCGTGCGCCAGGTCCGCTCGAGCCCCAGGGACGCCACCTCCGGCATCGAGGCCAGCTCCGGCACGCGTCCCGCCGGCAGGTCCACGTAGGCCAGGGGTGCACTGGTCGACGCATAGCCGATGCTGCCGCCCAGGGCCGCGACCTGTCGCGAGAAGGCATCCAGGGCGGGCGCCAGGACGGCGGCCCGAGCCTGCCACAGCTCGGCCCGGATGCGACGCATGGTGTCGAGGTCGGCGACGAGCGGCCGATTGCCGTCCCAGGTGAGCTCGGGGTGAGCGGCGATGACTGCCTGCTCGGCCGCGGCGAGGTCCACGTCGAGCCACAGGCCGACCGGGACGCGCTCGTCCGGACCGCGTCCGGTCACGGCGCCGCGCAGCTCGGCGTCGCCCTTGGCCTCGAGCGCCGTCACGGCGGCGACGGCCTCGGCGCGCTGCTGGCCCAGCAGCCGCGGGCCGTCGGTTCGCCCGGTGGCGAGGTCGCGGTACACCAGGCGGATCTCCCCGCTGCGCCGGTCGAGGAACTTGCCGGCCCATACGGCGGCTCCCGAGAGCGGCACGCTGGCCGTTCGCTCGTACAGCAGCGAGTAGTCGCCCGGTGCGCCGCCGTAGGTCGCCGCGAGCTCCGCGGCTGCGTCCGCGAGCGGAGAGCCGGCGCGCGCCGGAGTGGGGAGCGGCAGCGTGAGGGTCGCGCCGATCAGCAGGGCAAGGAGGACGGCGCCGCGCCGTCCCGGCCCGGTCCCTGGATGTCGCACTCCCCTCCTCCTCCCGCGTATGACGGCGTATGACAGCGGATGACAGTGTGACACGCCGCGCTTCCAGCCTGCGCTCGACCCAGGCCGACCGCAATGGGTCATCGGTGTAGCCTTCTTTCATGACTCCTGCCTCGAGCGCGGCGTTGCGTTTTTCACCGGGCGTCCACCGCGACCGGCTGCTGCGCGCGTCGCGCGCGGCGGCGGAGCGCGACATCGACTCGCTGCTGATCACCCCGTCGCCGGACTACACGTACCTCCTCGGCTACCAGGCACCGGCCTTGGAGCGGCTGACGTGCCTGGTCGTGCCGGCCGAGGGCCGGCCGGCGCTCGTCGTCCCTCGCCTGGAGGCGCCGCTCGCGCGCCACGAGCTGGGTGAGCTGGTCGATGAGGTCGAGCTGTACGCCTGGGACGAGACCGACGACCCGTTCCGGCTGGTTCAGCGCCTGGTCGGCGCCTCCATGCGCGTCGCGGTCCAGGACCAGATGTGGGCGCGGTTCTCGCTGGCCCTGCGGGCCGCGCTGGACCCGGCCGAGATGGTCGTGGCCGGCCCCGCCATGGCGTCCCTGCGACGCATCAAGGCACCCGAGGAGGTCGAACGCCTGCGCGCCGCGGCTTCGGCCGCCGACTCGGCCATGCGCGCCATCACCGGCGAGCGGCTATCCGGACGGACGGAGGCCGAGGTCAGCGCGCGCATCCGTGGTCTGCTGCTGGACGCGGGGCACCAGTCCGCCGACTTCGCCATCGTGGCGTCCGGCCCGAACGCGGCGAGCGCGCACCACGTCCCCGGCGACCGCGTCATCGCGGACGGCGACGCCGTCGTCCTGGACATCGGCGGCACACGCGACGGGTACTGCAGCGACACGACGCGCACCGCCTTCGTGGGGCAGCCGGCCGGCGAGTTCGCGGCGCTGTACTCGGTCCTGCGCGATGCGCAGCGGACGGCCTGCGACGCGGTGCGTCCCGGCGTAGCGGCCGCTGACATCGACGCCGCCGCTCGGAACGTCATCACCGACGCCGGCTACGGCGAGGCGTTCATCCACCGCACCGGGCACGGCATCGGCATGGAAACCCACGAGGAGCCGTACCTGGTGGCGACCAACCGGCAGCCGCTGGAGGAGGGCAACGCCTTCAGCGTGGAGCCCGGCATCTACGTCGAGGACACCTGGGGCGCGCGCATCGAGGACATCGTGGTGTGCACCGCCGATGGCGGGGAGCGCCTGAACACGACCTCGACCGAGCTCTACCTGGTCGAGTAGCGCGCGTCGGCGCGCCGGGGCGTCAGCGCCGCTCGCGGTGGGAGCTGACGACGGCGACCAGCACCTGGTCGATGGCCGCGCTCGCCTCGCGGAAGGCGGCGGTCACCTCGCTGACCTCCGCGGCCCGGCGGCGCAGGTGGCCGGTGATCGCGTCGATCACCGGGGAGCGGAAGAAGAGGAACGCCTCGACCGTCTCGGCCAGGCTCAGCCCGGCGGCCGAGGCCTCGGCGCCGTACAGCGCCCCCATCCGCTCGGCCTCGTGCAGCAGGAGGTCGCGCTCCGCCTTCTTCGTGGCGGCGACGTAGTCGATGACCAGCTGGAACGTCCGCTGACCCCAGCGGCGGAACTCCTCTCGCTGCTCCAGGCTGAGCCGCGCCTGCCAGGGCGCACCGGCGAACCCGGTGCGCTGGACGCGTCGATGCAGCTCGCCCGCCATCGTCTGCGTCGAACCCTGGAGGCGGTCCATGCCGTACCGGGTGCGCCGCGGCGCATTGATCATGGCCTCGAGGCTGGAGCGCAGGAAGCGACGGTGGCCGCCGGGCGTCTGGTAGCTCTGCACCTTGCCCGTATCGGCCCAGCGGCGCAGGGTGTCGGGGCCGACACCGACGAGGCGCGATGCGGCACCGAGCGGCAGCCAGGGGTCGTCGGGTTCCGGCGGCGGATCGCCGGCCGGCGGTCGTGCAGGCACGGGCTGGTCCAAATCAGCGGAAATCTCGGCCGAAGGTAGTCGCGCGCCCGCGGGCGCGCAAGTGATGAACGGCCCTAGGCGCGCAGGTCGCGCGCGTCCATGCCGCCCAGCTCACCCCAGAGCTGAACGAGGGATGCCAGCCCGCTGCGAAGGTTCAGCAGGCTCATCCACTCGTTCGGCGCGTGGAAGTTGCCGGTCGGGTTGGCGAAGCCGAGCATCAGCGTCTTGAGGCCCAGCTGCGCGTCCAGGGCAGCCACGACCGGCACCGATCCACCCGATCGCTGGAACAGGGGCTCGCGGCCGAAGCCGGCGGTCAGGGCCCGGCGCGCCGGCGCGATGCCGGGATGGTCGAGTGGCGTGATGGCCGGAGCGCCGCCGTGGATGATGCGGACCTCCGTTCGCACCGTCGGCGGCGCGATCGCCTCGAGGTGCGCCTTCATGGCCTGCTCGATGGTGCGGTAGTCCTGGTCGGGCACCAGCCGGGTCGAGATCTTCGCGGCGGCCCAGGCGGGGATGATCGTCTTGGCACCCTCGCCCTGGTACCCGCCCCAGATGCCGTTGACGTCGAACGTCGGGCGTGCCGAGAGGCGCTCCTTCAGGGTGTAGCCGCGCTCGCCGCTCATCGGCTCGGGGACGCCCGTCTCGTCGGCCCAGGCGCGCTCGTCGAAGGGCAGCTCGGCGTAGGCGGCGCGTTCCTCCTCGGAGAGGTCGCGGACGTCGTCGTAGAAGCCCGGCAGCGTGACGCGGCCGTCCTGGTCGACCAGCGACGCCAGCAGCCGAACCAGGACGTTGGCCGGGTTCTCGACGCCGCCGCCGTACTGCCCGGAGTGGACGTCCTGCCGCGGCCCGCGGACCTTGATCTCCCAGTACGCGATGCCGCGCAGGCCGTAGCCGATGGCGGGGGTCCCGTCGTCGTCGAAGGTGTCGCCGTCGCTGACCACGCAGACGTCGGCCCGCAGCAGGTCGGGGTTGGCGGCGATGAACGCCTCGATCGGCTCGGAGCCGACCTCCTCGTCGCCCTCGAAGAAGAACCGCAGGTTGACTGGCAGCCGGCCGGCGGTGCGCATCCAGGCCTCGACCGCCTTGAGATGCATGAACAGCTGGCCCTTGTCGTCGCCGGCGCCGCGGGCGTACACCCGCTCGTCCTCGTGGCGCGGCTCGAACGGGGGACGGACCCACTCGTCCAGCGGATCGGCGGGCTGGACGTCGTAGTGGCAGTACACCAGCACGGTCGGTGCCGCCTCACCGGCGTGCATCCACTCGCCGGTCACGATCGGATGGGCGCTGGTCTCGTGGATCGTGGCCCGCTCGATCCCGAGCGACTCCATCTGCGCCACGATCCACTCCGCCGCGCGCCGGACCTCGCCGTTGCGCTCCGGATCGGCCGAGACGCTCTCGATGCGCAGGAAGTCGTCGAGCTGCGCGAGATGCTCGGCATCGTGCTCGCGGAGGTAGGCGAGGGCCGCATCGGTCATGCGGTCGCTGTCGATCTGGCTCGTCATGGAGCCGATGATAGGCCGATGCGGCCGCACCGGCCGCCGTCAGGCGAAGACGCCGAAGACGAAGCCCAGGAAGAGGGCCACCGCGACGATGGGCACCAGGCTGGCCGCACGCAGGAACGGTGGCCAGTCGGCCCCGCCCGCGAAGGCGTAGGCCGGGATGGTCAGCGGGAAGAGCAGCACGCCCACCGACCAGGCGATGCGCCCGCGGAACGTCAGGTCGGGACGGTCCTGCACGTCGAGCCAGTACGCGGCGATCATCAGGAAGCCGCCCACGGCGAGCACGGCGAAGAGGGTCCAGACGATGGGGAGCATGCCGGACCGATGCTACCGCTCGGCGAGCTCGCTGCGGCGGCGCGCCACGTCGTCCGCGCCGTTCAACAGGTCGGTCAGCAGCCGCGCGAGCGGACGGCGGCGAGGGCGGCGCGGCTCGCCGGCCGGCAGCAGCGCGATGATGGCCTCGCGCAGGCGCGCCTCGAGCGCATTTCGGCCCGCGTGCCCGCGGAGATTGGGTTCCGGCCGGATGGGCGGGCCGAAGCGCACCTCGATCCGCTTGCGCAACCACAGCTCGGTCGTCCCGACCACGGCGCACGGCACGATCGGCACGCCGCTGGCCATGGCGAAGGCG
>DASTYP010000247.1:0-15871 GCA_035764845.1 Candidatus Limnocylindria bacterium
GTCGTCGGCACGCACACGCATGTCCCGACGGCCGATGCGCGCGTCCTGCCCAACGGCACCGCCTACATCAGCGACATCGGCATGACCGGGCCGCGCGACTCGGTCATCGGGTTCGCACTGGACACCGTGCTGCCGCGCTTCACGCGGCACCTGCCGACCCGCTTCCAGGTCGCGTCCGGCCCGGTCTCGTTCAACGCCGTCGTGATCACCGCGGATAGGGCCACCGGCCGCGCCAGCTCGATCCAGCAGGTCCAGCGCCTCGTCGAGGTGTGAGCCGGACGGATTCCCCGCTCGTCGCGATCGTCGGGCCGACGGCATCCGGCAAGACCGATCTCGGGCTGGCGCTGGCGCGCCACCTCCCGGTCGAGATCCTGGTGGCCGACTCGCGGCAGGTGTACCGCGGCATGGACATCGGTACCGCCAAGCCTGACGCCGCCGCGCGCAAGGCCGTGCCGCACCACCTGCTGGATCTGGTCGGGCCGGACGAGCCGTTCACGGTCGCCCAGTGGGTGGACGCCGCGCGGATGCTGATTCCCGACATCGCGGCCCGCGGGCGGCTGCCGCTCGTCGTGGGCGGCACCGGCCTCTACGTCGCGGCGCTGATCGAGGGCCACGACTACGCCGCGCAGGCGTGGTCGCCCGACGTGCGGCGACGCCTGACCGATGAGCTCGAGGGAGGCGGCCTCGAGCCGCTCGCCGAGCGCCTCCGCGTGCTCGACCCGGGCGCCGCCGCGCAGACCGACCTCCGCAACCCGAGGCGGGTGCTGCGCGCCCTGGAACGCGCCGAAGCCGGTGGTGGGGGAGTGCGCCCTCGCGTCGAGCCGTACGCCGGACGGCTGGCCCTCATCGGCCTGGATCGTCCGCGTGAGGTGCTCTACCGGCGGATCGACGAGCGGGCGGCGTGGCTGTTCGCCAACGGACTGCTCGACGAGGTGCGTGCGCTGCGCGACCGCGGGTACGGACCGGACCTGCGGCCGATGACCGGGCACGGATACGGTGAGGCGCTGCGCGTCCTGGCGGGGGAGTGGTCGCTCGCGCAGGCCATCGAGGTAACCGCGCGCCGCACCCGGCAGTACGCCAAGCGGCAGCTCACCTGGTTCCGGCGTGACCCGCGCATCGTGTGGCTGCCGGCTGGCGACCGTCCCGCCGACGACCCGGCGCTGGTGGCGCGTGCGGTCGACCTGGTGCGGCGAATGGTGGCCTGAGGCGCATCGGCTACCATGTCGAACAGATGTCCGAACGCGAACGCATGATCGATCTCACCACGCCCGAGGAGCGGGCGTTCCTCATCGGCCTCGACGATCCGAGCGACCGACGCTGGCCCGTGCAGCGCTCCCTGGCGGAGCTCGCAGCCCTGGCGGAGACGGCGGGCGCCACCGTGGTCGGCAGTGCCTTCCAGCGGCGGCCCCAACCGGACCCGGTCTGGTACTTCGGCAAGGGGCGCGCGGCGGAGCTGGTCGACGAGAAGGCGGCCAGCGATTTCAACGTGCTCGTCGTCGACGACGAGCTGGATCCGAACCAGCAGCGGAGCCTCGAGAAGCTGCTGGACTGCAAGGTGATCGATCGTTCCGCGCTGATCATCGACATCTTCGCCCGGCATGCGAAGACTCGGGAGGGCCGGCTCCAGGTGGAGCTGGCCGCGCTGGAGTACCACCTGCCGCGGCTGACCCGCATGTGGACCCACCTGTCGCGCACCGGCGGCGGGATCGGGACCCGGGGTCCCGGCGAGAGCCAGCTGGAGACCGACCGCCGCCTCATCCGCGAGAAGATCAAGAAGGTGAAGGCGGAGCTGACCGAGGTGAAACGCCACCGGGCCACCGCCTCTCGCCAGCGCGATCGTCACGAGGTCGCAACGGTGGCCCTGGTCGGCTACACCAACGCCGGTAAGAGCACGCTGCTCAATGCCCTCGCGAACGCCGATGTGTACGCCGCCGACATGCTGTTCGCCACGCTCGACCCGACCAGCCGGCAGGTGACGCTGCCGACCGGCCGCCAGATCGTGGTCAGCGACACGGTCGGGTTCATCAACAAGCTGCCGCACGACCTGGTCGACGCCTTCCGCGCCACGCTGGAGGAGGTCATGCGCGCCGACCTGCTGCTCGAGGTGGTCGATGCCTCCGATCCCGACTTCGTGGGCCAGCAGGTCGCCGTCCAGTCGGTGCTCGACGAGCTCGGCGCCGGAGACAAGCCCCGGATCACGGTCTACAACAAGATCGACCTGCTCCCGACGGACGGTGACCTTCCTCCGGCCAGCGAGCAGGCGGCGTTCGTGAGTGCCGTGACGGGGCAGGGGCTGCCGGAGCTGCTCGAGCGGGTGGGCGACGTCCTGCGGCGGCAGATGGTCGCCGTGGATGCCGTGGTGCCGTACGAGCGCGGCGAGCTGGTTGCGCGCGCCAAGCACTCCGGCGACGTCGAGGAGCAGTACGAGGAGCACGGGGTGCGGGTCAGCGGCCACCTGCCGCAGGCGCTCGCCTCTGAGCTCACCGCCGCCGGACGCAACGGACGCAGCGGACGCAGCGGACACGCCGGCCGGCGCTCGTCCGTCGGTTCCTGAGGCCGCCTCCGTGCCACGCGACACGTCGCTGCGCGACGAGCTGCTGGCCATGGCCGACGCCGAGCTGGAGGCCGGGAGCGACAGCGAGCTGCGCCAGCGCAGCGAGCTGGACGCCCCACGCCTCGACGCGATCGTCGCCGAGCATGGTTGGCCCGGCCTGCGCCTGGTCGGAGCCGATGCGGCCGATGCCGCCTGGCTGATCGCCTACCACGCGGATGCCGACAATGCGCAACGCCGGGGCTGGCTGCCCCTGCTGGCCGAGGCGGTCGCCACCGGCGACGCCGATCCGCGCCACCTCGCCACGCTGACCGACCGCATCGCAGCGACCGATCGCCAGCCGCAGGTGTACGGCACGATCCTCATGCTGGCCGCCGACGGCGAGGTCGAGCTGCCCGTTCCGGCGGTGGAACCGGCCCGCCTGGACGAGCGCCGCGCCGAGATCGGGCTGCCGCCGGTGGCGGCGGATGCAGCGCATCTCGAGGGCGGCGACATCATCCCGTACCGTGCCGAACGCGGCAGCCTGCCCGTGGCGCAGTGGCCGATGGTGCTCGAGGGCCACGTCTCAGTCGAGGCGGCGCTGGAGGCCGGCGTTCGTCGTGTCCACCGGGTCTGGGCCGTTCGTCCGGGCGATCGGCGCCTCGGGCGATTGCGGGCGCTGGCCCGCGAGCGGGGCGTGCTCATCGAGCAGGTCGAACGCCAGACCATCGACGAGCTGGCATCGGGACGCACACACGGCGGCGTCGTGGCGCTGGTCGGGCCGCGCCAGGAGCGCAGCGTCGAACAGCTGTTCGATGAGGTGGGGGAGGGGTCGCTGGTGGTGATGCTCGACGGCATCGAGGACCCGTTCAACTACGGCCAGGCCGTGCGGGCGCTGTACGCCGCCGGGATCGACGGACTGGTCGGCCGTCGGAGCTGGGAGACCGCGGTCAGCACGGTGACGCGTGCCTCGGCGGGCGCGACGGAGCTGCTGCCGGCCGCGTCGGCGGCGTCCGCCGAGGATGCGGCGAGGGTGGCGCGGTCACGCGGCCTGCGCATCGCCTGCGCGGTGGCGGACGCGGACGCCGTGGAGTTGTCGGAGGCCGATCTCACCGGCAGCCTGCTGCTGTACGTGGGCGGAGAACGCCGTGGGGTCACGCGTTCGTTCGTCGAGCAGGCCGACGTGCTGGTGCGGATCGGCTACGGCCGGGAGCGTGCGCCGGAGCTGGGAGCGGCGGCTTCCGCGGCGATCATCGGCTTCGAGGCGCTGCGACAGCGCCGGCTGGCGACCTAGAAGACGCGGCGGCCGGCGAGGCTCTCGAGCTTCGTCGTTTCCCGGAGCGGCTGCGCCAGGCGTCGCCAGGGGCGCTCGCGGATCACCATTCCGCCCAGCAGCCAGGCGGCCGAGAGGACGACGAGCAGGCCGTAGCCTGCGGCGAGGGGCCCGAGGTCGCCGCCGACGACGGTGCCGCCGACCATGGCGAGGCTGCCGAGCCCGAGCCCTGCGACGCCGATCGACCACAGCCGGTGTGCCATGTGTGCAGCGTACGGGCCGCATGCCGAGAACCCGATAGGACCATCGGGGCAACCGGGCAGGACTCTCGCCGTCGGCTACTCAGTCCGCTGAGCGATTACTACTTCCGCAAATGTATGTTATGTAACGTATGAGGTGAACGTGGCTCAGTGCTGTCCTCCGGGGGCCTGCGGTTGCATGCGCCTGCAACCATGAGCGCATGGCCACACCCATCGTGTACGTCGACCGATCGAGGATCACCACCAGCGACATTGCCGCGCTGAAGGCCGCCACGCGCCAGCTCGCGGCGTTCGTCGAGGCGCATGAGCCCCAGCTGCTGCACTACGCCATCTTCGTCGACGTGCAGCACGCCAGCATGTCCGTGGTCGCCGTGCACCCCGATTCGGCGTCGCTGGCGGTGCACCTGGCGATCGGCGGGCCGGAGTTCCGCAAGGTCGGTGCGTTCATCGAGCTGGAGCGGATCGACGTCTTCGGTCAGCCATCGAGCGACGTCGTCGCGAAACTGCGGGAGAAGGCCGACGCGCTCGGCCGAAATGCTCACGTGCACGTGGTGACGGACGGCGCGGGATTCAGTCGGCTCGGAAGCGATCCGGGCGTCTGACACGCCGCAGCCTGGGCCTACGGAGCGATCTCGATCGGATCTCCGGCGACGGCACGCACGTCGGTCCCATCGCCGGTCAGGCAAACCGGTCCGGCCGTGCCCTCCCCCACCTCGCCGATGCCGGAGGCCGACGAGGAGGCCTCCGCGCCGGCGTAGATGGTGACGGCCAGCCATGACGGCGGCTCCTCGCCGGTCTGGGCCTTCGGCAGGAAGTCCACGAGCTCCGACCACTCGTGCGTTGGCGCGACGGTGGCCAGCACGGCCGCGGCCGCCTGGTCGGACTGGTTGGTGAAGAAGAGGCGGTAGAGCCCGGGCGCCAGCGCATCGGCGTCCATGCTGCACGTCGCCCCATCCCATGTGACGGGCAGGATGCCGTCGAGCTCGAACGGATCGGCGCGTGGTCCGCCGTCGGTCAGCGTCGCGAGGAGCGCATCGGTCACGGCAGCCGGATCGACCTCCATGCTGACCTCCATCGAGCGCTGGCCTCCGCGCGCCAGGTGGCCCGCGTCGTCGACGGTGAGCGGTGTCGATTCCCAGCCGATCAGCGTCGGGTCGAGGAGCGCGAGCACGGCCAGCTCGTCCCACAGGAACGTCCCGCCCTCGAGCATGAAGGCGTTGCGGGTGAGCAGCTCGAAGGCCAGGTTCGCGCCGGCCGCGGTGTGATCGTCATCCAGGCGCTCGTAGAGCTGCTGGTCGATCGGGACCTGATCGGTCGCGTCGAGCGAGACGAGGCGGATCGGCACGTCGATCTCCTGGACGGCGGCGAACGCCGATGGATCGGCGGCGACGTTCCACTCGAGCGACGGCTCCAGCGGCGCACCGTCCTCGTCGTATACGTTGCCCGGCGCGTCCACGGTGCCCGCCATGGCGTGGAGCAGCTCGATCGACGCTGCCAGATCGGGCGAGGCGGCGAAGAGATCCTCGAGGTTGGTCCATGGCCCGAGGGCCACGACGGTGACCGGCGCGCCGGCGTCCTCGATCGCCCGGGTGAGCACGTCGACGGCCTCAGGACGGTCGCCGCCGACCGCGACGGGCGTCATCCGCAGTCCGTAGGCCGCATCCGCCGCCGTGCGCCACTCCGGCGGGAATTTACGACCATCGGCGCCTGGATCGTCACGGCCGCATCCCACCGGCACGGCCTCCACCTGGAGCTGGTGGAAGAGGTTGCTCAGGTGCTGCCGTCCCGCCTCACAGTGCACGAGCCCGGTGGCGGCAACGGTGACGGCCCGAACGTCGAGTGCGGGCTCGCGCAGCAGGAGGGTCAGCGCGATGAGGTCGTCCGCCCCGAGGTCCGTGTCGATCACCACCGGCTGAGGAGCCGCTTGGTCGGGAGTGGCTGACGGGGGCGAGTCGGAGGGAGCGGCGGCGGCGCCGCAGGCGGCGAGCAGGAGGATGACGGCCAGGAGGCCGGCGCGCAGCGCCGACGATGGCGGGGCGGGATGGAGCAGCATGGGTGGCTCGGAACCTCGGTGGTGGGCGCGCGGGTGGCGCCGCAGGATGGTATCGGGCGCGCGGAGCATGGGATCAGGGCCGTCCGGCCCGGGCCTGATGGTCGGATGGGTATGGGGCCGGATCCCGCCTCAGCGCACGGCCAGGACGTTACTGGCGCTCACCGGGCGGCTCAGCCCTTTGATCTGGAGCTCACCCACCGGCTCGACCTCGACGATCTCCTCGATCATCCCGACGGCGCGCTGGCTCAGCAGGATCTGGTTCGGGCCTGCCTGGCTGCTCAGCCGCGAGGCGAGGATGGTGACGTTGCCGATGGCACCGTAGTCATGCCGCCCCTCGAAGCCGATGCGCCCGAGGGTCGCGTAGCCGACCGCGATCCCCACGCCGAAGCCGAGCTCGTAGCCGCGCTTCTTCCAACGCTCGGCCATCGGCTGGAACCGATCGCGCATGGCGGTCGCCATGCGGACTGCCCGCTCGACGTGGTCCTCCTGCAGGACCGGGTCGTTGAAGAAGATCATCACGCCGTCGCCCGCGAAGTGCTCGAGCGTTCCGCCGTGCTCGACGATGACCTCCCCCATCATCCGGTGGTACTCGCCGAGGACGCTGAACAGCTCCTCGGGGTCGGCCTGCTCCGCGAACGTCGTGAAGCCCCGAAGGTCGCAGAAGGCGACGGTGATCTGGCGCCGATGTCCCGCCAGCAGGTGCTCCCCTTCCGGTGACGAGATGAGGTGCGCGATCTGCGGCGAGAGGAATCGGCTCAGCTCGGTCTTCTGGCGCTCGATGGTCGCGGTCAGCTGGCGCTGCTGCTCGAGGTACTCGGCCTGCAGGTCGTGCAGCCGCTTCGCCGCCAGAGATGCGTTGATGCGAGCGGCCAGGATGCGCGCGTTGATGGGCTTGGTCAGATAATCCGTCGCGCCGAGCTCGATGCAGCGCACCACGCTGTCGAGCTCCTCCACGCCCGAGACCATGATCACCGGGATGTGCCGGACGGCCTGGTCGGCCTTCATGGCCTCAAGCGTGGCGTAGCCGTCCAGCTCGGGCATCATGACGTCCAGCAGCACGACGTCGATGGCGGAGGGCGTGGCGCGCAGCTGCTCCAGCGCCTCGATCCCGTTCTCTGCCTCCAGGACCTCGAGGCCAAGGCCGGCCAGCTGCCGCGTCAAGACGAGCCGGTTGACCCGGCTGTCGTCGACGACCAGCGCGATGCCGACCTCGTCGCTCATGCGTCGCCTCGGGAGACCCAGTCGCGGAGCGCCGATGTCGCCGCGTCCCACTCGGCGCGCAGTGCCGCCGCGTGCGAAGGCTGGGCGTCGTCGACGCGTCCCTCACGGCCGGCGAACTCGAGCTCGCGTGCCATCGCCGCGAGGCGTGTGGCCCCCACCGTGGCGCTGCTGGACTTCAGGGTGTGCGCGGGCCTGACGAGGGCTTCGGGATCGCCTGCGGCGACGGCGGCCTCCACCTGCTCCACCTGCTGCGCGCCATCCGTCAGGTAGGCGTCGATCAGGTCGGTCACGAAGGCGCGGTCGCCTCCCACCGACGCACTCAGCTCGTCGAGGACGCTTGCGTCGAGCACCGGGCTGTCGGCATCAGTCACGTGCGGGCTCCTTTCACTGCTCGGCAGCTTCCGGCTCTGCGACGCCGGCCGGGGCGCGCTCCAGCGCGGCGGCCAGCTCCGTCGGGCGGATCGGCTTGCTGATGTAGTCGTTCATCCCGGCCGCGAGACACGCCTCCCGGTCGCCGGCCATGGCGTTGGCGGTCATCGCGACGATCCACACCGGCCGTCCCGGCCACCGGCCCCGGATCCGCCGCGTGGCCTCGAGGCCGTCGAGCTCCGGCATCTGGACGTCCATCAGCACGACGTCGAACTCTCCCTCCTCCAGCGCGGCGATCGCCTGCAGGCCGTCGCCGGCGACATCGGGCTCGTAGGCCAGCTGCGCCAGCAGCCGCAGGGCGAGCTTCTGGTTCACCGGGTTGTCCTCCGCCAGCAGGATGCGCAGCGGGTGGCGATCCCCCAGCCGGCCGCCGGCCGGCGCCGCGGGCTGACGTGCTGCCGGTCGCGCGACCGCCTCGCCCAGGAGGACCGTGGCGATCGTGTCGTGGAGCGCCGACGGCTTCACCGGCTTCGCCAGCCAGGCGGAGATCGGGGCGTCGTCGCGCTCGCGCAGGCCGATGGAGGAGAGGATGACGATCGGCAGCGGCGGCCGGCCGTCGCCGTTCGGCAGCGCGCGGATGCGCTCAGAGAGCTCCAGGCCGTCGAGATCCGGCATCAGCAGGTCGAACAGGGCGATGTCGAACCGCTCCCCGGCGGTGAGCCAGCCCAGCGCCTCGAGCGGGGAGCCGGTCTCGCGCGGAACCATCCCCCACCGCGCCGTCTGGGCCACCAGGATGCGCCGGTTGGTGGCGTTGTCGTCGACGATGAGCACGCGGCGACCGCTGAGGTCGGCCTCGATGCGCATCGGCCGGCTGGAGGCCACGGCATCCGGCGCGGCCACCGGCATGCGGACCGCGAGGTGGAAGACGCTCCCCTCCCCCGCCACGCCGCTGCTCTCGGCGGTGAGTGAGCCGTCCATGAGCTCGGCAAGGCGGCGGCTGATGGCGAGCCCGAGCCCGGTGCCGCCATAGCGACGCGCGATCGAGGCGTCGACCTGGCTGAAGGACTGGAACAGCTTGCCCATCGCGTCCGGGGGAATGCCGATACCGGTGTCGCGCACGTCGATGCGCACCTCCCAGCGCTCGCTCCCCTTTCGTCCGGCCGCCGGCATTCGGGCTCCGCCGACGGTGACCACGACCTCGCCGCGCTCGGTGAACTTCACGGCGTTGGACAGCAGGTTCAGCAGCATCTGGCGCAGGCGGCCGGCGTCGCCCACCAGGTTTGCCGGCAGCTCCTCCTCGATGGCGTAGACAAGCTCCAGGCCCTTCTTGGCCGCGGAGGGCGCCAGGATGTCGAGCGAGGCCTCGATCGCCTCGCGCAGGACGAACGGTCTCGCCTCGAGCTCCACCCGCCCGGCCTCGATCTTCGAGAAGTCCAGAACGTCGTTGATGATCGTCAGCAGGGCATCGCCCGAGGTGCGGATGGTTTCCGCGAACTCGCGCTGCTCGGTGTCGAGCTCCGTGTCGAGCAGGAGGCCGCTCATCCCGATGACGGCGTTGAGCGGCGTCCGAATCTCGTGACTCATGGCGGCGAGGAAGCTGCTCTTCGCCTCGTTGGCCTGCTCGGCCGCCTGCCGGGACTCCTGCGCGTCGGCGAAGAGGCGCGCGTTCTGGATGGCGATGGCGGCCTGTTGCGACAGCCCGACGAGGAACTCGAGGTCGGCGGCGGTGTATGGGTCGCTGTCGGCGCCGCGCCAGACGGCGAGGATGCCGGCCACATCGCCGCGCACCGTGAGCGGCGCGGCCATGAGCCGGTCGTCGATGTCCTCGGTCCCGGGAATCGTCACCGAACGCGAATCCGATGATGTGCTGTTGACGACCTCGGGGCGACCGGTCAGGGCAATGTCCCCGATCACACCCTCCCCGCGGGTGATGGCGTCGTTGCGAATCTGCTCGGCGATCTCCCCAAGGGCCACGGTCGCACGCAAGGTCTCGGTGTCCTCGGTCGGCAAGAAGACAGCGCTCGTATCGGATCCCAGGAGCGTTCGTGCGCGATCGGCGATCAGCTCGAGCACGACGGACAGCTCGAGCGTGGCGGACATCTCGCGGCCGACGTCGGCCAGGGCGGCCATCTCCTCGGCGCGGCGGCGCGCCTCGTCGTAGAGGCGGGCGTTCTGCACGGCGACGCCGACGTTCGCGGCGATGGTGGCCAGCAGGCGCTCATCCGACTCGCCGAAGCGGCCCTCCTGCCTGGTGCTCTGGATGCTGATGACACCGATGGCGCGATCGCCGGTCATGATCGGCACACCGAGCCACGACCGCGCCAGGGTGCCGCGGCCCCGCTGGCCCAGGCGGGCCCAGTCCTCGTCGCGGTTGAGCAGCAGCGGGCGCTTGAGGTCCAGCACCCGGGAGGTGAGCCCTTCGCCGATCTGGAGCGGCTCCTGCGGCTCGTGCGCACCGCCCTCGACGTAGTACGGGAAGTCGATGACGCCCCGCTCTTCGTCCACCAGAGCGACGTACGCGATGTCGGCGTCGAAGGCGTCCCGCGCCTTTTCGCCGACCAGGGCGAGCAGGGGCTCGACCTCGAGCTGGGCGCTGATGGCTTCGCCGACGTCGTTGATGGTCGCCAGCTCCGAGACGCGGCGTCGCGTCTCGTCGATGAGGCGGCCGGTGCGCAGCGCGACGCTCAGGCTGGCCGCGATGGTGCTCAGCAGCGAGACGTCGCCCTCGTCGAACGCGTACTCGCGGTCGAGGTTCTGGAGCGACATCACGCCGAGCACCTCGTCCTCGACGATGAGCGGCGTGAAGATCGCGGAACGCGCCGGCTCGCCCACGATGTGGTCGGGCTGACCGAGCTCCTGTCCCCGGGCGCGCAGATCGTGCGTGATCAGGAGTGGCGCGCGCGTCTCGACCACGTGCTTGCGGAAGCCCATGACCTCGCGCGGCTCGATGTCGAATCGCTGGCCGCGCTCCACCGAGAACGGGAACGACATCATCCCGGTGTTGCGGTCGAAGATCGCGATGTCGACGACCTGCGTGTCGAACACGTCGCTCGCGCGCTCGCCGACCAGCTCGTACATCGACTGGATGTCGAGCTCGCCGGCCAGCTTGTCCTGGACGGAGTTGATGATCGCCAGCTCGGCGGCGCGCGCATCGGTCTCCGCAAGGAGACGCCGGGTCTCGTCGAACAGCCTCGCGTTCTCGAGCGCCACGCTCAGGCTGGCGGCCAGCGTGGTCAGCAGCCGCACGTCCTGGTCCCCGAACGCGTCCTCGCGATCCAGGTTCTGGAGGGAGATCACGCCGCGCGGCTCGTCACCGACGATCAGCGGCACCCACAGCGCGGACTGCGGTGCCTCGCCCTGCGGAATGTGCCACTCGAGGCCTTCGCGCTCGGCCCACCCGCGCAGGTCGCGGTTGACCACGATGGGCTCTCGCCTGGCGAGCACCAGCCCGCGCGCACCGGCGTCGGCCGGCATCGCTTCGTCGGGGAACCGCACGCCCCGCTCGATGGTGTAGGGGAAGTGGATCACCCCCTGCGCGTGGTCGACGATGCCGATGTCGACCACCTGGGCGTCGAAGATCTCCTGGATCTTGTCGCCGATGAGGTCGTACATGGCCTGCATGTCCAGGTTCTGCGCGAGGCCCTGCTGGACGCTGTTGACGACCGCGAGCTCCGCCGCACGCGCATCGGCCTCGGTCAGCAGGCGCCGGGTCTCGTCGAAGAGGCGCGCGTTCTCGAGGGCCACGCTCAGGCTGGCGGCCAGCGTCGTGAGCAGGCGGACGTCCTGCTCGCTGAACGCGTCGGTCCGATCCAGGTTCTGGAGCGAGATGCGGCCCCGGGTGGCGCCGCCGGCGACCAGGGGCGCCAACAGGACCGACTTCGACGGCTCCCCCTGCAGCACGGGCAGGACGCCGTGCTCTCGCTCCCAGGACTCGACGTCGTTGACGATCAGCGGCCCGCCCGCCGCGAGCATCGCCTGCGTGAGTTTGGACGCCGCCAGCGGGCTGGGCTCGTCGGGGAACCGGACGCCGCGCTCGATGGAGTACGGGTAGCGGACCACGCCCTCGGCCTCGTCGATGATGCCGATGTCGACGACCTGGGCGTCGAAGATCTCGTGGATCTTCTCCCCCACCAGTTCGTACATGGCTTGCATGTCGAGGTTCGCGGCCAGGCCCTGCTGGACGCTGTTGACGACGGCCAGCTCCGCGGCGCGCTCGTCCGCATCGGCCAGGAGGCGCTTGGTCTCGTCGAACAGTCGGGCGTTCTCCAGGGCCACGCCCATGCTCGAGGCGACGGTGCTGAGCACGCGTTCATCGCTCTCGCTGTACGCGTCGCGCTCTTCTGCGCCAAAGGCGATGATGCCGATGGCGCGGTGGCCGGCCATGATCGGGATGCCGATCCAGGAGTCCGAGACGCGCCCGGTCGATTCCTCCTCGTAGGTGCCGATGAGCCCGCCGGCCGCGGTCTGGGCCTCGGACGTGCCGAACCGGAGGGGGCGTCGCTCCCGCAGGACGATCGAGGACAGGCCCAGCCCGAACTCGATGGGCGGGCCGTGCACCCGGCGGCCGTGCTCGAGCTCGAAGGGGAAGCTGATCTCGTTGGCGGCCTCGTCGTACAGGCCGATGTACATGTCGACCGCCGAGAACATGGTCGACAGCCGGTTCCCGACCAGCTCGATGATGGCGTTGAAGTCGAGCTGCTGGGCGAGCGCGGAGCCGATCTCGTTGACGACCGCCAGCTCGCCGTTGCGCTGTTCCGTCTCCGCGAGGAGGCGCTTCGTCTCGTCGAAGAGCCGCGCGTTCTGGAGCGCGACGCCCATGCTGGAGGCCAGCGTGCCCAACAGCCGCTCGTCGGCATCGGAGAACGCGTTGGGAACGGCGCTCTCGAGGCCGAGAATGCCGATCGCCCGTTCGCCGGCCATGATCGGCACGCCGAGCCAGCTCTCGGACGCCGATCCCTGCACGACCGCCCCGAGCTCCTGGCCCTCCGCCGACGCACTCAGGCGCAGGGGTCGTCCGGTCGTCAGCACGCGCGAGGTCAGTCCCTCGCCGATGTTGATGCTGTCGGTCGGGGTCGGCGCGCCGAACTCGATGGAATACGGGAAGGCGACGGTCTTCGCTTCCTCGTCGACGATGCCGATGAAGATCGAGTCGGCCTTGAAGATGCCGCGGATCCGCTCCCCCACCAGCTGGATCACCGCGTCGAACTCGAGCTGCTGCGCGAGCGCGGATCCGATCTCGTTCACCACGGCCAGCTCGGCGTTGCGCTGTTCCGTCTCGGTCAGCAGCCGCCTGGTCTCGTCGAACAGCCGCGCATTCTCGAGGGCCACGCCCATGGACGAAGCAAGGGTCGAGAGGAGACGCTCGTCGGACTCGCTGAAGCCGTTGGGTTCCATCCGATCGATCGAGATGACGCCGAGGACCCGATCGCCGGCGAGGATCGGCACCCCCAGCCAGGATTCGTTCTGCTCCCCGTCGCCGATGAAGATCGCGCCGCGATCCCGCGCATCGGCCATGCTGCCGATCCGGATCGGCTGTCGCGACGAGATCACCTTCCCGGTGAGGCCGGTGCCCACCTCGACCGGCTCCATGGCGAGCCGTTCGCCGTTGTCGACGTTGAAGGGGAAGCTCAGGAGTCGGGTCTCCTCGTCGTACAGCGCGATCCCCCCGCCGCGGACGCCGAAGATCGAGAGGACGCGCTCACCGACGAGATCGATGATCGCGTTGAAGTCGAGCTGTCGCGCCAGGGCCGTCCCGATCTCGTTGACGACCGCAAGCTCCGCGTTGCGCTGCCGCGTCTCCTCGAGGGCACGCGCACGGGTGAGCGCCGTGGCGATGTGCTGGGCCACGAAGGTCAGGAGCTCGAGGTCTTCGGGGGTGTGGCGTCGCTCCTCGTCGTAGCTCTGGACCACCACGACGCCGATCGTGTGTCCGTCCGCCTGGAGCGGAGCGGCCATCCAGTCGGCGCTGGGTTCGCCGAGCATGGTGACCTCGCCGCGCTCCACCATGGCCTCGAGTTCACCGAGGGAGAGCAGCACCGGACGCCCGGTCCGCAGGACCCAGCCGGTGAAGCCGGCCGCCTGCCCTTCGCCCAGGGGCTCCCAGACGTTCGGATCGGGGACGTCCAGGTCCACCTCGTCCCGGTAGAAGGGGTAGTTCATCATCCGGCGCCGTTCGTCGTACAGCGCGATGAACAGGTTGTCGGCGTACATCAGCTCGCCGACGATGCGGTGGATCTCCTCGTAGAAGGCCGGCATGTCGCGAGCGGCGCTTGCGGTCTCCGCGATCCGGTACAGCGCGGCCTGGATCCGCTCAGAGCGCTCCAGGGCGGCTGCGCGCTCCTCGAGCTCGGTGATGCGCCGACGTGCGGCGCCCAGGACCTGCCGGCCCTGGCCGTCGACGGACGGCGGAGGTTCACTCCCTCGCGGCTCGGGAATCGGAACGGCCCTCCGGTGGGCGCCAGGCGCCGGGCAGGCGTCGGTGGCGCGCGCGTATTGTGCGCGAACACGATGCGGCGCGTCACCAACCGCGCGCGGATGAGGTGGACCCATGAACGACAGCTACACGTACCTGGACGACCTGGCCGCCGAGGCGAGCATCCCGAAGCGCGGGATCCACAGCCAGACCCTCTCCGACGCCGACGGCGTCGAGCTCGTGCTGTTCGCCATGGCGGCCGCCGAGCGGCTCTCGGAGCACACCTCCGCCCGCTCCGCGATCGTCCACGTCCTCGCCGGCTCGGGCGACCTCGTCGTGGCCGGCGACGCCTACCGGCTCTCACCGGGCTCGTGGATGCGGATGCGGGCGCGCACGCCCCATGCGATCACGGCCGGGGACGAAGGGCTCGTCTTCGCGCTGTACCTCCTGGCCTCGTCCTGAGCCGAGGCGTCAGGGTTCGACGGGCGCCCCCGCGGCCACGAGGTCGGAGAAGCCGCCCGCGTCGATGACGTCGGTGAAGCCAAGCTCCGCCATGACGGCCGCGGCCTGCGCCGAACGGTTTCCGGTGCGGCAGTACAGCAGGTACTTGCCGTTCCGATCGAGCTGGCTGATGCGCTCGCGGAAGTCAGCCGCCTCGAAGTCGATGTTCAGCGCGCCCGCGATCATCCCGTCCGCGGTCTCGTCGGGGGTGCGCACGTCGATCAGGACCCGCGACGGCACCTCCGCGACCGCCTCCGCGGCCGGCAGCTGACGCACCGCGGCGTCGCCCGGCGCGACGGCGGTCCCGCCACAACCGCCCAGCAGGATTGCCAGGGTCAGCGCCATGATGGCGCGGCGTGGGTGCATGTGGCCGACTACCTCCGTTCCGCCGGGACGCCGAGGGTGACGGCGGCGGCGACCGTCGCGGTGGCGAGCGCGAGCGCCTGCCCCGCGCTGAGCGCCGCGTCGCCCGCGAAGAGCTGCGTCGCCTGGCTCGGGATGGCGGCCAGCACGACGGGCACGAGCGTCCAGCCCAGCACCAGCACCGTGGGGGCGGTGGCTCCGGGCAGTCGCAGCATCCGCGTCGCCACGGCGGTGAGGACGCCGAGGAAGGCGGACAGCAGCAGGATGAGGATCACCGCCGGTTGGTCGCGGGCGCCCGAGGCGTCGACCAGTCGTACGACCGCCTGGTAGGCCAGGGCGACCGCCAGCGCCAGGAGGGCGCCGAGCACCCCGGCCCGCGCACCGATCATGCGCCGGACTCCCCGGCCAGGCGGTCCCGGAGGCCCCGGGCGATGCGGTACGACTTCCCGGCCCCCATCACCAGCACCGCATCGCCGTCCGCGAGGTGCTCGGCGACGTAGGCGGTCGTCGCATCGACGTCGCCCGTTGCCAGGGCCGGAATGCCGCTGGCCCGCTCGATCGCATCGGCGAGGTCGGCGGCCGAGGTGGCGGCCATCGCCTCCGGCGTGTCGCGGCTGGCGAAGATGTCGGCGATGATGACCTCGTTCGCATCGGTGAAGGCGGTCGAGAACTCGTCCATCAGCAGCGCCGTTCGCGAGTACATGTGCGGCTCGAAGACGGCCCACAGGCGACGTGTCGGCCCGACCTTCTGGCGAGCGGCGGAGAGCGCCGCGCGCACCTCGGTGGGATGGTGGCCGTAGTCGTCGTAGATCGTCACGCGCGGAGTATCGGCGATCAGCTCCATTCGCCGCCCGGCTCCCGCGAACGTTTCGAGCGCCATCGCCAGCCG
>DASTYP010000248.1:0-2012 GCA_035764845.1 Candidatus Limnocylindria bacterium
GGAGTGGACCGGCGACAAGGAGTCGATGATCCAGAAGCACGAGAAGTACGCGCGCGAGGCCGCGGCCCAGGGCGCGAAGGTGATGTGCTTCCAGGAGCTGTTCTACGGCCCCTACTTCTGCCAGGTCCAGGACCCGCAGTACTTCTCATACACCGAGCACATCCCCGACGGCCCGACGACGAAGCGGATGCAGGAGCTTGCGAAGGAGACGGGGATGGTCCTCATCGTGCCGATGTACGAGGAGGACGAGCAGACCACCGGGATCTACTACAACACCGCCGCGGTCATCGACGCCGACGGGACGTACCTGGGCAAGTACCGCAAGACGCACATCCCGCACGTGAAGGGCTTCTGGGAGAAGTACTACTTCCGCCCGGGGAACACGGGCTATCCCGTGTTCGACACCGCGGTCGGCAAGGTCGGCGTCTACATCTGCTACGACCGCCACTTCCCGGAGGGCGCGCGCGCACTGGGCCTCAACGGCGCCGAGATCGTGTTCATCCCGTCCGCCACGTCGCGCGGCTTGAGCGAGTACCTGTGGCGCGTCGAGCAGGTCAGCCACGCGCTGGCCAACGGCTACTTCGTCGGGACCATCAACCGCGTCGGGATCGAGCCGCTGGGCGACGACGACTTCTACGGCCAGTCCTACTTCGTCGATCCGCGTGGCCAGTTCGTCGGCGACGTGGGCGACCCGCACGACGAGGAGCTGATCGTCCGCGACCTGGACCTCGACAAGATCGAGGAGGTCCGCCAGACGTGGCAGTTCTTCCGGGATCGGCGCCCGGACGCCTACGAAGACCTCGTTCGCCCGTAGGCGCGCCGTCGTGACCCAGAGGATCGACCCGAGCGTCGTCCGCGCCGATGCGCGCAGCGCCGCGACGAACCTGCCGGCCGACAGCTTCGGCGAGGAGGCCTTCAACCACCCCGGGGCGTGGGTCGGCTACCTCAGGCTGCCGCCCGGCGCCACGTCCGGCTGGCATCACCACGGCGAGTGGGACAGCTACGCCTGTGTGCTGGAGGGGGTCTTGCGCTGGGAGCACGGCCCCGGTGGCGCCGATGCGATCGAGATCGCGGCGGGGGACACCGGACACATGCCCGCCTGGGCCGTCCATCGCGACGTCAGCGCCGGCGACACGGACCTGGTGATGGTCCTCTTCCGAGCCGGACACGGCGAGATCACGATCAACGTCCCTGGCCCCGACCCGGCGGACGCGGGCGAGGGAGGCGCCGAGGCATGAAGTTCGGCATCACGCTGAAGCCCGACCATCGGTTCGACCGGTCGGTCGACCTGGCGAAGCGTGCCGAAGCCAACGGCTTCAGCTACGGCTGGATCTTCGACTCGCACATCCTGTGGCGCGATCCCTACCCGCTCCTGACGCTCATCGGTGCGGCGACGGAGCGCATGCGCCTGGGCACCTGCGTGACGAACCCCGCCACCCGCGACGTGACGGTGACGGCCAGCGTCCTGGCCACGCTCAACGAGATCACCGACGGGCGGATGGACCTGGGCATCGGCCGCGGCGACAGCGCCCGACGCGTGATGGGCAAGAAGCCGACGACCGTGGCCTACATGGAGGAGTGCTGCCGCATCGTGCGCGGCCTGACGGCGGGCGAGGTGGTCGAAATCGACGGCACGCCGATCCAGATGCCGTGGGTGTCGCACGGGCCGGTCCCGGTCTGGATCGCCGGCTACGGACCGATGGCGCTGGCGGCGGCGGGCCGCGTGGCCGACGGCATCATCCTCCAGCTCGCGGACCCGGACATCATCCGCTGGTGCACCGGCTTCGTGCGCGCCGCCGCCGAGGAAGCCGGTCGCGACCCGGATGCCATCGAGGTCATGGCCGCCGCCCCCGCGTACGTATCCGACGACACCGACCTCGCCCGTGACAAGGTCCGCTGGTTCCCGGCGCTGGTCAGCAACCACGTCGTCGACCTCATCAACCGCTACCCCAAGGACGACCTGCCCGAGGCGCTGTGGAAGTACGTCGAGAACCGCGAGGGCTACGACTATT
>DASTYP010000249.1:0-8440 GCA_035764845.1 Candidatus Limnocylindria bacterium
GTCCAGCGTCGCGATCCCGTATCGCCGCTGGTCTCGGTCGAACGTGGCCAGCGGCAGTGCATCGGCGCCCAGGCTCGCGGCCACGATGAGAGCGTCCGGAACCGGGCGCCCGGGAAGCTGACGCGCGCGGACGAGGACGCCTACGAGGACGTCCGTCCGCATGCCGAGCACTCGCACGTTCTGGCGCTGCACCAGGCCGATGAGGCTGTCGAGGATGGCGGCCTGCTCCACCCCGTACTGCGTTCAGGCGGCCTCAACGGAGGGCGACGATGTCGATCGAGCTCAACCACACGATCGTGTACTCCCGCGACAAGCACGAGGGGGCCAGGTTCCTGACCGACCTGTTCGGCCTCCCGCCCGCATCCGTCTGGGGGCCGTTCGCGACCGTCGAGCTGGCGAACAGCGTCACCCTGGATTACCTCGACGCCGAGGGCGACATCGCCGCTCAGCACTACTGCTTCTTGGTCGCCGAGTCCGAGTTCGATGCCATCTTCGGCCGCATCACCGAGCGCGGGCTCCCCCACTGGGCCGATCCCGGCCACCGGCAGGCCAACGAGATCAACACCCACGACGGTGGGCGCGGTGTGTACTTCGACGATCCGAGTGGCCACATCCTCGAGATCATCACCCGCCCGTACGGGTCCGAGCGAGGCTGACCGATCCGTGATCAGCTGAGGCCGATACGGTCTCCCGCGACTATGTCCACCCGGGGACGCCGGCGGCCTGTCGCACCCATTCGCGCAGCTCGGGTCGCTGCGCCTCGTCGAGGGTCGTGACCTTGACGTATCGGCTGCGATCCGTGTCGCCCAGCGGCGGGGGCGAAGCGAAATCGGCGCCGCCGAAGAAGACGACGTTGACCGAGACGTCGTACGCCACGAGCTGGATCAGCCAGCCACGCTCGGGCAGGCCGTAGTACGGCGTCTTCCACTTGATCGCGTACCGGACTGCGGGAATGGTCTCGCGGATCAGCTCGTCCAGGCTGCAGACGATCGGCTGCAGCGCCGGCATCACCGATCCCATCCACTCCTCGATCTCGGCGTGGCTGGTCGAGGGCTCAGGCGGCTTCCGCGTCACTCCTGCCTTGCGCTGCTTCATCGTCAACGACGGCCTCCTCCATCCGGTCCCTGGTTGGACACTTGAGTCATTGTCGACCAGCGGGCCCCGACACCGCCGTCTACAACTGAACCGTCTGGATGCGAGACAATGGAGGCATGACTACCCCGGCCGACGCCTGGAACCGCGCAGCGGCTGCGCTGCCCGCGGGTTGGCGGCTGGAGGGCCTTCGATGCACCTCGACCGGCCTGGATCCCTCGCAGCGTGGCGACGGCTGGCTGGCTGAGGCCTGCGGTCCTGGGGACGAGTGCATCAAGGTGGGCGCTCGTGATCCGCTCGATGCGCTGGTGACGCTCGCGGAAAGGCTTCTTGAGCCTCGGCAGACGGGCAAGCACCCGCGCCCAAACGAGTCGGAACGCAATTCGGCCCTGTTGTCACACGGCCAAGAACACTGACCGAGACGGTCACGCGCGGCAGTCCGGGGCGCCCGGACTGGGCTGTGCTCGCGCTGATCGTGGCCGGCGGCGCCGTCAGCGGAGTGGCTGCCAAGCTCGCAGACGAGTCGGCCATCACCGGGATGGCCGACCTGGGGACGTCACCGACGATCTGGGTGCTGTCCTTGGCGGTCATCGCCCGCTTCGCCCCGACCGAGGCGCAGGCCGCCCTCCGCGCGGCTGCCTTCTTCGTCGCGATGAGCATCGGCTACTACGCCTGGACGTCCCTCGTGCTCGGATATCCCGGCAGTGGCCCGCTGCTGCTCCGCTGGGTGGGGGTCGCATTCACGTTGGTGCCCCTCGTCGCTGCGCTCGTCCGGTGGGCCTGCCACCAATCGGGAGCGGGCTCCGGCCTGGTGCTGGCAGCTGCGGCAAGCCTCGCCCTCGCCGATCCCCGGGTCCGTCAGCTCTGGTATGCCGCGGTCGGCGACCTGCCGTCCGACTTCCCGCTCCGTCCCGTCCAGGCGGTGGTCAGCATCGCCACCGCGCTGGTCATCACCCTCTGGCTACCCCGGCGCGCCGCGACTCGAGCCTGGGCCGGAGCCCTGCTCGTGCCGGTGACACTCCTCGGCTCCGCCGCGCTGAGCGGCGCGCCCGGCAACCTGCTCCCGAGCTGAGATCGGGCCCGCCGGATGCGGCCCCATCCCGGCTGGGCACGGGCCAGGGGTGGCTAGGCCCAGATGTATTCCTCGACGATCGCACCGTCGCGCCACTTGGCGACGGTGACCATGCGGCTGCCGTCCGCGAACTCACCGACCGCGCAGGTCCACTCGCCCGACCCGAACAGGATCGGGTGCGAGGTAATCTGGGGTGGCGTGCCGCCGGCGGACTCGACATAGGCCTTCATGGCATCGATGTGCGCCTGCCGTCCGCGGGTCGTCGGCTGTCCCTTCCAGTCGACCAGGACATCCTCCGTGTGGTGATCGGCGAACACGCCGTCCCAGTCGGCCTTGTTCCAGCCGTCGAAGTCGAGATCGTCCATCCCCTGCGTGTTGCGTCGAACCTGGTCTTCCTGCACGAGAGTGTCTCCTTCCGGGCGCCGTTCGGAGCCGCGCCGCGCTCAGCGGCGGGCGCGGGATGCAGTGCACGCCGCGTACCTCGCGCCCTCCCCGCCCAGTCGGAGGCCTCGCTCGGTGGACCTCGTGCCGGGCGTCGACCCGCCGGATAGGGAGCTGCTCCGCGAGGCGCCCTGGCGCTCACGCGGCCCCGGCCACCGGTGCACGATCCCCGGCCCGCGCGCCGGATGCGGAGAGGGAGGCGCCGACCTGCCAAAGCCAGGCCGGCGTCAGGACCATGCCCACGATCCCGAGCACGGGCTGCAGCAGATCGAGGGGATCCGCAAGCGAGAAGACGCTCAGGGCGACCAGCCCCGCCCCCAGCAGGGCCCCGGTCAGCCGCCCGGCCGCATGACCCGGCAGAGCGTCCTCTCCGCTCACCGCCAGCCCCACGACACCGAGCGCCATGCCGGCGTAGGCGCCGATGGAGACGCCGTTGACGATCCCGTCGGCGACGAAGCCGATCGTCCCCAGCACACCTGGATCGATGGCCGACGTCGAGGCCGCAAGGATCGCGTGCTGCGCGCCGGCCTGCGCCAGTTGCGCGACCATCGCGGCGATCGCGCCGATGCCGAGTACCGCACCGGCGGCACCCCGGAGGGACAGTCCGACGACGCCGACACCCCCGAGGCCGGCGGCGGCCAGCAGTGCGATGGCGAAGGTCTGCCACTCGATCGGCCGCCACCACGCGTAGTAGTGCGCGTTGTCGGCTGAAGGCAGGGGTGGGGTCACGATGCGCACCTGGAACAGGAGGTTCCAGGCCGCGGCCGTGGCCAGGAGCGCGGCCGCTGCAATGGCGGTCGCGCGAAGAACTCGTCGCTGTGAGACGGACATGAGAACGCTCCTTCCCTGATCCCGGCGGCTGGCCGCCATTGCGCAGGCGCCGCCATGGCCATGAGGGTGAGCGACCGATCCACGCGGGTCGCCGGGGCAGACCCGCAGCCGCGGCACAGGAAGTCGAGGGTTTTCCCCGAGGCCGCCCCTTGCGGCATGCGGGACGATGTCGGCATGCGCCGGACAGTGCTGGTCGTGGACGACCACGCCGGCTTTCGCGCGTCGCTTCGCGAGCTGCTCGCCATCGGACCGTTCGAGGTGGTCGCCGAGGCCGCCGATTCGGAGGCGGCCCTCGAGGCCTTCGACAGGACCAGGCCCGACGTGGTGCTGCTCGATGTGGCCCTTCCGGGCACCGATGGCTTCGGCGTCGCCGAGGTGCTGGCCCGCCACGACCCGCCGCCGGCCGTCGTCCTGATCTCGACCCGGGATGCCGCCGACTACGGGCCGCGCATCGGCGCGGCGCCCGTGCGTGGGTTCGTCCAGAAGGCAGCGCTGACGGTCGGAGCGCTGGAGGTCCTGGTGCGGTGAGGCGGCAGCGGCGTCGTGTGGTCCCCGCCCTGACGGCCGTGGGGCTCGCGGCGGTCGTGCTAGCCGAATGGGTGTCGCTCGGCGCGTACGCGCGGGTCGACGGGGACAACGTCGCCGGGCAGCTGATCCACGACGCGCTGCCCCCCACCGTCTACCTGGTCGCCGGCATCGCGGCCATGCACGCGAGGCCCGAGTCTCGCATCGGCTTCTGGCTCTGGCTGGCCGGCGTCTTGACGTTCACCGGGAACTTCGGCAACGCCCTGGTGCCCGGCCTGAGCCAGCTGTCGATCGGGCTCCAGGACATCTACCTCGTGCCGATGGGCATCGTCATCCTGACGTACCCCATGGGCCGGCTCGACTCCCCTCCGGTCCGCTGGCTGATTGGTCTCGCCGTCATCCAGATCGTGGCCGTCGGCCTGTTCGTGACGGCGTCCCTCGATCCGGCTGATTGTGCTCCCGGCTGGTGCCCGGCAAACCCGTTCCTGCTGATCCGCGACGGTGGGACGGTGGCGGCGGTCAACGTGATCGGCCAGGTCACGGGCGGCGCCCTGTGGCTGGCGATGGCGCTGATCGTCGCGAGGCGCTACCTGGTCGCCAGCGGGACCGCACGGCGCCTCCTGTTGCCGGTGTGGATCGCCGGCCTCCTGCTGGCCGCCTCCGGCGTGGCGTCGCTCGTCGTCGAGACGGTCCGCGGGCCGGCGGCGCAGTACGCGTACGACTACTGGGTCGGCTGGGTGGTGTCGATGGTGCCACCCGTGGTGTTCCTGGCGGGACTCCTTCGTCAGCGCCTGGATCGGGCGGGGATCGCGACGTTCGTGGAGGAGCTCGCGAACGGGATCACGGTCGGAAGCCTGCGTGACGCATTCGCGCGCCTGGTCGGAGATACGACGCTGGTGCTGGCGTTCCGCATGGACGACGGCGGCTACGCCGATGCGCAGGGCACGCTCGTCGATCCTTCCGCGGAGGGCGAGGGACGCATGGTGACGAGCATTGAGCGCGGCGGCCGTGAGATCGCGGTCGCCATCACCGACCCGGCACTCCAGACCGATCCGGCGATGCTGCGGGCAGCCGCGGCGGCGGCTGGGCTGGCGTTGGACAACGAGCGATTGACCGCGGAGGTGCGCGCACGAGTCGAGGCGATTCGGACATCACGAGCTCGGTTGGTGGAGGCGGCCGACGCCGAGCGGGTCCGGATCGAGCGAATGCTGCACGATGGCGCGCAGCAACGACTGGTGGCACTGGCGCTCCGTGTCCGGGCCCTCGCCGCCGGAACGGACGAACCGGCGGTCAGCATGCGCCTCGATGCGCTCGGCGCCGACCTCGACGAGGCACTCGCCGAGCTGCGTGACCTGGCGCGCGGGATCCATCCCGCCGTCCTCGTCCAGGCCGGGTTAGCCGCTGCGCTCGCCGCACTCGCCGAGCGCAGCCCGCTCCCCGTCCTCGTCGACGTCCCGGACATCCGGCTGCCCGCGCCGATCGAGTCGACCGCCTACTACGTCGCCGCCGAGGCGCTGACGAATGCCACGCGGCATGCGCGTGCGACGTCGGTGACGATCTCCGCATGGCTGGACGGCGCGACCTTCCACATGACCGTGCTCGACGATGGCGTCGGTGGTGCCGACCCGCGCCACGGTTCCGGGCTCGCCGGCCTCGAGGATCGCGTCGCCGCATCCGCCGGGTCGCTCACCGTCGGTGGCGGTCCGCACGGCGGTACCCTCGTGGAGATCAGGCTGCCAATCCGGCAGCCGACCGTAGCGCAGCCAGCGTCGTGAAGATCGTCATCGCCGAGGACTCCGACCTGCTCCGGGAGACGCTTGCCGGCGCCCTCCGCGAGCATGGCGTGGAGGTCGCGGCGACGGCCTCGACGGAGTCGGAGCTCGTGTCGGCCGTCGAGCATCACCTCCCCGATGCCGCGGTCGTCGACATCCGGCTACCGCCCTCGTTCACAGTCGAAGGGCTGCGAGCCACGGCCACGCTCCGCGCGCGGCGGCCACGGTTCCCGGTCCTCCTCCTGTCGCAGCACGTCGAAGGAGGCATCGCCCTCAAGGTGCTTCGCGACGATCCAGCCGGCATCGGCTACCTGCTCAAGGACCGCGTGACCCGTGTGTCCCAGCTGGTGGCCGCACTGGAACGCCTGGTCGCGGGCGGCTCGGTCATCGATCCCGAGATCGTCTCCGCGTTGCTGGGGCGACCACGCCGCCACGGGCCCCTCGACGAGCTGACGCCACGGGAGCGCGATGTGCTGCGGCTCATGGCCGAGGGTCGATCGAACCGAGGCATCGGCCAGGAGCTCGCGTTGGAGCCGAAGACCGTCGAGCATCACGTCGGCCAGGTCTTCTCCAAGCTTGGGCTCGAGCCCGCCCAACACGACCATCGTCGCGTGCTGGCCGTCCTGGCCTGGCTCAATGAGCCGGCGCCGTGACCCCGCATCGCGGGACGACATCGACATGGGCGTCACGTTCGCGCAACCGGCTTTCCGCCGCACGACATCTGGCACTGGCTCCTCGCGGGGTCGGCCACCAGCATCGGACCATGCCCACGACCGTGGCTGCAGGCGGCGCCCCGCGATGGACGGGCCGACTCCATGCCGATCCGACGCCCTGGCTCCTCGAGACGTCCGTGCCGGCGGTCCGGCATCGCGCGCTCCGCGAGTTGCTCGACCTTCCCGCGGATCACCAGGACGTGGCGGCCGCGCGGGCCGCGGCCATGCGCACCGACCCGATCGCGGCGATCCTCGCGGCGCAGCATCCCGACGGCTGGTGGATCAAGCCCGGAGGCGGCTACAGCCCGAAGTACACCGGCACCATCTGGTCGCTCATCTTCCTGGACCAGCTCGGCGCCGATGGGTCCGACCCTCGCGTCCGGGCGGCCTGCGGGTACGTGCTGGACCATGCCCACGCGCCCAGCGGCGGCTTCGGCTGGTCCGGCGGGGCGGCGGTTCCGGCACCGTCGACGGTCGCCCACTGCCTGAACGGGAACGTGCTGCGGGCGCTCATCGGCTTCGGATGGCTCGACGACGAGCGCGTCCAGCGCTCGATCGACTGGCAGGCGTCCGCGATCACGGGTCAGGGCGACGTCCGCTGGTACCGCACCGCCACGTCCGGACCGGGCTTCGAGTGCGCCGTGAACGAGCGCCTCCCCTGCGGCTGGGGCGCGGCCAAGTCGGTGCTCGCGCTGGCTCGTGTGCCTCCCGACCGCCGGTCGCCTGCGGTGACCGAGGCGCTCCGCGCAGGGGTCGAGTTCCTCCTCTCGGTCGACCCATCGACGGCCCGGTACCCGATGGGCTGGGGCAACACGAAGCCGAACGGCAGCTGGTTCCGCCTGGGCTTCCCGAGCGGCTACGTGGCCGACGTGCTCCAGGTGCTGGAGGCGGTGTGCGAAGCCGGCTCAGGAGCCGATGCACGCCTGGCGCCGGCGGCCGACTGGCTGCTGGCGCAGCAGGACGCGAACGGCCGATGGGCGAACCGGTACCCGTATGCCGGGAAGATGCACGCCGACATCGATCGGCCGGGAGCACCGAGCCGATGGGTCACGCTGCGCGCCTGCCGCGTCCTGAAGAGGATCGACGACGCCCAGGCCTTCCGGACGCGGCGGTAGCCTCGCCGAAGAGGACCGAGCGCCCCGAGCTCAGTGGATTGGCGTACGCTGCTCGCGTGGCTGGGCGCCGGCCTCCGCATCGGCGACGTCGATCGCTGCCCCGAGCCGATCCAGCGCCGCGTCCAGCTGGTCGTGGGCGGCGTCCAGGTCGTCGACGATGCCCTGCAGGGACGGCGAGGACTCGATGTCCTCGCGGATGGCGACGAGTAGCCGATGCGCGACGTTGACGAGCACCGACACCTCGTTCAGCTCATCGGCGGCTTCCGACGGTTCCATTGGGACGTTCCTCCATTGGTCTGAGGTGACGGACTCGAAGCGCTGATTAGTCTGCATCACCGATCGGCCCATCGAGGTCGGTAGGCGGATCGAGGCTGGTCCGGGTTGCAATGGGAAGAGGCTCATCGGCACCGTGTCGTCACGTTGGGCGACCTTGACCCCGCTGCGATCATTCGGCCATGAATCCCGGAGGGCCTGACGCGGTCTCCCGGCGCCGGGGGGCGACTCGGGGATTCCTCTTCGCCGACCTGAGGGGCTACACCGCGTACCTTGAGCGCCGTGGCGCCAACGAGGCCGCCGAGCTGCTTGATCGCTACCGAAAGCTCGTGCGCGCCGCGGTCGACGAGCACGACGGCGCCGAGATCCGCACTGAGGGCGACTCGTTCTACGTCGTCTTCCCCGACGCGAGCGGGGCGGTGGCGTGCGGTCTCGCGATCGCGGCCGCAGCGGCCGATGCCAGTACCGCGACACCGGAGGCCCCGATCCGCGTCGGAATCGGTGTCCACGCCGGGGAGACCGTCGAGACGCAGGAGGGCTATGTCGGTACCGCGGTGAACCTTGCGGCCCGTCTGTGTGCCGCGGCGCCTGCCGGCGACGTCCTCG
>DASTYP010000250.1:0-18901 GCA_035764845.1 Candidatus Limnocylindria bacterium
CCGATGCTGTCCCAGAAGCTGAACCACTCGCCGGGATAGAGGTTGCGGCCATCGATGTCGCGCGCCGGGATGTTGATGTTGTTGCCCCACCCGTTGCCGTCCCCGGGGACGTAGTACGTGGTCCACGACGACACCATCTGCATCCGCGGCAGCACGGCCTCGGCCTGTGCGGTCGTGAACTGCGGCTCGGTGACGTCGACGACGAGCGGCACCGAGCGGACCTCCTCGCCGTCGGCCCGCCGCGTGAAGGCGTCGACGAGCGATGCGACGCTCGCGTCGACGTCCAGCGCGCGACCCGGCGCGCCCGGAACGATGCCGCCGAGGCCGCCGCCCGAGGCGACGGTGATCCGCGCGTTCGTTGCGGCCTGGTCGATCTGCTCGACCAGGCCGCTGACCAGGTCGGTCAGCGCGGCCGTGTCGACGGCGACCTGCACCGTCTCCGCGTCCGTCGTGACGTCGAGCAGGCCTGCCAGCGTTTCGCTCGACCAGGCGATGGGCGCCTCGTCCTCGGCCGCGCCCGGAATGGTCAGATCGAGCGGGCGAACACTCGCGGTCGCGTCGACCGCCGCGGCGCGCGCCTCATCGGTGGTGATCGCCGGGGCCGTGGTCGTCGCCGACAGCTGGATCGCGACGTCGCCCGGCCGCGTCGTGTCGGCGGCGCGCGCCAGGGCTGCCTTGACCGCCTCGGCATCGACGACCTCGCCGTCGCGCGACGGCGTGAAGGTGAAGCGCGCGCCGTCCTGGACGAGCGCGGCGTCCACCGGCGCGACGCTCAGCTCGTCCGCGACATCGCCCGCGGCCGCGTCGAGCGCCTCGGGATCGTACGGGTGGACGGCGACCGGGAGTGCTGCGCGGTGCACGACGGACCGCAGACGCTCGAGGCCCGCCAGGAAGGGGTTGTCGTCTCGGCCCACATCGAACGCCGCGGCCGCCATCCGGTCCAGGTCGTAGCCGCGGCCGAGGTCGGCGAACGCCACGGACGCCTCGCGGTCGCCGACCGTGACCCGGACCGTCCCGCGATCCAGTGCTGGCAGCTCGTCCGCCAGGCGCGCGCGCGCATCGTCCTGGGTGAGCCCAGCGAGGTCGACGCCGGCGACGCTGACGCCGGGCATCACGGCGCCGGCGTTGGCCGCCCCGATGGCGACGGCGGTGCCGGCGAGCATGGCGAGACCGAGCAGCAGCGTGCCCGCGAAGCCGATGAGCATGGAGCGGCGCGCGGGCGGCGAGCCCATCGGGCGCAGAAGGCGCCGGGGCATGGTGATCGTCGTCATGGTGTCTGGCAGGAGACGCTCTCGTATCGCCATTCGTTGCGATCCGCCGGGCAGCGGCCGCATCGGGCGTTTTGCTCGGTCTCCGCCGTGGTTCCTCCCTGGGCTCGGTTCGCCGCCGTGCGCCGGGCCTGGGCGCGTTCGGCGAGATGCCGATTGTCGCGGGTCAGCGCCGATCTGTCGAGTGGCTCGATCGGGGCGGGACTGCTATACTCCCGGCTCCGCACGGCACTCCGGAGAGTGCTGTTGTTGTGTGCCGATCACACTCACCTGAGGACACCACGTGGCAAGAACGCCTCGATCCTGGAAGGGCGCGCGCACGCCCTCCGCCCTCAAGCGCGTGCGCCAGTCGCTTCGCCGCCGCGCTGTGAACCGTCGCACGCGCAGCGAGGCGAAGACGCTCGTCCAGAACGCGGCGGCGATCGCCCTCGGCCGCGTCGACGGCGACGGCCCGGAGGCCGTGACTGCGGCCATCAGCGCGCTCGACAAGGCCGCCGAGAAGGGCATCATCCACCCGAACAACGCCGCGCGCCGCAAGAGCCGCCTGATGGCCAAGGTCAACGCCGCGCACCTGCTCGACGAGGCGCAGACGGCCGCCGGTGCCGCGCCGAAGAAGCGCACGGCCGCCAGCAAGACGGCGCAGCGCAAGAAGGTCCAGGCCGCCAAGGCGTCCAAGGCCGCCGCGGGCAAGGCCGCGGACCGGCCGCGCACCGCCGCCGGCAAGGCGAAGGTGGCCGTGACGCGGGCCAGCCGCGAGTCCGCCGCGGCCCGACGTCGCAAGCAGGCCGGCGAGGGATCCGACGAGAGCTGAGCTCACCCACGCACAGGCAACGACCCCGGATCCGAGCGATCCGGGGTCGTTCTGGTTCCGGGGTGCTGATCGCCGCGTTCAGCGGCGCTGACGGAAGGCTCCGCGGCCGGCGAAGACGGCCGCATCGGCCAGCTCCTCCTCGATTCGCAGCAGCCGGTTGTACTTGGCGATCCGCTCGGATCGGCTGATGGAGCCGGTCTTGATCTGACCGGTGTTGAGGGCAACCGCCAGGTCGGCGATGGTGGTGTCCTCGGTCTCGCCCGAGCGGTGGCTGATGACCGCGGTCCAGCCGGCCCGCTGCGCCATCTCGATGGCCTCGATCGTCTCGGTCACCGTGCCGATCTGGTTGAGCTTGACCAGGATGCTGTTCGCGGCGCGCTGCTCGATTCCGCGCGCCAGGCGCTCGGTGTTCGTCACCAGCAGGTCGTCCCCGACGATCTGGATGCGCTCGCCGACGCGCTCGGTCAGCGCGCGCCAGCCGTCCCAGTCGTCTTCGGCAAGGCCGTCCTCGAGGCTCACGATCGGGTAGCGCTCGACCCATCCTGCCCAGAACTCGACCAGCTCCTCGCTGGTCATGCTCCGGTCCTCGCGAGCCAGCGTGTAGTGGCCGTCGCCGTACAGCTCGGTGGTCGCTGGATCGAGCGCGATGGCGATCTGCTCGCCCGGCGTGTATCCGGCGCGCTCGATGGCCGCCAGGACGGCGGCGATGGCGTCCTCGTTGCTGCCGAGGCTCGGGGCATAGCCGCCCTCGTCCCCCACCGTGGTGGCGAAGCCCTCGTCGTGAAGGATCTTGCCCAGGGCGTGGAACGTCTCCGCCGCCCAGCGCAGCGCCTCCCGGAAGCTCGGCGCGCCGAGTGGCGCGATCATGAACTCCTGGAAGTCCGTCGAGTTGATGGCGTGCTTGCCGCCGTTGAGGATGTTCACGAGCGGGACCGGCAGCGTCCGCGCCCCTGCCCCACCCAGGTATCGGTACAGCGGCAGCCCGACCGACTCCGCGGCGGCGTGGGCCACCGCCATGCTCACGCCGAGCAGCGCGTTGGCGCCCAGCTTCCCCTTGTTGTCCGTGCCGTCGAGCGCGATCAGCAGCCGGTCGACGCTCACCTGGTCCACCGCATCGACACCGATCAGCTCGGGACGCAGGGTGTCGTTGACGTTCTTGACAGCGGTCAGGGTGCCCTTGCCGCCGTACCGGTCCCCGTCGCCGTCGCGCAGCTCGACCGCCTCGTGGGCGCCGGTGGACGCGCCGGACGGCACGATGGCCGTCCCGACCGAGCCGTCCTCGAGCAGCACGTCGACCTCGACGGTCGGGTTGCCGCGGGAATCGAGGACCTCCCGTCCGATGACGTCCTCGATCAGCGAGCTGGTCATGCCGGCACCTCCGCCTCGCGCCGCAGCAGCGCGGCCACGCCGGGCAGCGTCTTGCCCTCGAGGAACTCGAGCGACGCGCCGCCGCCCGTGCTCACGTGGGTCATCCGGTCGGTCAGCTCCAGCTGCTCCACGGCCGCCACCGAGTCGCCACCGCCGACCACGGTCACGGCGCCCTGGTCGGTGAGCGTCGCCAGGCTGCGCGCGATGGCCCTGGTGCCCTCCGCGAACTGCGGGTGCTCGAAGACGCCCATCGGTCCGTTCCAGAAGACGGTCTTCGCCTTCGCCAGGTGCTCGGTGTACGCGGCGACCGTCTCGGGGCCGATGTCCACGATCATCTGGTCCTTGGGCACCGCGTCCACCGGGACCACCTTCGTCTTGGCGCGGTGGTGGATTTGCGGCGCGATGACCGCATCGGTCGGAAGCATCAGGCGGACGCGCTTGCGGCGCGCCTCCTCGACGATCCGCGTGGCGTTGTCGAGCTGCTCCTCCTCCACCAGGCTCTTGCCGAGGGCCAGGCCCTTGGACGCCAGGAAGGTGTTGGCCATGCCGCCGCCGACCAGGATCGCCTGGCAGCGCGACAGCAGCGCCTCGAGCACCTCGAGCTTGCCGGAGACCTTGGCCCCGCCGATGACGGCGTGGAACGGCTTGGCCGGTCGCTCGAGCAGCGTCTGGAGCGCATCGACCTCGCGCTCCATCAGGAGGCCCGCCACGGACGGCAGGTAGTGGGTGATGCCCTCGGTCGAGGCGTGCGCCCGGTGGGCGGCGCCGAAGGCGTCGTTGACGTACAGGTCGGCCAGGCCGGCGAGCGACTTCGCGAACTCCGGGTCGTTGGCCTCCTCCTCGGCGTGGAACCGGAGGTTCTCGAGCAGGATCATGTCGCCGGGCCGCAGCTTGTCGACCGCGACCTGCACCCCCGGCCCCAGCGCATCGCCGGTCATGCGCACCGGGCGCCCGAGCAGCTGGCTGAGCCGATCCGCGACCGGCTTGAGGCGCAGCGCGTCGTTCACCTTGCCCTTCGGCCGGCCGAGGTGGCTCGCCAGGATGACCGTGGCGCCGCGGTCCAGGAGATGGACGATGGTCGGCAGGCTGGCCCGGATGCGCGTGTCATCGGTGATCCTGCCGTCATCGAGCGGGACGTTCAGGTCGGCGCGCAGGAAGACGCGCTTCCCGTCGACGTCGACGTCCCGAACGGTCTTGTAGTCCATCGGTGCATTCGCCCCCGTCTAGAGCCGCTCGGCCATGAACGCGGCGAGGTCCGCCACGCGGCACGAGTAGCCCCACTCGTTGTCGTACCAGGCGATCACCTTCAGCAGCCGGTCGCCGGTGACCATGGTCGAGGCCGCGTCGATGATGCTCGAGCGCGAGTCGCCCTTGAAGTCCATGCTGACCAGCTCCTCGGTGGTGTAGCCGAGCAGGCCCTGCATCGGCCCTTCCGCCGCCGCGCGCAGCGCATCGTTGGCCGATTCGGCCGTCACCGGCTTCTCGGTGATGGCCACGAAGTCGATGACGCTCACGGTGGGAGTCGGCACGCGCAGCGAGAAGCCGTCGAACTTGCCCTTGAGCTCCGGGATGACCAGGGCCAGGGCCTTCGCCGCGCCCGTCGTGGTCGGGATGATGTTCTGGCCGGCGCTGCGGGCGCGCCGCAGGTCCTTGTGGAAGACGTCGAGGACGTTCTGGTCGTTGGTGTAGCTGTGGATGGTCGTCATCAGGCCACGCTCGATGCCGAACGTGTCGAAGACGACCTTCGCCGGCAGCGCCAGGCCGTTCGTCGTGCAGCTTGCGTTGCTGACGATGTGGTGCTGCTCCGGGTCGTACTTGTCCTCGTTCACGCCGAGCACGAGGGTCACGTCCTCGTTCTTGGCCGGCGCCGAGATGATCACCTTCCGGGCACCGGCCTCGACGTGGGCCCGGGCCTTGGTCGCATCGGTGAAGATGCCGGTCGACTCGATGACGATGTCGACCTGGAGGTCCTTCCACGGCAGCGCCGCCGGGTCCTTCTCGCTGAAGGCGCGGATCTCGTGGCCGTCGACCGTGATGGTGTTCTCGCCGGCGGTGACGTCGCCCTCGAACGTCCCGTACGTCGAGTCGTACTTGAACAGGTGCGCGTTCGTCCTGGTCGGCGCCAGGTCGTTGACGGCAACCACCTCGAGCTCGTCGGGATGGCGCTCCAGGATGGCGCGCAGGCTCTGGCGACCGATGCGGCCGAAGCCGTTGATACCGATGCGGGTCGTCATGAGGGTGAAGCTCCTTGCTGTGAGGCCGCCGATGGCGGCCGGCTCGCCGCCGCCCGGAAGGCGGCGTCGTGGATACGGTCATTGACGATCGGCAGGAGTCCGATCAGTGAGACGTCGCCACCCAGCGCGGCGCGCTCGATGCGCACGCGGTGGCGGAGGAAGGCGAAGGCGCGACGCTCGAGCTCGGCGTCGATGACCTCGAAGAGCCGTGGTTGGTGCTGGGCGATCGATCCGCCCAGGACGATCACCTCGGGATCCAGGACGTTGACCAGCGACGCGCACAGCGCACCGATGGCCTCCCACGCGCGCTCCAGGACCTGTCCCGCGTCGTCATCGCCCGCGTGGGCGGCCGCCGCGAGCAGCTCCGCGTCGGGCTCGCGACCATCGGCGGCCAGGCGGGCAAGCACGGGAGCGCGTCCCGCGTCGAGCAGGGCCCGCGCCTCTCGCGCGAGGGCCGTGCCGGACCCGATGGCCTCGGCGTGGCCGACGCCACCGCAGCCGCAGATCGGGCCGTCGAGGTTGACCGTCATGTGCCCGACCTCGCCGGCCGAACCGTCGGGGCCGATGATCGGACGCCCGTCCAGCACGATCCCGCCGCCGATGCCCGTCGAGACGGTGATGTAGATGACGTTCTGCGCCCCACGCCCGGCGCCGTAGCGCCACTCGGCCATGACGGCAACGTTGGTGTCGCGCTCGAGGTAGGTGGCCAGGCCGATGCGCGGGGCGACGTGATCGACGACGGACACGTTCTCCCACCCGTGCAGGTTCGGGGCCGCCAGCACGATGCCGCGCCAGCGGTCCAGCGGACCCGGCGCCGAGATGCCGAGGCCCACCGGCTCGGGGTCGCCGGCACGGCGCGCGTCGTCACGGACCGCGGCGGCGATCTCCACGATCCGGTCGAGCACCGCGGTCACGCCGTCCTCGTCGCGCGTCTTGACGGCGCGGCGGTGGCGGACCTCCCGGTCCGGGGTGATCAGTGCTGCGCGGATCTGGGTGCCGCCGAGGTCGACCGCGAGGACGGGTCGTTCGGCTGCGAGCTCCACATCCCTGATTGTAGGGAGGCCGTCGCGGAACGACCGGTGAAGGTGGCCCCCAGATGCGTGACGAACGGCACCCGGAACGCGCGGGGCAAAACGAAGGACGCGCCGGCGGGTGCCGGCGCGTCCTGTCGAACGGTGTTCGACGTTCGGGTGGCGGGTCAGCCGCCGATCTTGAACATCTTGGTGCCGCAGACCGGGCACACGCCCTGGGTCGCCGGCTTGCCGTTCTTCATCGTGATCTTCTCAGCGTTCTGCATCTCGCGCTTGGTCTTGCACTTGACGCAGTAGGCCTCAGTCGCCATCGGTTCGTTGCCTCCCTGTTAGGACCGTCACTCGGTTGCGGTCGGTGCCTGTGAGCTTCCTTCCTGCCCGGTGCCCGACGGTCTTCGGCTGGCGAGCGTGTCGCCAGCATCGGTGTCGGCCTGCCACAGCAGGTGGATGCCGGCCAGTCCGGCATCGATGCAGCGTGCCTCCGCGGCCTCCTTCGCCGCGCCTTCGAGGAACGTGCCGTCCGTCCGCTGCGCGTAGGCCGCGCAGACCGTGCCGGACCGCAGTCCCGCAAGATGCGCCAGCACGAACAGTGCCGACGATTCCATCTCGAGGTTCGCCACACGCTGGCGGCGAAGCTCATCTGCGAGCGCAGGATAGCGAACCGGGAGCGTGCGCATCGCACGTCCCTGCGGAGCGTAGAACCCGCTTGCCGTGGCCGTGAGCCCCACGTGGTACCGCACGCCCTGGTCTCGGCACGCCTGCTCCAGGGCCCAGACCACGTCGCGATGCGCGATCGCCGGGAAGCCGGGATGGACGTAGAAGTCCGTCGTGTTCTCCAGTCGCACGGCCCCGGTCGACACGATCAGGTCGCCGAGGGCGATCTCGGGCTGGAGGGCGCCGGATGAACCGATGCGAATGAGCGTTGGCCGATCCGTGATCTCCATCACCTCGGCCAGGACGATCTCCACGTTGTCGGTACCCATGCCCGTCGACATGCACGACACGCGCATGTCGCGATACGTCCCGGTTGCGGTGGTGATCTCGCGGTTGCTGCGCTCGACCTCCACGCCATCCCAGCGCTCGGCAACCTTCGCGACGCGACCCGGATCGCCGACCAGCAGGATGTACTCCGCCAGCTCCCCCCGCTCGAGGGCGATGTGGTACTGGCGGGTCCCGGTCATCGGTGCGTCCGCCTGGGTCACCCCGGTCACGTCGCGGCGTCTCCTCCTGCTCGTCCGGCGTCGAACGGGCGGGAGTATACGCTCGGCTTCCCCTCATGGACCACGCTCGCGCGGCACGGCGACGAGCGTGAGGGCCGGCACCCTGACCGCCGGCTCCAACTCCGTGGCGTCCTCGTCGTCGTCGTCGTGGGTGGTGTCGGCGTCGGTAGTGCTCAGCTCAGGGCCCTCACCCCCGAGCCGAAGCGCCCGCGCGATGGCCGCCGCCACCACCAGGAACAGGCCGACCAGGAGGACGAGCACGGCCGCCAGGCGAGAGTCGTCCGCCCCCGAGCCGGACGCATCGGGTGCTGTCGACGTGCTGAGGACGGCCACGTCCGAGGGACCCGGCAGGGCGAGGGACGGGCCGGCTCGCAGTACCGGCGCGGTGCGGATGCCGTCGCAGCCGACGGTGATCGCTGCCGGGGACGCGCTGCCGATGCCGGTCACGCTCACCTGGCCGCGGTCGCCCGCATGCAGCGTGCGGGCGGCGCACGCGTTGACGACGGTGACCGGGCCACGGCCCGCGAGCATGACCGCCGCGCGGTCGTCCGTGGCACCGCGGATCAGGCGACCGACGACAGTGACCCAGCGCGGGGCCTCGCCCGCGCCCGGCAGCTGCGTCACCGGAGCGGCGAGTGCCCCGCCGCTCGCCACGTGGCCGCTGCCGAGGGTGACGATCGCGATGCCGGTCGCCTCGTGCCGGCCGGCGCCGCTCAGCCCGGTGAGCCGCAGCGGCAGCGGCACCGTGACACGTGGCAGCGATCGCGCGATCGCGGCGGCCGCCTGATCGTCGATGGCGACCAGCCGTTCGCCGTCCCAGAGAAGGCCCGCGACGCCCAGCTCCGGCCATCGCGCGGCCACCAGGGTCGCGCCGATCTCGAGGTCGTGCGGGGCAGCGGCCCGGTCGAGGGACCTGAGGCTGACGGTTCCGCCGCGGCTGGTTGCGTCCCGATCCGCACCGCCCCCGCCACGGCCATCGCCGTTGGAGCCCGATGCGCCGTCGGCACCGTCAGCATCGCCGGCGGACGCGGTCACGCGAAGGTCGCTCGGGTCGCGCGGCCAGAGCCGGTAGCCGCGCAGCGGTTGTGCGCCGGTCGTCTCCTGCCCCACGACCCCGACCACCTCGATCCAGTCGCCCGCGTTCAGCTCGGCGTCGACGCCGACGGCCGAGGTGGCGACGACCCGCAACGGCCCAGTGCCGTCATCCACGTCGAAGCTGACCGTTCCGTTCGACGAGTGCCGTGGCGACGACACCGCGCCGCGCACCAGCACCAGCTGCGCCTCCAGCGGCTCTCCGACGTCGCCCGTCCGCACGGCCCGCGGCGCCGGCTCAGTGGCCGGACCCAGGTCGGACGGCGGCACCGTGACGCGCACCGTCTCCATGCCGCCCTTGGTCGACCGCGCCCCGCTCACATCGACCAGGCGGCCACGAGTCAGGGCTCCCGCGTCGTCACCGAGCCGCAGCACGATGGCGCCGGTCGCGTCCTGCACGACGGCGGTGCTGTCGTCGACAAGGCCGCTGGGGAGCGTCACGACGCCGCGAACCCTGACGGCGGCGTTCTTCGACGCCTGGCGTGCCTCGGCGATCGACATGGTCCCGGGGGCGGGCGTTGGAACCGCCGAGCCCCCGGGCGTCGCCGTCGCCCCGGACGTGGGCGAGGGCGAGGGCGTGGGGATCGGGCTCGGCGCGGGCGTCACCGAGACCACGTCGGCCGGGTCACGTGGCTGGAGTCGATACCCGGCCGCGCCCGTCCCGCTCGAGTCGCGCTGCCCGACCACGCCGACCAGGTCGAGCGACGTCCCGACGCTCCACGTCGTCGTGTCGATGCCGGTCGACGTGGCGACGAGCACCCGCGCGACGCCGGTCCCGTCGTCGACGTCGTACGCCGGACCGCTGCTCAGCATCGTCGGACCGTCGACGACGGTGGCGGTCACGCGGACCAGGGATCCCTCGAACGCCTCGCCGATCTGCCCGCTGGCGACGGCGGTCGCCGGCGGGGCGTCGCCGGTGCCGAGCGTGACCACGTCGAGCGCATCGGCGCGGATGGTCCGCTGGGCGTAGCGGTCGTCCAGGCTGCCCGTGACTCGCACATGCGCACCACGCGAGATCGCGCCGCCGCTGACCAGCACCGCGATGCCGGCGCTCGCATCGGCCACGTATCCGCCTCCGTCGGAGAACGCCGAGTCGGTGAGCGCCACGCCCTCGATGGTGACGCTGGTGCCGTCCGGCAGCCCGCGCGCGACCGCGACGTCGACGACCGGCGCGGGCGAGGGACTGGGCGACCCGCTCGGGGTGGGCGTGGACGTGGGCGTGGGCGTCGGAGGTGGCGTTGACGTCGGCGTGGGGTCCGGTGTCGGGGACGTTGTCGCGGAAGGCGTCCCGCTCGGCTCCGGCGTCGGCTCCGCGGTCGGCGTCGACGACGGTGTGGCCGTGGGGGACCCACCGGGCGCGGGCGTCGGCAGCGATGCGCGGTTCTGGGGATCGGGCACCGTCAGCAGCGCGAAGTCGGTGGCGTTGTCGTCGGTGTCCTGCGTGGAGCCCAGCGCACCACCGGGCAGGCGCTCGATGCTCGATCCCGCCGCCGGCGCTGGCGCCGGCACCCCCTCGAGCCAAGTCCCGGTGGCGGTACCCCAGCCGACGGCGTCGATGGCGGTCGTCGCGCCCTGGATGCGCAGCGCGACGCTGCCCCCCGTCGCGGCCATCCCGGTGGCGTAGGTCACATCGGCGATCGAGGCGTAGACCCCGGCCTCGTTCGCGATGAGCAGATGCGCCTGCGGCTCGACGGGCGGTGCCCCGAGCGCCCACGCCGCGCGACGGCTCACCGTCGCCCCGCTGGCGCTGACGTAGACCAGCTCGAGCCCTTCCAGGGGCAACGGCGTCGCGGTCGGGTTGTAGATCTCGATCAGCTCGTCGCTGGCGCTCGCCCCGCCGGTGACGACCTCGCTGATGAGGAGGTGGTCGGGCGCCGCGGCGACGGCGGTGAGGGTCGCCAGCGGCAGGGTCGCGACGACGAGCACGGAAACGAGCAGTCCGACGAAGCCCGGGGAGCGGGCGGCCGGCACCGTGGCCATGGAGAAACGCCGAGCGGACACGAAGCACCTCGCAGCTCGGAGGCGCCGCAGGCGGAGCGGAGGATGCTCCCCGGCCGCTTACCGGCCGGTTAGTGCACGCTTACCGGTCGGCATCGGTACAATCGCGCCCGATGTCCAACCGCACCCCCGACGACCGCGCGGCATCCCGCGCCGAGGCACGACGTCGCGCTCGCCTGGCCGCGCGCGGCGAACTCAGCGAAACCGAAGCATCGGCCGAGGAGCCGGCTCCCGCCGCGTCCGGCTCGGGCGGCGGCTTCCTGAGCCGCATCTTCCCGCCGGCCCCGGCGCTGCCCGGTCGGCCCGACCCGCTGGCCGGCTTCGACCGCAGCGGGCCGCTGCGTCCGGTTCGCGAACGTCTCTTCCTGCTGCGCTCGAACCTGGTGGCCTGGCTGGTGACCGGCCTCGTCGCCTTCATCGGCTTCTACGCGTCGTTCGCGTACGCCGGCAGCATCCTGGGGATCGTCGGCACCTTCGTCCTGTTCGGCGCGTTGATCGGCGCGGGGTGGTTCGGCTGGCAGCGTCCCACGCTGTTCGGCACGGCCGCCGCCCTCGTGAGTTTCGTGATCGGCGCGGCACTTCTGATCGTCGCCTTCAGCGCCGCCGACTCCACCATCCAGACCGCCGACATCGTGGCGTCGCTCGTCCCGCAGGCCCTCTACCAGGCGGTGCTCGGCTTCATCGGCGGCTGGTATGGCGGCTACCTCCGACGCCGGCAGACGCAGATCAGCCAGCAGACGCGCCCGTCCCGACGCCGCTGATCCACGCGGAACCGCCGGCGCCGCGGCACGGTTCTTGCTCCTCTGGCGCGACGTAGACATCGAGCCTTCCGGGTCATCCCCGGACGAACGAAGCCTCGTTGCGAACGGAAGCTCGGGCCGAACGCGACCTTGTGCGGCTTCGCTCGTTCGATGACCAGGTTCGTGTCTTCCGGGCCGTCGGTTCCAGGACCCTCCGTACTGGAGCCGACGGCCCTCCTTCGTGCCTGGGACCGGTCGCTCAGGACGCGTGAGCCGATGCGGCCTCGAGCGCCAGCCGATGTGCATCGGCGGCGACCGGCGCGAGCCCCAGCACTTCGCCGGTGGAGCGCATCTCCGGGCCGAGATCTCGGCTGACCCCCGGCAGCCGGGCCAGCGACCCGACCGGAGCCTTGACCGCGACGAGCCGACCGTCGGCGTGCAGCCCCGGCGACAACCCGACGGACCCCAGGTCGGCGCCCAGGGCGCAGCGCACCGCGGCCGCCACCACGTCGAGCCCGGTGGCCTTGGCGACGATCGGCACCGTGCGGCTGGCGCGCGGGTTGGCCTCGATGACGACGACGCGCTCGCCCACGACGACCATCTGCACGTTGAGGATGCCGCGAACCCCGAGCGCCAGCGCGATCCGTCCGGCGGCTTCGGCCGCTCGCTCCTGCTGCTCGCGCGGCAGTCGCTGTGGTGGCAGCACCGCGACGCTGTCGCCTGAGTGCACGCCGGGTGGGTCGACCTGCTCGAGGATGCCCGGCACCGACCACGCCTCGCCATCGCTGATGGCATCCACGTCCAGCTCGATGCCCTCGAGCATCTCGTCCACGCGCAGCGGCCAGCCGACGTCGGTGGCCAGGTACTCGCGAACGTCCTGGTCCGTGCGGAGGACCGCGATCCCCCGTCCTCCGATCACCCACGACGGCCGCACGATCACCGGCAGGCCGCCGAGCGCGCCGATCGCCTCGCGCAGGGAGCCCTCGTCGGACGCAAGGGACCCGCGCGGACCGGCGAGGCCGAGCTGGTTCAGCAGCTGCGCGAAGCGCTCGCGGTCCTCGGTGATCTCGATCGCCTCGGCCGTCAGCCCGGCGATCGGCACGTGGGCGTACGCCAGGTCCTTGGCCAGATCGATGGCCGTCTGGCCGCCGAAGGTCAGCACCACGGCCGGGGGCGTGCCGGTCAGGGCCCGCTCGTGATCGATCACGTCCAGGACCGACTCGGTGTCGAGTGGCTCGAAGTAGAGCCGCGTGCTGGCGTCGTAATCGGTGCTGACGGTCTCGGGGTTGTTGTTGACAACGACGGCATCGAGCCCCATGTCCCGGATGGCCCACGCCGCCCGCACGCTGCAGTAGTCGAACTCGATCCCCTGCCCGATCCGGATCGGTCCCGACCCCACCACGATGACGCTCTGCCGCTCGGCCGGCGGCGCCACCTCGGGCTCGGCGTAGCTCGAGTAGAAGTACGGCGTCTCCGCCGGAAACTCGCCGGCGCAGGTATCGACCCGCCGGTAGGCCGGACCGATGCCGGCGCGCACCCGAGCGCGCCGGATGGCGACTGCCGGGACGTTCGAGAGCTGCCCGATGTCCGCGTCGCCGAATCCCGTGCGCTTCGCGTCGACGAGTGGGGCGCCCACGACCGTGGCTTCGGCGGCGACGAGCTCCGCGATGCGCTCCGTGAACCACGGCGCAACACCGGTGGCCGCCGAGATGTCGGCGGCATCGGCCAAACCATGGCGCAGCAGGGCCACCATCCGCCACAGCCGCGTGTCGGATGGCGCGAGGAAGGCCTCGAGGTCGTCCGGGGCGCGTTCGTCCAGCGCCCAGGCCGGGTCCTCCCACAGCCAGCCGCGGCCGCGCGGCTCGAGCGAGCGCAGCGCCTTCAGCAGGGCCGGACCGAACTCGCGGTCGATGGCCATCGCCTCACCGGTGGCCTTCATCTGGATGCCCAGGGAGCGATCGGCGGTGGGGAACTTGTCGAACGGCCAGCGCGGCAGCTTGACCACGACGTAATCCACGGCCGGTTCGAACGCCGCGCTGTTGCCGCCGGTCGCCGGGTTGGGCATCTCGTGCAGCAGCCGCCCCAGGGCGATCTGGGCGGCGATCCGGGCGATCGGGTAGCCGGTCGCCTTGGACGCGAGGGCCGACGAGCGGCTCACGCGCGGATTGACCTCGATGACCCGGTAGTCGGCATGGTCCGGTGAGACGGCGAGCTGGACGTTGCAGCCGCCCTCGAGCTTGAGGGCACGAACGATGTTCAGCGCGCATCGGCGCAGGCGCTGGACCACCGGGTCGGGCAGGGTCTGGATCGGCGCCACCACGATCGAGTCGCCGGTGTGCACCCCCATCGGGTCCAGGTTCTCCATGCCGCAGATGGCGATGGTCGTGTCGGCCGCGTCGCGCAGGACCTCGAACTCGATCTCGTACCACCCGAGCAGCGAGCGCTCGACCAGCACCTGGTGGATGGGACTGGCCGCCAGGCCAGCCGCGATGCGGTCCCGCGCCTCATCGGGCGTCGCCGCGAACCCGCCACCACCCCCACCAAGCGTGAACGCCGGCCGCACCACGACCGGCGCGCCGAGCATCTCCACGAAGCGGAGACCGTCCTCGACGGACTCGATCACGGCGGACTCGGGCACCGGCTCACCGATCCGCATCACCAGGTCGCGGAACCCACCCCGATCCTCCGCGGCGCGCACCGCATCGAGCGGCGTGCCCAGGACGCGGACGCCGTATCGGTCGAGCACACCGGCGTCGTCCAGGGCGACGGCCAGGTTGAGGCCCGTCTGTCCGCCCAGCGTCGGCAGCAGCGCGTCAGGCCGGTGCTGCTCGATCACCCTGGTGACGTGGTCGAGCGTCAGCGGGCCGATGATCACGGTGCCGCCGACGTCCGGATCGGTCATCACCGTGGCGGGGTTCGAGTTGACCAGGACCGTCTCCACGCCGGCCGCCCGCAGCGCCAGGCAGGCCTGCACGCCCGCATAGTCGAACTCGGCCGCCTGGCCGATGAGGATCGGCCCGGAGCCGATGACCAAGACCTTGCGCGGCGGCCTCGTGGTGGTCGTCATACCGTCGCCCCGCTCGTGGCGAGGTCGAAGACGCGTGCCGCGTCGATGGGGCCTGGCGCGCCCTCGGGGTGGAACTGCACCGATGCGATGCGGCCGCTGGCGTGGACCATTCCCTCGACGGTGTCGTCGTTCAGGTCGCGGTGGCTGATGCCGTACCCGGCGGCGGCGAGGGCCGGCCCGTCCAGCACCGCGACCTCGTGGTTGTGCGCCCCGATGTCCACGCGACCGGCGGCCACGTCCAGGACCGCGTGGTTGCCGCCGTGGTGTCCGACCGGCATGCGGTGCGTCTCCGCGCCGGCGGCGAGGGCCAGCAGCTGGTGGCCCAGACAGATTCCGAGAATGGGCGTCCCGCCATCTGCCGCGGCCGCCGCCAGCGTCCGCACCGTCGCGATCTGGGGCGCCATGCGGCTCGGATCACCCGGCCCGGGCGAGAGGACGACGAGGTCGGGGCGCGTGGTGCGAACGTCCGCGGCGGTGGCGTCGGGCGGCAGGACCGTGACCACCAGCCCGCGCTGCGTCAGGGCCCGCAGCAGCGAGCGCTTGACGCCGTAATCCACCAGCGTCGCACGGCCGCGGACCTCGCCCTGCGGCGCCACGACGTACGGCCGCGACGTCGCCACCACGCCAACGTGGTCGACGGAGTCCCAGGGCGCGCTGTCACGCGCACCTTCCACGGCGTCGTCGGCTGCCACCGCACGGTCGACGATGAGCGCGCGGCGAGCGGCACCGTTGCGGAGCCGCAGCGTCAGCGCCCGGGTGTCGACGCCCGAGATGGCCGGGATGCCACCCTCGGTCAGGAGCTCCGAGAGGGAGGCGCCCGCACCGGGCGGAGGCTCGACGAGGCGGGTCACGACCAGCGCGCGGGCACGAACGTGGTCGGACTCCAGCTCGGAGCGATCGATGCGGTAGTTCCCCGCCATCGGGTGGGTCAGGACGACGATCTGCCCGGCGTAGGACGGATCGGTCAGGATCTCCCCCCATCCCGTCGAGGCGGTGGTGAAGACGAGCTCGCCGCTGGCGGGCGCTGGTCCACCGTGCAGCCGACCCTCGAGCACCAGCCCACCCTCCAGCGCCAGTCGGCCGGGGCGAGGCTCGGAGGAAGACGACGACGCCACCCGCGGTGCTGCGGACGGCGTCGAATCGGTTGCGAGGTCGAGATGATGTGCGGTCTGCACGCGCGCTCCTTTCCGGCCTCACTGGGCCGGGCTTAAAGGATTCGCGCGCCAGTGTACCCGATCAGGCGGGCGCGTCGTCGCGGCGCGGAGCCGGCATGCGGCGCCGGACCTCCAGGACGCCGCGCAGGGCGATGACGACCAGCAGGGCCAGGATGAGCAGGATCGGCAGCCACACGATCCCGAACCAGATCAGGCCGTTGAGCAGCCCCTGACCGATGCCAACCAGCGCCGCCAGCGCCGCATTCAGCTGCGCCCCGGGATCCCACGTCTCGGCCTGCTGGCTGATCGGCTCGGCCTTGGGGACCAGGGTGATCGTGAGCGTCGACAGGTCTGCCTGGCCCTCGAGCGCCTTGAGTTGAGCCGTCAGCTGCTCGATCTGGCCGCGGACCTCGTCGAGGCGCGATTGCACGGCCAGGATGTCCTCGATCTTCTCGGCCCGCGCCACGAGCTCGCGGTAGCTGGCCTCGGACGCCTCCAGGTTGTCGATCCGTGCGCCGAGGTCGACGATCTGGGTCGTGACGTTCTCCTCGCGCGTCGCCTCGGCAATCACTTCGCCGTCAAGCTCGTGTAGCCGGGCGAGCGCGTCGTCGAACGAGGCAGCCGGGATGCGGGCCGTGATCGTCGCGCTGTCGTCGAGCGTGCCGGCCTGCGAGCCGCCGACGTAGCCGCTCAGCTGGGTGACGAGCGCTCGCACGCGCCCGAGTGTCTCGGCGACGCTGGCCACCTCGAGGGTCACCTCGCCGGTCTTGACGATGCGCTGCTCGATGGGGACCGCGTACGATCCCGAGCCGTCGTCGGCGCCGCCACCTGCGACGCCGCGATCCTCGTCGGGTGCCGCCTCGCCGTCCGCTCCGCCAGCGGCGGCGCTGGCACCGGGGACGACCGGCTGGCCGACATCGCCGAAGTCCGCGCCGCCCTGCGCACCGCAGGCGACGAGCAGCGCCGCGACGGCCAGCAGCGCGAAGAGTCGTCTGGTCATGGTTCCAACCTCCATCCGTGGGCGTGAACGGGACGCCCGGGAGGCCGGATGGGTTCCGACGCCGGATCAGCGCCGGCGATGCCCTCGGCTCAGAGGCCCTCGACCACCATCCCGATGATCAGCGCGGCAGCGGCGAGCAGGAAGGCCCACACGCCGACGGCGTCGGGCAGCACGCTGCCAAAGGTCCCGAGCAGCCCGACCAGGACGAGGGCGAGCGCGACGATGATGGTCGGCAGGCGCGGGGCGAAATTCATGCGGCTCATGGGTCAGATCCCGGGCAGCAGCGAGCCGGCGATCAGGAGTGCGTCACCGGCGAGGAGGCAGAGCCAGGCGATCTCGCTGGTCACCTCGATATTCGTCCCGACCTGCGCCTGGACCATGCCCAGCGCCTCGTTGACGATGTCGATCGGGAAGATGGTGGCCGAGATGCCGACCAACAGCAGGAAGACGGCGATGCCGACGGTGATGAGCCGCGGCGGATTCGGATGCAGCACGGCCGGGAGTATACGGAGTGACCGATGCCGCCGAGGGCTCCGCGCGTCAGGCGGGAGTCGGGTCCGCCGACCGCCCACCCAGTCGGCGCACGACCGCCGCGAGCCAATGCGCCAGCCGCGGAGCAGCGAGGTACGCCGCGGCGGCGTAGAGGATGCCGCCGAGGACATCGACGACGTAGTGGTCGCCGGTGAAGACGATCGACCACCAGACGCCGATGGCGTAGAGGAGCGCCAGCCAGCCGATGCGACCGAAGGCCTGGCGCAGCACCAGGAAGCTGAGGAACGGGTAGCCGGCGTGGAGCGACGGGAAGGCCGCGACGCCGTTGGGATTGACGCCGTAGAACACGTACGAGCTGAGCTCGTGGCCGTCGGGGTAGCCGAGGAACTCGGCGATGGCCGCGAAGGCATCGGGCTTGAGGTAGTGCAGGATCGGCTGGCCGTCGGGACCGTCCAGCACGCCGCGCTGGGCCGCCATCCACGGTGGCGCGACGGGGAGCAGCAGGAACGTCACGAAGCCGCCGAAGCTCAGCAGGATGAACGCCGCCAGGTAGTCGTGGTAGCGCGGCCGCCGCCACACCCACAGCACGAAGCCGGTCACCACCGGCAGGGCGAAGTGGAGCATGTAGAAGACCGTCGCCACGATGGCCGCCGCGCCCACGCCGCTGGGCGGCGCCATCCGCTCCTGCAGCCAGGCGGTCGGGACGATCCCGCCGAAGATGGCGCGCTCGAGCGCGGCGACGTCCTCGACGTGCACCGGGAATCCCGCGTCGTCGGCGATGCCGCGCATCAGCTCGTACGCCAGGAAGATGACCACGAACGGGATCCAGTCGCGCAGGAACAGCTTCGTGCGACCGATGAGCACGGCGACCAGCCCGAGCGCCACCACCAGCACGTCCGGCGTGATGCGCAGGCCGCCGGCGAACATCATGACCACGACGATCGCCGCGTAGCCGGCGACCGCCAGCAGCAGCCAACGCTCGGTTCGCGCGCGGCCGGCTGCCGTGGTCTCGGGTTCGCTCACGGTGGCCATCGCGGCCGATGGTACCGAGCCGAGGGCTGGGTCAGCGGAACATGCGCTGTTGCCGCGAGAGCGCGTCCCTGGCCATGGCCGGAGCGTCGAGCATCTCGTCCACGCTGCGGAGCCGCGTGGCGACGACGTTCAGCACGCTGCCCTCGACCTGCAGCCGTCCCTCGATCACGAGCAGTGGGTGGCGGTGCAGCAGCGCCCGGTGCGCCTGGTACACGTTGGGCCGCAGCGTGACGTTGATCATTCCCGTCTCGTCCTCGAGCGCGATGAAGACGAAGTTCTTGGCCGTCATGGGGTGCTGGACGCTGACCGCGAGGCCCGCCAGGCGCACCACGGACCGATCGCGACGCCGTGCCACCTCCTCGATGGTGAGCACCCCGCGCGACGCCAGCCGGCC
>DASTYP010000251.1:0-4627 GCA_035764845.1 Candidatus Limnocylindria bacterium
GACGATGCGGCCCAGCTCCGCGGCCTCGTACGTCCCGAAGCGCGCCTCGATCGCGCGGCGCGCATCGGCGTCGTTATGGCGGATCTCGCGCGCGACCACGTCCGCGTCGATCGTTGCCACGCCGTGCTCGCGCAGCATGCCAGCGACCGTCGACTTCCCGCAGCCGATGTTGCCGGTCAGCCCGATGACCTTCATTCGGCTGCCGATGCTACCGACTCGGCCTGGCAGCGCGGGCAGAAGTGCGTGCTGCGCTGCCCGACCACGATCCGTCGGATGGGCCGCCCGCACCGGTAGCATGGCTCGTCCGTCCGGCGGTAGACCGCCAGCCGCTCCTGGTTCGTGCCCTCCTCGCCGCGGGCATCGACGTAGTCGCTGAAGCTCGCCCCCCGGTTCGCGATGCCCTCTCGCAGCACCTGCCGCACGGTCCGATGGAGTCGGCGCACCTCGGCCTCCGTCAGCGTGTCGGCGGCTCGCAGCGGGTGGAGGCGTGCGCGCCACAGCGCCTCGTCGGCGTAGATGTTGCCGACGCCGGCGATGAAGCTCTGGTCGAGCAGCAGCGTCTTGAGCCGCGCCGAGCGACGGGCCAGCCGTTCCGCGAAGCGCCGGGCCGTGAAGCCGTGGCTCAGCGGCTCCGGTCCATGCCCGCTGAAGACCTCGCCGATCCGGTAGCGCCGGCTCCCCTCCTTCACCTTCCGCGAGCGCGCTCCGCGCCCGCCGCCAACGCTCCGCAGGCCCCCGCCGGGCCACAGCCCGATCCGGCCGAACTTCCGGACGTCGCGGTAGCGCAGCTCGCGCCCGTCGCTGAGCTCGAAGACGACTCTCGCGTACGGATCCGGCGGCGCCCCGGGTGGCGTGACGATCAGCGCCCCCGTCATCCGCAGCGCGACGGTCATGACCCGACCGTCGGTGAGATGGATCAGCACCGTCTTCGCCCGCCGCGTCACCCGCTGGATGGTGGCGCCGGCGATCTCCGCCACGAACCGCTCGGGGGGCTGTGGGTGGCGGATGGTGCGGTCCCAGGTGACGGTCGCCTCCCGGATGGTGGCGCCGGCCACCCACTGCTGCAGGTCGCGGGCGACCGTCTCGACCTCGGGAAGCTCCGGCATGCCGACGAGTGTGCCGCATCCGCCCGCCACGCGCGCAGCGCCTTACCTGTCGCCTGGCGACCACGGCAGATGAGACAGGTACGTCCTCGCTGCGGCGGCGGCAACCGTCCGCGCCTAGACGAGGTCGGCGGCGACCTCGGCGTCGGCCTCCTCGCGGGCCACGTCCACGGCGGTCTTCGGGACGCGCCGCCACTCACCGGCGTCGGAGCGGAGGTATCGGTCCATCTGCTCCCAGTTGCGTCCGACCTTCAGGTCGACCTCGAGCGGGACGTCCAGCGGGAGGGCGCTCTCCATGATCTCCTTGACGAGCCCGGCGAGCTCGGGAAGCTCGTCCTCATCGGTCTCGAACACGAGCTCGTCGTGCACCTGGAGCAGCATCTTCGAGCGCAGGTCGCGCTCGCGCAGCGCCTGGTCGACGCGAACCATCGCGATCTTCATGCCGTCGGCCGCGGTGCCCTGGATCGGCATGTTGATCGCCATCCGCTCGCCGGCGGAGCGCAGCGCGCCGTTGCGCGCGGTGAGCTCCGGCAGGTACCGGCGCCGTCCGAGGAGCGTGGTGACGTACCCCTGGTCGCGGGCCAGGATCTTCATCTCGACGGTGTAGCGGCGGATGCCCTCGTAGGCCGCGAAGTAGTCCGCGATGAACCGCTGCGCCTCCTCGCGCGGGATCTTGAGCCGCTCCGCCAGGCCGAAGTCGGACAGCCCGTACGCGATCCCGTAGTTGATCATCTTCGCCACGCTCCGCTCCTTGGGTCCGACCTGGTCGGGCGCAAGCCCGAGCACGCGGGCGGCGGCGGCGAGGTGGATGTCCGAGTGCGAGGCGAAGTCGGCGCGCAGCCCGGGGTCGGCGGAGACGTGGGCCAGGATCCGGAGCTCCTGCTGCGAGTAGTCCGCGCCGAGCAGCAGCTTGCCCTCCGGCGCGACGAACGCGCGCCGGATGCGCCGCCCCAGCGGCGTGCGGATCGGGATGTTCTGCAGGTTCGGATCGGTGCTCGAGAGGCGGCCGGTGGCGGCCACCGCCTGCTGGTAGGTCGTGTGCAGCCGTCGGTTCGCGTCCACCAGGCCGGGCAGCGCGTCGACGTACGTCGACTTGAGCTTCGAGACCTGGCGATGCTCGAGGATCAGGCCGATGACCTCGTGTTTGTCGCGAAGCTCCTCCAGGACGGATGCATCGGTCGAGTAGCCCGTGCGCGTCCGCTTCGTGGCCGGCAGCCCCAGCTCGTGGAAGAGAATCTGCTCCAGCTGCTTGGGCGAGCCGATGTTGAAGGGGCGCCCCACGAGGTCGTAGATGCGCGCCTCCAGACCGGTCAGCTGCGCGCCGAACTCCTCCTGCATGGCGGCGAGCGCGTCCAGGTCGATCTCGATCCCAGCCAGCTCCATGCGGGCGAGCACCGGGACCAGCGGCATCTCGACCTCGTGGAACAGGTTCGTGAGCGCCGCGTCCGCCAGCTCCGACTCGAGCGCGGGCTTCGACAGGAGCGCAGTGAGGGCCTCGCCAGCGGCCCGACGCGCGCACCCAACCTCCTCGGCCCCGGTCTCGGGCGTGAGCGGCTTCGGCGGCAGCTGGCCGCCGAATCGGGTCGCGGCAACGTCATCGAGGGTCTGCGCCCGCAGCGCCGGGTTGACCATGTAGCCCGCCACGAGGGTGTCGAAGCAGGCGCCGGCCAGCGGGACGTCGCGCGACCCGAGCATCACCATCAGCTGTTTCAGGTCGTGCCCGACGAGGTCGCGGTCCTCGCGTCCGAACCAGCCGGGCAACGGCCGGTCCTCGGTCCACGGCACGTACCAGGAGCTCCCGTCGCCGCCGGCCAGCGCGACCCCGAACAGCGGCCGCTCCAGCGGCCGCCCCGCCCCGGCCGACCACCCGATCCCGATCCCGCCCTCGTGTGCGGCCATCCACGTCTCGAGCTCGGCGCGGTCGGCGTCCGTCCGCACGATCCTCGGATCGACGTGCTCGATCGCGCCGGCCGGGTCCGCGAGGGGGTCGGGTCGCGACCGCGGCTCGTCGCTCGGAGCGGCCGCCGGCCCGCCGGACGGCGCGGCACCGCCCAGCAGGTCCAGGCTCAGCTGGAGCCCGCCCTTCGTCTCCTCCGGGCCGTCGTAGCCGGTCGGCGCGATGGTCGATGGCGGCAGACGATCGATCAGCGATCGGAACTCGAGCTCCCGCATGCGCTGGGCCACCGCGCGGCGGTCGTATCGGCCCGTCCGTGCCTCCTCGAGGTCCAGCTCGACCGGCAGGTCGCACACGATCCGGCCGATCTCGCGCGACATGAAGGCGGACGCCCGATGCTCCGCCAGCCGGTCGCGGAGCTTGCCCTTCACCTCGTCCAGGCGCTCGTAGATGCCGTCGAGGGTGCCGAACTGCTGGAGGAGGCTGATCGCCGTCTTCTCCCCCACGCCCGGGACGCCGGGGATGTTGTCGGACGTGTCGCCCTTGAGGGCCTTGTAGTCGAGCATCTGGTCCGGGCGCAGGCCGTAGCGCTCCATGACCTTCGCCTCGTCGTAGATGACCGTGGCGGCGACGCCCATGCGTGTCGTCAGCAGCCGCACGTGGTCGTCGACGAGCTGCAGCCCGTCGAGGTCCCCGGACACGATCATCGTGTCCACGCCCTGCGCTGTCGCCTTCTTGCTCAGGGTGCCGATGACGTCGTCGGCCTCGTAGCCCTGGAGCTCGCGGATCGGCATGCCCATCATCTGCGCGATCTCGCGCACGATCGGGAACTGCGCCCGAAGGTCGTCCGGCATGCTCGGCCGCCCGGCCTTGTACTCGGGGTGCGCGTCGAACCGGAACTGGGGCTTGCCCACGTCGAAGCTGAGCATCGCGTAGTCCGGCTTCACGTCCTGCATGCCTCGCAGCACGATCTGCAGGAACCCGAAGACCGCGTTCACCAGGGTGCCATCCGACAGCGTCAACGGCGGCAGGGCGAAGTAACCCCGGTACACGAGGCTCGGCCCGTCGATCAGCATCAGGAGGGGTCGGCGTTCGCTCATCGGTCGCCTGAGTCTAGACCGATACGGCCCTCCGGGCCGCCGTAGAATCGGCCGATGCACAGCCGGCCGAGCATCGATCCGTACGCCGTCCTGGGCGTCGGTCGCGAGGCGACGCCGCTCCAGGTGGCGCGGGCGCACCGCCGGCTGGCCAAGGCGCACCACCCTGACCTCAACGAGGGTGCCAGCGAGGCCTCGGAGCGGATGCGGCGCATCAACGAGGCGTGGTCCATCCTCTCGAATCCCACCCGTCGCGCCGAGTACGACCGATCGCATCCCACCGCCGGACGGCCGCCGGGATCCCACTGGGCCGGCACCCGCTCCCCCATCCAGCCCGCGTCACCGACCTCGACGCGGACCTGGGCCTCGTGGCGCGCGACCGCCGATCAGACGCGGGCGGCCCCGCGGACGGTGCGCGCACCGGGGGAGCGGCCGGTCCCGCGCACGCGGCGTCCACCGCGCCCCGATCCGATGCCCACGACCTTCCGCGACTCGCCATGGGCGGCCATCCTCGCGGCCGCACTCATCGTGGG
>DASTYP010000252.1:0-3529 GCA_035764845.1 Candidatus Limnocylindria bacterium
ACGCGCCTGGCGCAGGCCGAAGCGGACGAGGATGCGGAGCCGGCGACGTCGACGGCCGAGCAGGCGGTGCCGTGGCTGATCGGCGTCATTTTGCTGCTGGCCGGCATGGTGATCGTGCTGCTGGCGCTGATCTTCGCCGGCGATGCGTCGCTCGCTGGGGGTGGCGTCGAGCCCTCGGGGAGTGCCCTCGCCGTCGTGGACCCCGGTGGCTCCGGGGAAGCGGCCGCCACCCCATCACCGACGCCGGTGGCGACACGGACCCCCGCGCCATCGGTCTCGACCGCGCCGACACCGACCCCGCTGGCCATGCCGGACTACGGCCCGCTCGAAATGGTCTACCAGGGTCGGAGCGCCGCCCTGGCGGCGATCTACCTGCTGCACCGCGACTTCACCACCGAGGATGAGCCGGAGGTGCTGGCGCAGGACGCGACGCTCGACGTGCGCCGCTTCGCGTGGTCGCCCGACGGCCGTCACGGGGCGGGCCTGCTGGCCGACGTGCTCGTCTCGATCGAGCCCGGGGCGGACAAGCGGCGGCTGGGCGACGGGATCGAGACCATCGTGTTCGGCGCCGATCCTGCGACGCTCTACGCCGTGCGCGTGACCCAGGATGGCGCCAACGACGTCGCCGCGGTGCTGGCCATCGACTTCGAGAGCGGCGACACCACGGAGCTCGCATCGGTCACCTATGCGCGACCGAGCCTGGAGGATGAGGCGGCGGTCAACGAGGCGCAGTTCGCGGACGATGGGGGCGCTGTACGGCTGTACTGGATGCACGACGGCACGCTGCGGCTGTGGGCGCTCGGCGCCGGATCCTGGGCGATCGATCCCGACGCGGGCGAGGCGACCGAGCTGGACACCGAGGACGTGCCATGGCTCTGGGACTCGGACGGTCGTCACCGCATCACGTACTCGGCCAGCGAGGGCACCACGACGATCTCGCTGGTCGAACGCAACGGCGAGACGCAGGCGACGACGACCGTCGAGGGCCTGGTCAGCCACCTTCGCTGGTCGCCGGACGGCAAGCGCGTGGTCTTCACCGTGGGTCGCTCGACGTCCGGCGGCGGCGTGCTCCAGGACCTGTTCCTGTGGGATCTCGGGGACGGCGAGGCACCGGTCCAGATCACGAACACCGGCGCCGCGTTCGGCGCGCAATGGCTCGGCACCATGGACCGATTCCAGGAGGCCTCGCCCGATGCCTGACTTCGTCAACCCGATCGGCGTGGAGCTCGACGAGACCGCGCGGCGGATGCGCATCCGCTGGGACGACGGGCACCTGGGTGAGTGGTCGTGGCTCCGGCTCCGTCGGGCCTGCCCGTGCGCGCTGTGCGCCGGCGAGGGCAACCTCCCCGGCGTCGTCACCCTGGAGACGGTCTTCAGCGAACCCCAGCAGACGCTGACCGAGGTTCGCTGGATCGGCCGATACGCCCTGGCCCCGATCTGGGCCGATGGGCACGACACCGGCCTCTTCACCTACGGCAAGCTGCGCGAGCTGTGCGAGTGCCCCGAGCACGCCGGAGCCGGCGCGGGAGGCACCTGACCGATGCATCGCTCGCTGCACGACGGCTTCACGCTTGCCCTCGGGGGCGGAGGGGCGCGAGGCTGGGCGCACATCGGCGTCGCCCGAGCGCTCGAGTCGCTCGACCTTCGCCCCGCCCGGATCGTCGGGACGAGCATGGGCGCCATCATCGGCGCGGGCCTGGCCGCAGGTCGCTCGGCCGACGAGATGGAGGCGGACGCGCTGCGCACGCCGGTGCTGGAGCGCATGACGCGTCCCGCGCGGCTGGCCTGGTACGACGCGCGAGCCCTGATCCGCGGCGTGGTGGCCGAGCTCGGCAACCCGCGGATCGAGGAGCTGCCGACGCCGCTCGGCATCACCACCTTCGACCTGGTGACCGGCCGCGCGAGCCTGATCACCACGGGGCCGCTGGACGAAGCGCTGGTCCGGAGCATCGCCGTGCCGTTCATGCTGCCGCCGCGGTGCGAGGGCGACGCGGTATGGTGCGACGCCGGCCCGTGGGAGGGGGTGCCCGTCTCGCATGCGCGCGCCTGGGATCCCGAGCATCCGGTGGTCGGGGTGCTCGCCGACGTCACCAAGCCCGGCGTGCTGAGCAGCCGCGTCGGCGCGCGCCTCCTCCGCACCGCGGCGCATCGGCTGCACCGGGAGGGTTCGACGACCGGACGGCTCACGGCGCGCCGCTACCTCGCGCTGGTCCTCGAGCGCTATGCGGATCCGGTGGTCGACGAAGCACCGGACCTGCTGATCCGGCCACGGCTCGGCATGATGAGCGCCCTCTCGTTCAGCCACGTCCAGCCGGCCATCGACATCGGGGAGCGCGACGCGCGCGAGGCGTTGAGGTCGTACCTGGCGATCGGCGCAGCGGAGGCATCGGTCCATGCCGCCTGAGGCCCGCGAGCACGGCGGCGTCGTGTTCGTGCACGCCCACCCCGACGACGAGTCGATGGGCAGCGGCGGGACGATCGCGCGGCTCGTGGCGGAGGGCCATCGCGTCGACCTGGTCACCTGCACCGACGGCGCGGAGGGTGAGATTCACGATCCGACCCTGAATCACGAGGAGGCGCGCCCGCGCCTGGCGGAGATCCGCCGGGACGAGCTGGCGTGCTCGATCGACGCGCTCGGCGACGGCAAGGTCAAGCTGCACCTGCTCGGGTACCGTGACTCCGGGATGATGGGCACCGAGCCCAACGGCCACCCCGAAGCGTTCTGGAACGCGGACCTCGAGGCGGCGACGCGACGCCTGGTCGAGATCGTGCGCCGGGTTCGGCCGGCGGCCATCGTGAGCTACGACGAGAACGGCAACTACGGGCACCCTGACCACATCAACGCGGCGCGGATCGCGCGCGAGGCGTACGCGGCATCCGGCGACTCGACCCGCTTCCCGGAGGCCGGGACGCCGTGCGAGGTGGACCGCTTCTACGAGATCGCCTTCCATCGCGAGTCGTGGTTCGGACTGATGCGCGCCATGCAGGAGCGCGGCATCGCCCTGCCGTGGGACCTGGAGACGGCCATGGCCGATGCGCCACCCGCCGACGAGCTCAACCCCACCAACGCGGCCGCGCTGGGGCAGGTCGCCGAGGCGATCGAGGCGGGGGACGAGGACCGCTGGGCAGGCTTCGGCCGATCCGACGCCGAGGTGACCACGCGGGTCGACGTGTCCGCCTACGTCGAGCAGAAGCGCCGCAGCATGGACTGCCACCGCACGCAGCGCCAGGACATGGGATGGCTCCTCGACCTGCCGTCGGACCTTGCGGCTGCCGCGCTGTCGACGGAGCACTTCGTCCTGCGCTGGCTGGGCGGGCTGGAGGTCCCCTCCGACTACCGCGAGACCTGGCTGCTCCCGTCGGAGGCGACGGCGTGAGCAGCGACCCCCTTCCCATGACCGATGCGCTGCTGGACTACGTCCGCAGCGTGGGCGTCCGCGAACACCCGGTCCTGGCCGAGCTCCGCGAGGAGACGCAGCGCCTGCCGCAGGCCAGCATGCAGATCGCGCCCGAGCAGGGCGAGTTCATG
>DASTYP010000253.1:0-4373 GCA_035764845.1 Candidatus Limnocylindria bacterium
CACGCACGAGGGCGACACTGGATCACCCGAGGTGCAGATTGCGCTTCTCACCGAGCGGATCAAGTCGCTGACGGAGCACCTGCGCAGCTTCCCCAAGGACAACCACTCGCGCCGCGGGCTGCTCAAGCTCGTCGGGCAGCGTCGACGGCTGCTGGCCTACCTGGTCCGCAACGACGTGGATCGGTACCGCGCCGTCATCAGCAGCCTGGGGCTGCGCCGCTAACACCGCTCGCGATCGACCCAGGCCCCCGCACGGGACCTGGGTCTCGCACATCTGCTCACACACACCCTGAGCGGCATTCGAGGAACCACCTGACGCGGCGCTCCGAGATGGAGCGCGCCAGCTGGACTCGCGTGCCGCGACACACACTGGAGGATTCAGTGGCCATCAAGCACGAGGCCGAAATCGGCGGCCAGGTCTTCAGCATGGAGGCCGGCAAGCTCGCCGAGCAGGCCGACGGCGCGGTCATCGTCCGCTACGGCGATACCGTCGTCCTGGCGACCGCCGTCGCCAGCAAGGAGCCCCGCGAGGGCGCCGACTTCTTCCCGCTCACCGTCGACTACGAGGAGCGGATGTACGCCGCGGGCAAGATTCCCGGCGGATTCATCAAGCGCGAGTCGCGCCCGTCGGAGGCGGCCATCCTGGCCATGCGCCTCACCGACCGCCCGATTCGCCCACTCTTCCCGAAGGGCTACTTCAACGACGTCCAGATCGTCCTGACCGTCCTCTCCACCGACATGGAGAACGATCCGGACATCCTGGCGCTCAACGGCGCCTCCGCGGCGCTGTCCATCAGCCACATCCCGTTCATGGGGCCGGTCGGCGCGGTGCGCGTCGGCCGCCTGAACGGCGAGTTCGTGACGAACCCGACCAACACCCAGCTGGACGAGAGCGATCTCGACCTGGTCGTCGCCGGGACCCGCGAGGCGGTGATGATGGTCGAGGCGGGTGCCAAGATCCTGCCGGAGTCGGTCATGGCCGATGCGATCGCCTACGGCCACGCCGAACTCCAGAAGTCCATCGACCTGCAGGAGAAGCTGGTCGCCAGCGCCGGTACGCCCAAGAAGATGCCGTTCGTCGGCCCGAAGGCCGCGTCCATCGTCAAGCTGGGCAAGCGCCTCGCCGACGGCCAGACCGAGTTCGTGGTGGTCGACCTCGAGACCACCGCGATGAAGCCGGAGCACGGCTACATCGTCGACATCGCCGCGCTGCGGGTGCGCGACGGCAAGGTGGTGGATCGGTTCGAGTCGCTCGTGAACCCCGGCCGCCCGATCGTCGGGCACCAGGTCCACGGCATCACGACCGATGACGTCGCCAACGCGCCCATCGCCTCGGAGGTCCTCGGCCGCCTGGTCGAGTGGATCGGCGATGCGCCGGTGGTCGCCCACAACATCGCCTTCGACCTGCCCTACATCCTTCGCCACCTGCCGCCCGAGGTGAAGTGGGAGCCGAAGGAGCTGTACGACACCCTCGAGCTCGGCTACCAGCTCTACCCCGACGCGGGCGTCTGGAAGCTGGGTGACCTGGTGCGGTTCGTCTTCGGGCGCGACCACGCCGCCGCGCACCGCGCGATGCCCGACGCGGAGGCCACCGCCGAGCTGTTCATCCACTTCACGCAGGGCCTCGCCGAGCGGCTCGACTCGATCCGCGAGGACATCGCCGGCGAGATTCGGCGCGGCCGGGAGAACTACAACCGGTCGGAGCAGGGTGAGCGCCTGGAGGACATCCGGCGGCGCCACGGCATCGGGTCGGCCCTCATGGACGTGATGACCAAGTCGACCGTGCGCGAGCTCGTGCTGAGCGAGGACATCCGGATCGACGGCCGCGATACCAAGACCATTCGGCCGATCAGCGTGGAGGTCGGGGTCCTCCCGCGCACCCACGGCTCGGCCATCTTCACCCGCGGCCAGACGCAGGCGCTCTCCATCGCGACCCTGGGGCCGTCCAGCGCGGTCCAGCGCATGGACACGATCAGTCCCGAGACCGAGAAGCGGTACCTGCACCACTACAACATGCCGCCGTACTCCGTCGGCGAGGCGCGCTTCATGCGTGGCCCCGGCCGTCGCGAGATCGGCCATGGCGCCCTCGCGGAGCGGGCCCTGCTGCCGGTGCTGCCGACGCAGGACGAGTTCCCGTACGTCATCCGCGTCGTGAGCGAGGTGGTGAGCTCCAACGGCTCGACCTCCATGGCCTCGACCTGTGGCTCGACGCTGGCCCTGATGGACGCCGGTGTGCCGATCAAGGCACCGGTCGCCGGCGCGGCGATGGGCCTGATCACCGATCCCGAGACCGGCCGCTACGCCGTCCTGACCGACATCAACGGCAAGGAGGACGCGTACGGCGACATGGACTTCAAGGTGACCGGCACGGCCGAGGGCGTGACGGCATTGCAGATGGACATCAAGGTCGCCGGCATCACGACCGAGATCATGCGTGACGCGCTCGAGCAGGCGCGCGTGGCCCGGCTCTTCATCCTGGAGAAGATGACCAACGTCATCAGCGCCAGCCGCGAGGAGCTCAGCCCGTTCGCCCCGCGCATCACGACCATCAAGATCCCGGTCGACAAGATCCGCGATGTCATCGGCTCCGGCGGCAAGGTCATCCGCCAGATCACGGCCGAGACGGGCACCGAGATCAACATCGAGGACGACGGCACGATCCAGATTGCCGCGACGAGCGGCGAGGCCGCCCAGAAGGCGATCAAGTGGATCGAGGGCCTGACCAAGGACGTCGAGGTCGGCAAGGAGTACCTCGGCAAGGTGACCCGGATCATGAACTTCGGTGCCTTCGTCGAGATCCTGCCCGGCAAGGAGGGGCTGGTCCACATCAGCCAGCTCGCCGACTACCGGGTGCCGCGCGTCGAGGACGTGGTGAGCATCGGCGACGAGCTGATGGTCGTCGTGACCGAGATCGATCGCATGGGGCGCGTGAACCTGAGCCGCCGCGCGGCGATGGAGCGTCACATGGCCAAGGCCGGCACGAGCAGCTGAACCGCATCGGCCGCGCGCGATGGGCACCGCGAGCGAGCCGGCAGGAAGCGCGGCGGCGCTGGCGCAGGTCGCGGACGAGGTCCGTGGCTGCACGCGCTGTCCGCTCGCCGCGCGCCGCACCCATACGGTCCCGGGCGAGGGGAACGTCCTGAGTGACGTCCTCCTCGTCGGGGAGGGCCCGGGCGCTCGAGAGGACGCGACCGGCCGGCCGTTCGTCGGACCGGCCGGGCAGCTGCTCGACGAGCTGCTGGGGTCCATCGGCTGGCGGCGGGACGACGTGTTCATCACGAACGTCGTGAAGTGCCGTCCACCGGGCAACCGTGACCCGGAGCCCGGCGAGATCGCGGCGTGTGGAGGCTACCTCGCGCGCCAGGAGGCGGCGCTCGAGCCCGCGGTGGTCGTCACGCTCGGTCGCCACTCGCTCCAGCGCTACCTTCCCGGCTCGCGGATCGGCGCCGTCCATGGTGGGCTGCGTCGCTCCTACTCGGGCCTCCACGTCTTCCCGATGTACCATCCTGCTGCGGCACTGCACCAGGCCTCGCTGCGTGAAACGCTGTTCCACGACATGCGAGGGCTGCCCGCGGCGCTGCTGGCGGCCCGCCAGGCGCTCGACGAGGAGCGCGCGGCGGCTGTCCAGGCAGAAGCGGCGGTGACCCCGGGCGAACCCCGTCCGGTCTCCGTCGACGACGCCCAACAGATGACCCTCTTCCAGGAGCACTGAATGTCCGGATCTCTGCGCATCATCCCGCTCGGCGGGCTCGGCGAGGTCGGCAAGAACATCACCGCCATCGAGGTCGACGGCGAGATCCTCGTCGTCGACTGCGGCCTCGCGTTCCCCGAGCCGGAGATGCTCGGGATCGACCTCGTCATCCCCGACGCGACGTACCTCGCGGAGCATCGCGACCAGGTGCGCGGCATCGTGCTGACCCACGGACACGAGGACCACACCGGCTCGCTGCCGTACGTGCTGCCCAAGATCCCCGGCACGCCGATCTACGCCACCCGCCTCACCCAGGGACTCGTCCAGGGCAAGCTCCGCGAGCACAAGCTCCTCGACTCCACGCCACTCCACGTGGTCGAGCCCGGCGTCGAGTTCACGGTCGGCTCGTTCCGCATCACGCCGTTCCGCGTGAACCACTCGATCCCGGACGGGGTCGGGTATGCCATCGAGACGGCGTACGGCACGATCGTGCACACCGGCGACTTCAAGTTCGACCACACCCCGCCCGATGGACGGCGCGCCGACCTCGGCCTCATCGCCGCCATCGGCAACCGGGGCGTCGACTTCCTGCTCTCCGATTCGACCCGCGCGGAGAAGGAGGGCTACACGCTCTCCGAGTCGACGGTGGGGGAGAGCCTGCATCGCCTGGTGGGCGAAGCGC
>DASTYP010000254.1:0-13120 GCA_035764845.1 Candidatus Limnocylindria bacterium
ACCGCGGCGGGCATGCTGCCGATCGCCGTCATGGCGGGCGCTGCGGTCGAGCGCGAGGTCCTCGTGGCGGCTGGCGCGCGCGCTGTGCTCGAGACGCTCGACGAGCTGACCGATCGCCTGCCCGCCTGACCGATGCCGCTCGAGGCCTATCGGTCCAAGCGCGACTTCGGCAGGACCGCCGAACCGGCCGGTGGCGAGCCTGGAGGAGACGGCCGCCGCTTCACCGTGCAGCGTCACCGTGCGACGGCGCTCCACTATGACTTCCGGCTCGAGATCGATGGCGTGCTGGTCAGCTGGGCGGTGCCGAAGGGTCCGACCCTCGACCCCGGCGAGCGCCGGCTGGCCATGCGGACCGAGGATCACCCGATCGAGTACCTGGACTTCGAGGGCGTCATCCCGGGCGGACAGTACGGGGCGGGCGACGTCATCGTGTGGGATTGGGGTCACTTCGAGCCCGATCCCGAAACGCCCGATCCCGCAGCGGCGATCCGGGCCGGCGAGCTGAAGTTCAGCCTGCACGGCGAGAAGATGCGCGGGCGCTTCACCATCGTTCGCACCGATGGACGCAACCGCGACCCCGACCGTGAGCAGTGGCTGCTGATCCACAAGCGTGACGCGCACGCGGTCGACGGCTGGACGGCCGAGGACCACCCGGCCAGCGTCAAGACCGGTCGCACCAACGACGAGGTGCGCGACGGCATCCCGCCTCGCTTCGAGGCCGCACCTCCCGCACCGGTGGGCGAGATCGACCTGTCGCGCGCGGATGAGGAGCCGATGCCCGACTTCCTCCCACCCATGCGCGCCACCCTCGCCAGCGAGCCGTTCGACGATCCGGACTGGCTGTTCGAGGTCAAGTGGGACGGCTACCGCGTGGAGGCCGTCATCCGGGACGGTCATGCCCGGCTCTGGACGCGCAACCGGCAGGACGCCGCGGCCTACTTCCCGGACCTGGCCGGTCCCGCAGCCTGGATCGACGCCCGCGAGGCGATCGTGGATGGCGAGGTGGTGGCGCTGGACGAGGAGGGACGGCCACGCTTCAGCCTGCTCCAGGACCGAACGGGCGTGCGGACCGGTCGCGCCCCGGGCACACGGCGCAAGGGAACCCCGGCGCCGATCGTGTTCGAGGCGTTCGACCTGCTGCACCTCGACGGCCGCAGCCTGCTCCACCTGCCGCTGGAGGATCGAAAGCGGCTGCTCCGATCACGGTTGCGCGAGCATCCGCTGGTCCGCTACGCCGGCCACGTCGAGGCCGATGGGCGCGCCTTCTTCGCTGCCGCGCGGCAGCAGGAGCTGGAGGGCATCGTGGCCAAGCTGCGCCGGTCGCCGTACGAGCCCGGCGCGCGCAGCCGATCGTGGCTGAAGCTCAAGGCCCGCCGCGAGCAGGAGGCCGTCGTCGTCGGCTGGCTGCAGGGACAGGGATCCCACGCCGACCTGGGTTCGCTCATCCTCGCCGTGCGCTCCGGCGATCGCTGGGTTCATGCCGGGCAGGTCGGCAGCGGGCTGGACGCCCGCACGCGCCGCGAGCTGCGCACCCAGCTCGACGAGCTGGCTCGTGACGACTCGCCGCTCGATCCGGCGCCGCGCATCCGCGGTGCGCACTGGGTCGATCCTCGGCTCGTCGTGCGCGTCGAGTTCGCGGAGTGGACGGCGGACGACCTGCTGCGACAGGCGGCGTTCAAGGGCGTCGAGGTCGGACGGGATCCGCGCGACGTGCGGCGGGAGCGGGAAGTGTCCACGGCGAGCGCGACCGCGGCGGCCGAGGCGGCGATCCCGCAGCCGCCCCGCTCGGACACGGCGCCGTCCGCGACCGCGGACGAGCTGGCCGCCCTCGACGCGCTCGGCTCGGAGGGGACCTGGACGGTGGGCGGGCGCGAGGTGCGCGTCACGAACCTCGACAAGGTGCTCTTCCCGCCGCGCCCCGGTGACGAGCAGATCACCAAGCGCGACCTCCTGCGCTACCAGCTCCTGATCGCGCCGACCATCCTGCCGTACCTCGCGGGCCGGGGTGTGACCGTGCACCGCTATCCGAACGGCGTCGAGCACAAGGGCTTCTGGCAGAAGGACCTGCCGTCGCACACGCCGGCGTGGGTGACCCGCTGGACCTACGACCACGGTCGCGAGGGCCGCAAGGACTACCCGGTGGTGGACCACCCAGCCACCCTCGCGTGGCTGGCCCAGGAGGCCGCGATCGAGCTTCACCCCTGGACCAGCCCGACCGATGCGCCCGACCGGCCGTCCTACGCCCTGATCGACATCGACCCGGGCGACGACACCTCGTGGGAGGAGGTCCTGGTGCTCGCCCGCCTGTATCGGACCGCGCTGGGCCACATCGGCGTCCGCGGCCACCCCAAGGTCACCGGACAGCGGGGGATCCAGGTCTGGATCGGGATCCGGCGCGGACCGACGTTCGACGACACCCGCGACTGGGTCGAGCGGCTGTCGCGGGCCGTCGGGTCGACGGTGCCGGACCTGGTCAGCTGGGAGTGGGTCAAGCGTGCGCGACAGGGACGGGCACGGCTCGACTACACCCAGAACGCGGTCAACAAGACGCTCGTGGCGCCGTACAGCCCACGTCCGGCAGCCGGAGCCCCGGTCAGCGTCCCGATCACGTGGGACGAGCTGGACGACCCCGCGCTGCGTCCCGACCGGTGGACCATTCGCGACGTGCTGCACCGCATCGGCGACGCCGGCGATCCGTTCCGCCCACTGCTCGACGACGAGCAGGAGCTGCCGCCACTGGGATGACACGACGACGCCGCCCTTCGCGTCGGCGAGAGGCGGCGTCGCATGGGAAGGCTGGGCGCTTAGCTGCCCGAGTTCAGCGGGTCGGCGATGTCGGTCGCCACGATGGCGTAGTCGCCCTGGTAGTCGCTCAGCTGGTCTGCGCCGATGGCGGCGCCAGCCGCTGCGAGATCGTCTCCGGTGAAGGGCACGACCGTGCCCGTGATGAAGACGACGGCCTTCTCGGTGATGTCTTTCTCGATCGTCGCGTTGTCCCCAACGATCACGAGGATGTTGTCGTCGTCGCCGTTCGCGGACGTCGTGAACGCCTGGCCATCGGCCAGAACGGAGTCCACGCGGCCGAGGATCGTGACGTCCTGGCCCTCGTAGGAGGCGGCATCGCCGACGAGAGCGCCGATGTCGATGCGACCGGCAGCGGGTGACTCACCCACGCTCGCCGCGGCGCTGGCGGAGGCGCTGGACGCGCCGCTGGATGACATCGGCGGCGCCATCGAGGCGTCGCTTCCGCCCGCGCCGGTGCCTCGCGCGCAGGCGGCCAGGAGGAGGGCGGTGATGGGGAGGATGCCGAGTGCTCGGCGCATCCGGGCCATGGCAGGTACCAATCCTTTCGTTCGGTGCGGTCGTGACGTGTCTCGTGTGTTCGTCACGCCTCCGGGCCGCACCGCCCGTGCCGGGCACGCCCCTTCCCCGGGATCGCGAAGGAAACTTCACGCCCGCCTTTCGCGCGCTTCACCATGTCGCCCAGTGGGCGATCGCGAAGCACTCGGGTAGGATGTCGGGGATGATCGAGACGCTGCTGACCGTGACCCCGGACGCCCGCCAGAAGATCGACGGCGTTCGCACCTTCAACAACTTCCCCGAGGCGGTCCTGCGCGTCCGTATCCTGGGCAAGGACGGGCCGCGATTCCGCTACGAGATCGCCCTCGAGGATCCGCGCGACCGAACCGCGGAGGACCTCTCACTGGACGTCGACGGCCTGCAGGTCGTGGTGGACGCGACCAGCGCGGCCGATCTCGCCGGTGCGAGCATCACCCTGGACGACGCGATCACCGGCGGCGCGCTGCGCGTGGAGAACCCGAACGAGGGGTGGGGCGACCCGGTGGCGCAGGCGGTCCAGGACGTCATCGACCGCCAGATCAACCCCGGCGTCGGGTCACACGGCGGCATGGTGTCGCTCGTCGAGGTGCGCGAGGGGACGGCCTACCTTCGGTTCGGCGGCGGTTGCCAGGGTTGTGCGGCCGTCAACGTCACCCTGCGCCAGGGTGTCGAGCAGGCGATCCTCGGCTCCGTGCCGCAGGTGACCGCCATCGCGGACGTCACCGATCACGGGGCAGGCGAAAACCCCTACTACCGCCACGGGCACTAGGGGATCTCGCGCTCAGGTGCGGCCCCTGGGGGGCCTGTTACGCCTAGCGGCGGAGCGGGAAGTCGCCGCCGCCGGTAACCGCCATCACGGTCGAGACGAGGCTGAGGATGCTCAGCGCCGCCGCCGTGCCGGCGATCATCGCGGATCGGATGATTCGCTTGGTGCGCATCGGTCGGGCTCCTTCGAGGTGCGGCCAAGCGGCCGTCCCCGCCACCCTCTCGCCGATCCGCCCATCGGACAATGACCCGTCGGTCCTGCCCGGACTGGCGCCGTGGAGTACTTTCGGCGGGCACCTCGGTCAAGTGACGCTTGCCATGGCGGTGTACAGTGCATGGATGCCGCGTACACGCACTGCTGCTCGCGCCACCGACAAGGATCGCGAGCTGGCGCAGCGCATCGGCGTTCGGATCCGCGAGGCGCGGCATCGTGCCGGGCTGACCCAGCAGCAGCTGGCCGGCGAGCGGTACACGAAGGCCTACGTCAGCGCCCTCGAGACCGGGATCGCGCGACCGTCGATGGTGGCGCTCAGCTACCTGTCACGACGGCTCGGCTTGCCGGCCAGCCACTTCATCGACGAGGCGCATCCGGCCTGGACCCGGCTCGAGGTCGACATGCGCCTCGCGGCGGGGGAGTGGACCCAGGCCGCCGATGGCTACCGCGCGCTGCTCGACGACGCCACCGACGACATGGTCCGCGCGGATCTGCTGCGCGGCCTGGCGGAGGCGCTGGCCAGGCTCGACCGCGGACGCGAGACGATCACCGCCGCCTCGGAGTCTGCCCGCCTGTACGCGGAGGCGGGTCGCGAGAGCGATGCCGCGTTGGCGCGCTACTGGCTCGCCTACGGGCTGTACCAGTCAGACAACGAGCCAGATGCGCGCAGCCTCCTCCTCTCCCTGCTCGAGCAGGTGCGCGGCGGCCTTGCGGTCGAGCCAGACTTCGAGATGCGCCTGCTGACCGCGCTTGCCGCGGTCGAATCGCGCTCGGGGCAGCCGGCGCGCTCGCTCACGTACCTCGAGGAGGCCCGCGGGCTCGCCTCGGATCTCGACGACCGCAGGCGGGCGGCGTTCCTCTTCAACCTCGCCATCAGCTATCGCGAGGTCGGCGACTTCGAGGCGGCGATCCGTGCCGGCACGCAGGGCATGGCCCTGTACCGGGCGGCCGGCGCCGAATTCGAGTCGGCGCGCATCGAAAACGACCTGGCGCTGGCGTACCTGGCCACCGGCCAGGTGAGCCGGGCCCGCGATCTTGCGGCCGACGCGCGTCGCCAGATCGAGGAGAGCGGCGACGAGCGGTGGCTCGCGGCGGTCATCGACACCGAGGCGCAGGTCGCGCTGGCGGACGGTGATGCCGAGGGCGCGCTGCGACTCTCGGCCCTGGCCCGCGAGCACGCCACCCGCAGCGGCAACGAGCTGGCACGTCTCGCCGCCGTCATCACCGAGGCTCGGGCGCTGCGCCGCAGCGGACGCGACCCGGAAGCCGAGGATCGCTTCCGCACCGCCGCCGAGATCGCGCGAACCAGCCGCGTGCCATCGCGCCTGAAGGACGTGCTGCGCGAGTGGGCCGACCTCCGGGCGGAGGCCGGCGACCATCGCGGCGCGTACGAGCTCACCAGCGAGGCGCTGGCTGTCAATTAGGTGTTGACAGGGGCGGTGGCGGACCGTACGCTGCCGCCGTGACGAGTCGGATGGGCACGCCGACGTCGCCAGTGGGATCGGAGATGGGGCACGTCTCCGATCCCTCTCTGTGTCGCTGGCCTCGCTGGCGAGTCAGCTGCTGGGTTGGGCGGCGCCCGCGAGCGTGAAGGTGCCGATCGCGATGGGTGCCTCCGTCGGCTGCGCGAAGATCCGCATCACGTAGTCACCCGGCCCGAAGTCGGCGATGAGTGCATCGGCCGGCACGACGAAGGCGATCAGGGCCGCACCATCCGGAAGCGTCTGTGGCGACGCCGGCTGGACCGTCGCCGGGTCGCTGCCGGTGCGCAGGACCTCGACGTAGATGGTCGGCGGGGGCGGGAGCGCTGGGCGCACCGAGTAGGCGAAGTCGTCGCCGGCGCCGAAGGTCGTGGTCGCGGAGTCTGCGGCGACCGCGCCCGTCACGGCGTCGATGGCGGTGCCGAAGGCGATGGCGGGTGCCGAAGGCCCGGCAGTGGCCGATGGCGATGCGCTCTGCAGGGCAACCGCCTCGTCTCCGGCGGTGCCGATGAGCCGCGCTCCGAACGCGATGGCTACGAGCAGCAGCGCGACCGCGGCCCAGCCGACCAGGCCTCGCGCGGCGGGGGGAATGCTCAGCCGGCGAGCGTCTTCAGGGCGCCGGGCCATCGGCTGCTCGCGCGGCCGGCCCGTCAGTCGTTGCCGCACTCGCGCCGTCCCTCCGCCGGTCGTCGCGCCCGGGTCCCCATCTGCCGTTCCATCCTAGCGATCGCCGTCGGGGTAGGATGGGATCGATGGCACGCCGTCTCTTCATCCTCGACGACCCGGACCGATTCGTCGCCGGCACGGTCGGTGAGCCCGGCGATCGGGCGTTCTACCTCCAGGCCCGCAAGGGGAGCACGGTGGTCAGCGTCGGCCTGGAGAAGGCCCAGGTGGCCGCCCTCGCCGACCGTCTCGATGACCTCCTCGATGCCGTCGAGGCACCGCCGCGCCCGACCGCCACGGACGAGGGCGATCTGGATCGACCGATCGTCGAGATGTTCCGCGTCGGCGCGATGGCGCTCGCCTGGGACGCGGCCAGCGAGTCGGTGGTGATCGAGGCCCAGACCCCGACCGAGGACGGCGAGTACGCCGAGCTGCCCGACGATGCCGAGGACGGACCGGACCTGCTGCGCGTGCGCATCGATCCCGGAACGGCGCGCGCGTTCGTGCGCCGCGCTGAGGCCTTGGTGTCCGCCGGGCGGCCCCTTTGTCCGTTCTGCGGGCAGCCCCTGGACCCCCAGGGCCACTTCTGCGCGCGCTCGAACGGTCACCTCAACTGACCTCGGTGGCCGAGCCGCTGGATCCGCCACTGCGCGTCGACTGGATCGAGGCGGCGGAGCTCGGTGACGGCCGACCGGGTCGGCTGGGCCTGACGTTCCTCCCCGGCAAGCGCGGCGCCTCGCTCCGGTACCCGGGGCTCGTGTACCGCCGCGAGCTCGCGTCCGACGTCCGGACGTTGCTCGAGGATGGCGTCACGCGGCTCGTGCTCCTCGTCGAGGACACCGAGCTGGAGCGCTGGGGCGACCCGGACATCGTCCAGGCCGCGGCGGCCGCGGGCCTCGACGTGCGGCGCTTCCCCATGCCGGACGGGGAGCCGCCGACCTCGATCGAGGAGATGGACGCGATCCTCGCGGCGCTGGACGAGGCTCGAGTCGACGGCGACGCGGCGGTGGCCTGCATGGGCGGGGTCGGGCGGACCGGGACGGTCGCGGCATGCGCGCTGGTCCGGGCCGGGGTCCCGCCGCGCGACGCGATCGAGCGGGTGCGCGACGTCCGGCATCCGGAGGCGGTCGAGACGCGCAGCCAGGAGCGGTTCGTCGCCGCCTACGCCGCGCGACGGCACGCCTGAGACGATCCTGAGACGCGGCATGCGGCCCGAGCGCGTTCTGGGCATCGCGCTCGTGCTGATCGTGGTGGCCGCGGCCGCGGTGGGCGTGTGGATCGCGCTCGGCAGCGGAACCAACGCGGTGCCCGCCGACGGCGGCACAGGACCGATGCTGGCGTCGCCACCCGCCGGCGAGCCCGCACGGATCGAGCGTGTCATCGATGGCGACACGGTCGTGGTCGACCTCGACGGCCGGCGGGAGCGCGTCCGCTATATCGGCGTGGATGCGCCCGAGCTCGCCAACGCGGAAGCCGGGATCGCTGCCGAATGCTGGGGCCAGGAGGCGCGCCAGGCGAACGAGCGGCTGGTCGACGACGCCGAGGTGCTGCTGGAGCGCGACGTGTCCGACCGCGACCGCTTCGGCCGGCTGCTGCGCCACGTCTGGGTCTCGGAGGATGGAGGGTGGCGGCTCGCGGCCGAGGAGCTCGTGGCCATCGGCGCGGTCGAGGCGCGGGCCTATCCGCCGGACACCGCTCGAGACGGCGAGCTCGACCGGGCCGAACGGGCCGCGCGCCGGGACGGCCGCGGACTGTGGGGCGGCTGCTAGTCCACCAGGCCTTCGGCAAGCTCGACGAACTGGCACAACGCGTTGGCGAGCCGCATCTGCTCGGGAGTTCGAGCTCGGACGCGCAGCAGCTCCGGGGACGCGACGACCACCGCGACGCAGCGTGCCCGAGACGTCGCCACGTTCAGACGGTTGCGCGAGTACAGGAAGTCCATGCCCCGCGGGGCGAGCTCCGGCGAGGAGGTCGTCATCGAGTAGATGCTGATCGGCGCCTGCTGGCCCTGGAACTTGTCGACGGTTCCGACCCTGGCGTCGGGGAGGAGCCGCTGGATCTCGCCGACCTGGGCGTTGTACGGGGCGACGATGAGGACGTCGTTCCACCGGAGCGGATGCTGCTCGCCGTCCGCATCGGTCCACGCCGAACCGCTCTGGACGAGGGCGCGGACGAGGTCGGCCACCTGCTGCGCCTCCTCGGGTGACGCGTTGTCGGCACCCGCGTGCTCGGCTGTGATCAGGCGCACGCCCGTACCGCCCACGGGGGCCGGCGCCCGCAGCCACTGGGTGGCGAGCTGTGGCCGCGACTCGAGGCGCCGCTCGTAGAAGGCGCTCGAGGTGAAGGCCGTGATGTCGGGGTGCATGCGCCAGGTGTCCTCGAGGAAGAGGCCGAGGTGGGGCGGCATGGTCTGCTGCTCGCCGAGGAGGTGGGCGAGCGCGGAACGGTCCGCACCGGGAGGATGGGAGCCCTGCAGCGGCTGGTCGAGCTGTTGCGGATCGCCCAGCAGCACCAGCGAGTCGGCCGCCCCGCCCATCGCCACCACGTTCGCGAGGGAGATCTGCCCTGCCTCGTCGACGAACAGCACGTCGAGCAGCCCGTCGCTCGTCTCCGGGACCCACAGCCACGACGTCCCCGCCACCAGGTTCAGCTCCCCATCCGCGAGACCCTGCCGGATGGGGCCGGCTTCGCCTTCGACGCGGACGCGTGGGTCGTCCAGCCCGGTGACTCCATCGCTCACCTTCTGGGCTGCGCGAACGTCGACACCGCCCACGGCGTCGGCGGCGCACAGCACCTCCTCCAGGAAGTGCGTGATCACCTTGTGGCTCGTGGCGCTGATGCCGACGCGCTTTCCGGCCCGCAGCAGCGCAACGATCATCCGCGCCCCGGTGAACGTCTTCCCCGAGCCTGGCGGTCCCTGGATGGCCAGGGTGGAGTGGTCGAGGGCGAGCGCCAGTCGGCACGCCGCCTCGAGGTCACTCTCGCCGGGCAGCTTCAGCCCCGCTCCCGCCGCCTGGCCGCAGCGGGGTGGCCGGCGCAGCAGCAGGTCCCGGGCTGCCCTCGCCGGACCGTCGGCGTCGACGCCGTGGTCGGCGACCCACTCGCCCAGGCGCAGCAACGCGGCGCGATGGTCGTTGTCGCCGATGACGTTGAGCGGCACGATCGCCGTCGGATGCTGCGGCTCCACGTCGACGTTCCAGGTCAGGACGATCGACTCGCGGCGGTCGTCGATCTCCTTGAGCTTGCCCTTGATGCGCCAGCGTTTCATCTCGTCGGGGAATACCTGCTGGAGCGCCGGGTCGTACAGCTCGGACCGGTCGCCGATGTCGTGCTCCTGCGGTGGCATGGCGTACCGCCAGTCCTGCCGCCACTTCGACTTCGGCGTGGGCCGATACGGCTCGCCGTCGGGACCGATCAGCCGCAGCCGCCCCAGCGCGACGTCGTCGGTGACGAGCTCGTCCGACGTCATACCGATGCGGTGGAAGAACTCCCAATAGGTCGCCTTCATCTCCCGGCGGTGCCAGGAGAGCAGCTGCGCCAGCAGCCACCGGGCCTGCTGCTCCGCTGAGCGTTCGGCCTCGTCCGCCGGCACGCCATCGGTCAGGCGTGCGCCGACTTCCTCGACGCGCGCCGCGACCTCGGACAGCTTCTCGGCCGGCTCGGGAGACTGCGGCACGGGTCGCGGCACGGGCGCGCCGGTCATCGTCTCGAGCTCCCGGCGGCGCGCCTCCAGCCAGTCACGCAGGCGCAGCGTCGAGACCACGTCGTCGCGGTTGTAGGCGGCGATCTCGTCCAGGATGGCCGACGACGGCCGCTCGGTATCGGCCAGCTGGAGCCACTCCTCGAACGCCACGATGCTCGAGGTCGCGTCCTTGAGCGGGATGGCGCGCTCGAAGCCGTACAGCGGCTCCAGCCGCTTGATCGAGTAGCTCTCGACGGAGGCGCGAACGCCCTGGCGGACGGCGCGGAACAGGTCCACGAGCACGCCGCCGCGCAGCAGCCGATCGACCGCCTCCTCCCGGGTCGCGTGGCGGCCCATCAGCCGCTTGAGGGCGGTCGGCTCGTAGGCGGCGTAGTGGTAGACGTGCATGTTCGGGTAGCGCTCGAGGCGTTCGGTGATGAGGTCCATCACCCGCTCGAAGGCGGCCTTCTCACCGGCAAGGCTGAACTCCTCCGGCCGGTCCGGGTCGCGTGACCAGATGGCCGTGAAAGCGCCGTCGACATCGAGCAGGCCGAAGAGGTAGTCGAAGCTGTCACCGAACGCGTACGGGTCGCCCTCGAGATCCAGGAAGAGATCCCCCGGATCAGGCTCCGGCAGCACGGCGAGGCCGCGCTCCGCCTCAACGGGCGTGATCAGCTCGTACAGCAGCTGCGGGGCGACCGCGCGCCCGCGAACCTGGATCGCGGCCTGGCGCTGGATGCGGTCCAGGGCCGCGGCGCTCGCGCCGTCCAGCTCGGGCAGCGGGATGGGCGCGTTCGCCAGCTTCACGACGGTGTCGATCCCGCCGGCGGTCAGCGCGCGTCGTTGGCCGGCACTGATCCCCGCCACCAGGCTGAGGTGGTCGTCCTCACGCCGCCGGTCGGCGCAGACCTGCCACCAGCGGCACACGTCGCAATGATCGACCGGCTCGGGATACGTCGTTCCGGGCGGCAGCTCGAATGCCGCCTCGAAGCGGCGCCTGGCGGCCCGGTAGTAGGCCATGTAGTCATCCACCCGCAGCTCGACCGGGTCGCGTCCGCCGCCGAGGACGACGCGGAGGCGTTCCGGCTGCACGCCCTGGATGGCGCTCAGCTGCTCGACGTAGGAGCAGATCTGCAGCACGGCGCTGGCCTTGACGTGTCGCGCCAGCTTGGTGTCCGCCACCTCGTAGTGGTACGGGCCCCAGACCGATGCGCGATCGCGGTCATCAGCTTCAACGCGCAGGAGGAAGTCCGCGTAGCCGAGCCAGCGTCCGTCGAAGAAGGTCGCCTGGTAGATGACGTCGGCACCGGATGCCATGGCGTCGACCGTCGCGCGTGCCTGGCGCTCGAGCCGGTCCCGGCCCTCGCCGGCGTCCTTCTCGATCCGGACGACCCGGCGGCCGTCGGCCTCGAGCTGCTCGAGGTAGCGCGCTTCGTGCAGCTCCCCGTGACGGCGGATGAGGTCCAGCTCCCGGTCCACGCGATGTGGCTTGAGCTCGGGATGGCCCAGCACCGAGCGCTCCAGGGCGGTGAGGTGCTCGCAGGCCAGGTAGCCGACGAGGTCGGTAGCGGAGAAGACGGGCGTGCCGTCGATGAGCTGCACGGTGATCTCAGGCTCGCACGGGCACGCGACACCTCGTCGGTCGCGATCGACCAGCGCCGGTCACGGGGCGGCGCTCGCGCTGGGCTGCGGCGTCTCGTCGGGGACGCGCACCACCGCCAGCGCCCAGTCGCAGTCGCTGGTGATGGTCACGAAGGCGAGGCCCGTGATGCCGAGGGCCGCGAACGATTGCGGCTGCAGGGTTCCGGGCACGACGTCGTTCCCGACCGTGGCGCGGATGGCGGGCACGTCGGTGGAGTCCGTATCGGTCATGGCGACCGAGAACTGGCATCGGCGGCCCTCGGGGTCGACGGCGATCCAGCGCACGGCGTGGGCACCGTCGCCCAGGTCGATCGGTCCGTACTCCGCGTCACCGAGCTCGGCGTACGAAGCGAGCACCGGGCTGCCCTCGACGGCACGGCCCGTCGCGGCGAGGTAGGGCTCCGGGCCGAGACCGCTGGCGATCCAGCCCTCGCTGAAGGCCGGCTCGGCGGGATCGACGTCCGTGACGAGGAACCAGCCCTGGCCGTCGACCAGGACCGGTCCCATGACGACGCCGACCTCCGAGCCGAGCGGCATGAGGCCGGTCAGCACGACGGTGGACGTCCCCGGACGCTGTCGCACGCGCAGTCCGTCGATGGTTGTCGTCGCGACCTCGCCACCCGGGATGCGCGGCATGGCGCCGACATCCGGTGTCGGCTCCGGGGTGGGCGTCGGGACCGGCGTGGGCGTCGGTGACGGCGAGGGCGTCGGCGTGGGAGTGGGGGAGGGCGTGGGCGTCGGGGTCGGCAGGGGTGCGAAGGTGCACGCCGTGAGCAGCACGAGGGGGCACAGGCTGGCAGCGCGCGCTCGGGTCCCCACCGCGCAAGGGTAGCGGGTCAGCGGTCCAGGCGCGGGACCTCGGACGCCAGGAGGTCGGCGATCTCGCGCGCGTTCGTGGTCCCGTAGTTGGCATAGCAGTTGTTCATGAGGACGTGCACTTCCGGCACCTGCTTCGCCGTCTCGCGGATGCGCGGCACCCATTCGCCCAGCTCCTCAGGCCCGTACAGGTAGCGGAACCGCTCGACGACCGGGATGCCGGACTTCTCCCATGTTTCGGTGCGCCGCCCGTGGAAGCGGACGACAGCGAGCTTTGGTGACGTGACGACCGTCATCGGTGGCAGCGAGGACTTGGTCCCGGGTGGCGCGTCGACCATCACGAAGGGGATCCGCTCGTCCTCGAAGAAGCGGATCGTCCGCTCGAGGTTCTTCTCGTTGAACCAGCTCGCGTGCCGCAGCTCGACGGCGAACGGCGTGTCGCCCAGCCGCACCTTCGCGCGCCGGATCTCCTCGCGTGACTCGGAGGTGGGGAAGAACCAGCGCGGGTACTGGAGGAAG
>DASTYP010000255.1:0-9550 GCA_035764845.1 Candidatus Limnocylindria bacterium
CACCGCCCAGAGCAAGCTCGACGGGTTGCGCGAGCACTACGCCGGAACGGTGGACGAGGGCGCGCAGGCGTACTTCCGCGTCCACGCCGTGGAGACCGACGAGCCGGCGATGCTCGCGGAGCGGATCGACCGACTCACCGACGAGGAGTTCGCCAGGACGCGCACGGCGTGCGCCGTCTTCAGCGCGGCGGCGTGGGGTGCACTCGACGGAGTCTTCTACCTCGACGCCTGATCGATGGCGGTCGGCGTTCGGGCTCGCCAGGTCGAGAAGGACCTGCGCGTGCCGACGGAGGCCGCCGACGAGGGCTGCGCGGGCTGCTCAGCCAGAGGCGGCAATGACCTGGGCGAGCACGGCTGACAGTGCGACCACGATGATCGGGGAGACCCGTCCCGTCAGCAGCATCGCGAGGCCGGCGGCGACGATCACCACGTCGAGCGGTCCTGTCACGGCACCCGTCCAGACTGGCGTCACGAGCGCGGCCAGCAGGATGCCGACCACCGCCGCGTTGGTCCCGGAGAGCGCCCGGCGGAACCCGTCCGAGGTGCGCAGGGCGTCCCAGAATGGCAGCGTGCCGAACACCAGCAGGAACGCCGGCAGGAAGATGGCGGCCAGCGCGATCCCGGCGCCGACGATCCCATTCGGCGCCACCGACGACACCGTGCCCAGGTACGCGGAGAAGGTGAACAGCGGCCCGGGAACGGCCTGCGCGGCACCGTAGCCCGCCAGAAAGGCATCGTTGCTGACCCACCCCGGGTCGACGACCGTCGAGTGGAGCAGCGGCAGCACGACGTGGCCGCCGCCGAACACGAGGGCGCCGGCGCGGTAGAAGCCCTCGAACAGGTGGAGCCCCTGTGCGTCGACGGCGAGCCGCAGCACCGGCAGCCCGGCCAGGAGGACGAAGAACGCGACGAGCGCCATCAGGCCGATGCGTCGTGGGACCGGGCTTGGCTCCGGGCCAGTCGGTCGGGCGGACGGCGGCGCCAGCATCAGCCGGCCGATGACGGCGCCTCCCCCGATGATCGCGACCTGGGTGAGCGGCGAGGGCCACAGGAGCGCAACGGCGGTCGCGGCGGCCGCCAGGGCTCGGCGCGGCCAGTCGGGCGTGAGGCTGCGCGACATGGCGGACACGGCCTGCGCGACGACGGCCACCGCCGCGAGCTTGAGGCCGTGGATCCAGCCCGCATCGGCGACGTCGGGCGAGGTGGCGAGCAACCCGAACAGGACGAGGGCCACTGCCGACGGCAGCGTGAACCCAAGCCACGCGGCGAGGCCGCCGAGCATGCCGGCTCGCCGCGTCCCGATGGCGATGCCGAGCTGCGAACTCGCCGGACCTGGGAGGGACTGGGTCAGCGCGACGAGATCGGCGAACGTGTGCTCGTCGATCCAGCGGCGCCGCTCCACGTACTCGCGGCGGAAGTAGCCCAGGTGGGCGATCGGTCCACCGAACGAGGTGAGGCCGAGGCGGAGGGCGACCCGCAGGACCTCGAGCGGCGTGCCGGTGTGTATGGGCCCAGCGGTCCCGTTCTCGGCGTTCACGCGGCGCAATGCTAGGCGAGAGGCCGCTCGGCCCAGCGCTCGTCCGTGACGGAGCCTTGTGTACCGGTCGTTCACAGGACTACTGTTCCCAGAATTACCAACTCAATACCGGGAGGGAACTCATGCTGCGTGGGAAACGATTGGCCCTGCTTGCAGCAGCCGCGCTCGCCGTCACGGCGACAGCCTGCGGCGGAGGTGGCGGCTCGCCCTCGGCGGCCGCGTCGTCGGGCGGCGGTGGCGGGGACGCCACGAGCGTTGACATCACCCTCCAGGAATGGGCCGTCGTCGTCGGCTCCGAGTCCGCGCCCGCGGGCCAGGTGACCTTCAACATCACCAACGACGGGCCCGAGGACGTCCACGAGTTCGTGATCTTCAGAACGGACCTCGATCCGGGTTCCCTTCCCACCGACGAGCACGGTGCGGTCGACGAGGAGGGGGAGGGCCTGGAGGTGATCGACGAGGTCGAGGACGTCGCGGTCGGCGCCACGGAGCAGCTGACGGTCGACATGGATCCGGGCAGCTACGTGCTCGTGTGCAACATCTACTCGGAGGACGAGGACGAAGCGCACTACCAGATGGGGATGCGCAGTCCCTTCGAGGTGACCGACTGAGAACGTCGGACCGTAGACTCCGCCGATGACCGAGCGCAGGGACCGCTTCGACGCCATCGTCATCGGCCTGGGCGGGATGGGGGCCGCTGCCGCCTTCCACCTCGCCCGGCGCGGCCAGCGTGTGCTCGGCCTCGAGCAGTACGACCTGCTCCACGACCGCGGCTCCTCGCACGGCCTGACCCGCATCATCCGGCTGGCTTACCACGAGCACCCGTCGTACGTGCCGCTGCTGCGTCGTGCGTACGACCTCTGGCACGACCTGGAGGCCGAAGCCAGCGAGCGCCTGCTGGTCACCACCGGCAGCGTCGAGGGTGGCCCGGCCGACGGACCGATGTTCCGCGGGGCGCTGGAGGCGGCCGAGCTCCACGACATCCCGCACGAGGTCCTCGACGGGGCCGAGGTGCGCCGGCGCTATCCGGCGTACGCCGGCTTCGACGAGGCGATGCGGGTGGTGTGGCAGCCCGACGGCGGATTCCTCCTGGCCGAGCGGACGATCCTGGCCCACGTCAACGGCGCCCTCCGGCGCGGCGCCGACCTCCGCTTCCGCGAGCCGGTGCTGCGCTGGGGAGCGACCGATGGCGGCGGCGTATCGGTCGAGACCGAACGGGGCCGCTACGAGGCGGATCGGCTGGTCATCGCGGCCGGACCCTGGGCATCACGCCTGGTGCCGCGGCTGGCCACTCTGGCCGTCCCGGAGCGACAGGTGCTCGCCTGGCTTCAGCCGATGCGGCCGGAACTGTTCACGCCGGATCGGTTCCCGGTCTTCATCCTGGACGTGCCCGAGGGCAGCTACTACGGCTTCCCGGTGCACGATGTCCCGGGCTTCAAGATCGGCTGGTACCACCACTTCCGCGAGCCGATCGACCCCGATGCGCCCGACCGCGCCGCCCGTCCCGATGACGAGGCGGCGCTGCGCTCCTTCGCCGAGCGCTACTTCCCCGACGGCGCCGGACCGACGGTCATGCTCAAGGCCTGCATCTTCACCAACTCGCCGGACGAGCACTTCATCATCGATCGGCTGCCTGATGTCCCGCAGGTCGCCATCGCGGCCGGGTTCAGCGGCCACGGCTACAAGTTCTGCAGCGTCGTCGGCGAGATCCTGGCCGACCTGTCGATGCATGACGAGACCGGCCACGACATCGGTCTGTTCCGTCTCGGACGGTTCGACGGAGCCAATCTGGGCAGCTGAGCGTGGTGTGCAGAGAATGTGGACAACTTGGTGGATGAACCGGTTTCGGTGGCCGCGAACGCAGGCCTACGATCCCGGCCGGTCATGCATCCTTTCGGCCGGCGCATGACCCACCGTCATCATCCAATTCACGTGTCCAAACTCCTGGAGGGAGCCATCGAATGACCCAGCGGTCGCCGGTGCCCGACGCCACCGCGAAGTCCGCAGCCCACGGCGAGCCACCGCCCGCCGACGTTGCCGGCTTCATCCGCTTCTGCCACCGCCGCCGTGGAGCGACCTGGCCCGAGCTGTACGACGAGATGTGCGCCGTTGCCGCGCGTCGCGAGTACCGGGGCTGGGATCACGGCGCACTGGCGGAGCGCGGCCTCACCTTCTCACTGCTCGAGATGCCACGGCTCGCCAATTGGAGCCGTGCCGTGCTGGCCGGGATGGCCGAGGAGCGGGAGACGGACGGCCACCGCGGGGCCACGACCGCACGACTCGAGGCGCGGCCGGTGCTCGCCTGAGCCGCGTCCGCCCGCACATGGCATCGCCCCGGTCCAGCTCGGAGGACCGGGGCGTCTTCATGTCCGGCGCGGATCAGTAGGTGTGGCGGCGCGCCATCTCCCGCTCGATCATGCGCTCCATCACCATGTACTTGGTGATGCGGCGTCGCAGCTCGTTGGCCTCGGGCGTGTAGAGATGGACGTACTGCTGGAGCTCGAGGCTCAGCTTGCGGCTGAACATGCGGGCGTGGTCGAGGTTGCGCCGCAGCAGGACCTGGTCCATGCGGCGGAGGTGCTCCTCGTTGAGGAGGTCCTCGTCGCGCAGCAGCTCGCGATCGACGTCCATCTGCGTGCGCTGCAGCTGGACCTTGGTGAAGATCGGTTCGTCAGCCATCGCCCGTGAGTCTAGCGCGCCGGACCTGAGGCGCGTCCGACGCCGTCCTCGGCGGTTCTCGGCGGGTCAGCCCACGACGACGAACAGGATGGCGATCAGCAAGCCGATCAGCAGTCCGGCGAGCAGGTGTGCCGGCGTCGGCGGCCCGAAGACGAAGCGACCGATCGTGTCGCTGTCCCAGGCCGGGTCGAGCGGCGCCCACAGTCTCCGTCGGATGCGCCCGCGATCCATCGGTGTCTCCCCTCGGCGTCGGCGAATCGTCGAATCGGGGACGTGGCTGGGCGAGTGCCGAAGGTCCCGAAGCGCCCGGGAGCGCGGGTTCGGGGGCCTGCTGCGACACCGTCTGCGGTGAGTTTTCGCCTCCGCCGCGGTCGAATCGGTGAAGGCAGCGATGAGAGGAACACGATGACGGATCAGCCGCAGGTTCTGCTCGACGGATTCGGCATGGGCGAGTCGCCGCGATGGCACGACGGACGGCTGTGGTTCTCCGACTGGGGCACCGACGAGATCGTGGCCGTCGATCTCGACGGCCGTCGCGAGGTCATCGGACCTGGCGGCGGGGGAGCCGGCTGGGCGGTCGGCTGGCTTCCGGCTGGTCGGATGCTGGTCACCGGGCCGCAGCTGGTGCGCCAGGAGGCCGATGGGTCCCGGGTGCGGCACGCCGATCTCAGCTCCGTCCTCCCGTACGGGTGCAGCGAGCTGACCGTGGACGGCCGCGGCAACGTCTACGTCAACTCCATCAACTTCGACTTCGCGGACTTCGGCGGCGTCATGGCCCGCGGCGAGGCGCCCGGGAAGATCGCCCTGATCGCTCACGACGGTGCGGTCCGCGAGGTCACCGATGGCCTGGCCTTCCCGAACGGCATGGTCGTCACGCCCGACAACGCGACGCTGATCGTGGCGGAGTCGTTCGCCAGGCGGCTGACGGCGTTCGACATCGCGGCCGATGGCAGCCTGTCGAACCGCCGCGTGTGGGCGGACGTGACCGGCGACGGCATCTGCCTCGATGCCGAGGGCGCGGTGTGGACCAGCGACGTCCAGCCGGGAGATCGGGGCGTGGTGCGGCGGGTCGCCGAGGGCGGCGAGGTGCTCGACGAGATCGAGCTGGATCGGCCCTGCTACGCGTGCATGCTCGGCGGCGACGACGGGCGGACGCTGTTCATGGTGGCGGCGAAGTGGTTCGGGCCGGATCGCATGGACGAGCTGATCGCGGCGGGAACGGGCCAGGTGCTCAGCGTCCGTGTCGATGTGCCGCACGCCGGGTGGCCGTGATCCGCGACGTCGGTGGCTGCAGAACGGACGGTATGCTTGGGCTGCCGTCCCCGTAGCTCAGTGGACAGAGCAGCGGTCTTCTAAACCGCCGGTCGCAGGTTCGAATCCTGCCGGGGACGCCAGCGTCAGCCGGCGGGCGCGACGCCCTCGATGGCGTCGGCGGCCGTGGTCACGCCATCCTCCGCACGGACCCGCTGTCCGAGCGCGCGCGCACGTCCGTGCATGTCATGGTCCGAGGCGGCCGCCAGGGCGGCCGAGACGAGCCCATCCGCCGTCAGCTTCGACACCGGCTGCGGCGCCGGAGCCACCCCCAGCCGATGCAGCCGATCGGCCCAGTAGCGCTGGTCGCCGACATGCGGCACGACCAGTGAGGGCACGCCGGCGGCACACGCCGCGTTCGTCGTCCCGGCCCCGCCGTGGTGGACCACGAGTGCGGCGCGCGGGAAGAGGGAGCGGTGGTCGACCGCGCCGATGCTCAGCAGTCCGGGCGACGTGACCTCGGTCCGGCCCTGGAGGATGACGCGGCGGCCGGACTCCAGGATGCCCTCGATGGCGGCGTCGAGGACCGTGGCGTCGATGCCGTGCATCGAGCCGAAGGTCATGACGATGGGCGGCGCGCCGTCGGCAAGGAACGCCTCGACGCCATCCGGCAGCGGTGACGGCGCGTCGTGGTCGAGCCACGCGCCGGTGATGCGCGTGTTCGGCGGCAGGTCGGTGGGGATCCGCATGATCCCCGGTGAGCAGCCGATCAGGTGCAGGCGAGGCGATCGGGCGCGGAACAGCGGCAGCCCGCGCTGCGCGTTGCCGGACCGCTCCAGGACACCGTCCAGTGGTCGCGACGTTCTCGCCAGTGCGCGGTCGAGCATCCACCACAGGGCCCGGTTCAGCGGCCCGAGGTTCGGCATCCCTGGTGGCGGGCCCGTTGCGGTCGGCAGCAGCACCGGGTCGAAGACCGCGGTGACCCACGGCAGGTTCTCGTCGAGCGCGGCCGCGTGGGCCAGCGCATGGATGCCGTGCAGGACGACCAGGTCGTGGCCCGGCAGCAGCTCGCGGAGCCGGCGCTCGTGGGCCTCGCCATCCGCGAGGTGGAAGTCCCGCAGCACCGCGACCTGGTCCATCGGTCCGCGGCTCGCCGCCTCGGCAGCGACGGCGGCGATGCGTTCCGGATCGGCGTGGGGGCCGGCGGGCTCGACCCGTACGCCCGGCAGGTCGAAGGCGGTGGCGTGCACGGGCCAGGTGATGGCCGTGACCTCGTGCCCGCGGGTGGCCAGCTCACGGGCCAGCAGCACGAACGGCAGGACGTCCCCCATGGTGCCGACCGTGGCCAGCGCGACCCGCACCGGCGTCAGATGGCCGCGATCGACCGCGGGGCGAGCCGCGGGCCGTAGCGGGGCGCGGTGATGCGTCCGACCTCGAGCAGGCGCTGCACGCGGCCGCGCTGGCCCCGGTACGGCTCCAACAGCTCGAGCATGCGGGCGTCCGTCCCGCGCGGCTCGCCGGCCAGGGCCCAGGCCACGCTGTGCGGAATGTGGAAGTCGCCGATGCTCACCGCGTCGGGATCGCCGAACGCGGAACGGACGACCTCGGCCGTCGTCCACGGCCCGACGCCGGGAAGCGACCGGAGGCGTCGGGCGGCCTGCGTGGCGTCCACGGACGCATCCAGCCAGCCGGCGCGCCGTGCGGCGCGGCGGATGACGTCGGCACGACGCCGCTCGACGCCGAGCGGGTGGAAGGCGTGGTAGGGGAGTGCCGCGAGGACCTCCGGCGTGACGGGCAGGCGAAGCTGGCGCATCGGTCCCGGGGCGCGTTCGGCGTACCGACGCTGGAGCGCCGCGTAGGCGCGGAACGCCTCGGTGCCGGTCACCTTCTGCTCCAGGATGCTTGGCACCAGCGCGTCGAACACCCGTCCGGAGCGGGGGAGGCGCAGCCCGGAGTGGCGGCGCTGCAGCTCGCGGACGATCGGGTGGCACGCGACCAGCGCGTCGGGGTCGTCGGCCTCCCCGATGAGCGCCGGGACGCGGGCCAGCGCGGCATCGGCTCCGTCGCCCCAGGCGGTGGCATGCAGCGATCGCTGCGTCGTCACCCGCAGCCGGATCGCTGCCGGGCCGTTCGGCTCGCGCCAGGCAAGCCAGGCCTCGGCGGCCGCCAGGAGCACGGTACGGTCACCGGCGCCATGGCGGAGCGGAGCGAGGGTGGTGACGAGGTCGAGCGGTCGACCGAGGGAGACCGATGCCTCGATCATCGGCGCATCGACAGCAGGATCGGGTTCGGGCTGCGCTGCGCGGCTTCCAGGTCGGCACGACTCCGCAGGCCGCGGTAGCCCTCGCGGACCACGAGCTGCGCGCACGCGGCCCCGAGGGAGCTTCCCGGTCCGGGCAGGAGGATGACGTCCGGCGCGTACTCGCGCAGCGCGACGCGGAACGACGCCGCGAAGTCGTAGGTCGTGACCGGCTGCTCGCGCAGGGTGTGCTCGGCGAGGACGGCAGGGACGCTCGAGAACGGCGTGTGCCGCCGGCCGTGTCCGTCCACGAGCGCGACGTTCGGCGCCTGCCACGTGAGCCCGGTGAGGTCGGCGATCGCCTGCGCCACCGCCGCCGTCCGCAGCGAGGTGTGCCACGCGTCGCCGCCGCCCAGGCGCAGCGGATAGGTCCGGCCCGCCACCTCGCGCTCCGGGAGATCGGTTGCGGCGTCCTCGATGGCGGCCGTCGTGCCGGAGAGGATCGCGAAGGCACCCAGGTCCAGCGCGAGCTCGAGACGGCCGTCGGAGGAGGCCACCGCGCCGTCCACGGCCGCGCGCAGCTCCGGGTCTGGCATCCAGGTCGCATCGGCGAGGGGATAGATCAGGTCCGCGGGACGCTCGCCATCCGGCAGTGGCGCTTCCGCGGCTTCCGCCATGGCCGCGACCAGCCGGAATGCGTCGTCGAACGGCAGCGCGCCGGCCGCCGCGAGCGCGGTGTACCAGCCGCTGGAGCTGGCAACCACGACCACCACCTCGTGGTCGTCCGCGATGCGCTCGGCGTCCAGCAGCCCGGCCAGGAACGTCAGCGGCCACGCGTTCGTCGGCCGCAGGTGGACGGACGGATCGAAGCTTCGGGCGCCGTCGAGCTCGGTGACGGTCGGAAGGCCGGCCTCGCGCCGAAGGTCATCGGCGCGGGTGACCCACGGATGGTCCGGTGCCAGCGAGCCGAGCGAGCTGGGGGTGTAGGCGCCCCGACCCGGGAACGCGACAGCCGCGCGCGTCATGCGCGAGCCGCCTGCGCGGACCGCCGGCGGCCGACGGCGGCGACCCCGGACGCCACGATCTGGTCGACCCCGACCAGCACCGCCGACGTGGCAGGCCCCAGCGGGACGAACGAGTCGACGGCACGCACCGACGCCAGCCGGCGCCCGACGCGGCGCTCCGCCAGGTCGGCGATGACCGCGTCGGCGACCCCACCACCGGTCGCCCGTGCCTCGTCGACGACCAGCACGTTGCCGATGTCCGCGGCATGGCTGCGGATCGACTCGAACGGGAGCGGGTTGAGCCATCGCAGGTCCAGCACGCGGACCCGCAGGTCGTGGTTCTCCTCGAGACGGCGCGCCGCCTGGAGGCTCAGCCGCACGCCGTTGGCGTACGTCACGATCAGGAGGTCCGCATCGGTATCGGTCGCACCATGCAGGCCGACCTCGCCGGGCAGGAGCACCGATGGCGGCGCCGGATAGTCGACCAGCCAGCCCGCGTCACCATCGGCGTACAGGTCCTTCTCGTGGTAGAGGGCGATCGGCTCGAGGAACACGACGATCCGTCCGTCCTCGGCCGCCATCGCGATCGCGCCGCGCAGTATCCGCGCCGCGTCGTCGCCACGCGAGGGGACGGCGAGCACCAGGCCGGGGATGTCGCGCAGCGCACCGATGCTGTTGTCGTTGTGGAAGTGCCCGCCAAAGCCCTTCTGGTACGCCAGGCCGGCGACCCGCACGACCATCGGGTTGCGGAACTGGCCGGATGAGAAGAACTGCAGCGAAGCGGCCTCGCCCCGCAGCTGGTCGAGCGCGTTGTGGATGTAGGCCAGGTACTGGATCTCC
>DASTYP010000256.1:0-3448 GCA_035764845.1 Candidatus Limnocylindria bacterium
GCGGGTGCGATCCGGCGCAGCACCGCGTTCTCCTCGGCGCAGTGCCGCGCCGACACGGGGTCGCTCTGGATGTAGCGGGCACCCGAGTGCAGCAGGCCGTGGTATCGGCCGCTGGTGCCCGAGGCGAAGTCGCCGCGCTCCACCAGCAGCGCGGTCAACCCGCGCATCGCCAGGTCGCGCAGCACGCCAGCGCCGGTCGCGCCGCCGCCGACGACGACCACGTCGACCTCGAGGGCGGGGGCGGTCACGGCCGGTGTCCGAGGAGCATCGGCAATGCGCCACGCAGGTAGTCCCAGCCGGACACCAGCGTGAGGACGGTCGCCACGACCATGATCCAGAAGCCGGTGAGCTCGAGCGCATCGGCGGCGCCCGACGGCACGAGGCCGCCGGTCATGGCGTCGAAGGCCAGCAGCAGCACGGCCATGCCGATCAGCGTCGTCATCGTCTTGCTCTTGCCCAGGGCGCGCGCCGCGATCACCACGTTCTCGGCGGCGGCCATCTGCCGCACGCCGGCGATGACCAGCTCGCGGATCAGGATGGTCGCGACGATCCAGGTGGGCAACAGCCCGACCTCGACCAGGACCACCAGCACGCCGGCGACGAGGACCTTGTCCGCGGTCAGGTCCATGAAGACGCCCAGCGCCGACACCTCGCCGCGGCGGCGCGCAATCCAGCCGTCGAGGAAGTCCGTGATCGCCGCCAGGCAGAACACCACGAACGCGACGATCCCGGTCCCCGGCGTCCCGATCAGCAGCAGGACGATGACCACCGGCGTGGCCAGGATCCGCGCGATCCCGAGCAGGTTCGCGGTCGAGCCGATGCGCGCGGGGCGCGGTGCTGCGTCAGCCACGCGGCTCCACGGCCTCCTTCTGGCCCAGCTTGCGCTCCGTGCCGGCACGCAGGCGCCCGATGTTGTCGGCATGCGCCGCGGTCACGAGCAGCCCCGATGCCAGCGCGTAGACGATGGCCGGGACCGTGGCCGCGCCGAACGCCCACAGCACGGCGGTGATCACCGGCGCCAGCAGGCCGCCACTGATCGAGCCGAGCGAGACGAAGCGCGTGCGCCAGATGATGCCCACGACGATCGGCGCCAGGATGAGGATGGTCCAGATCGACATGGCGCCCAGGCCGCCCGACGAGGTCGCCACGCCGCGGCCGCCGGTGAAGCCGATGAAGACGGACCAGTTGTGGCCGACGATGGCGGCGAAGCCGGCGACGGCGCCTGCCCACTCACCAAGCGCACCACCGCCGAACAGTGCGTTGGCCAGCAGCACGGCGGCCACGCCCTTGGCCACGTCCAGGACGAAGACGAGCGCCGCCGCCCGCGTCCCGAGCGTGCGCAGCGCATTGGTGGCGCCGGTCCGGTGCGACCCGTACTGGCGGATGTCGATGCCGCGCGTCGCGCGGCCGATCAGCAATCCGAAGGGGATGGCGCCCAGCAGGTAGCCGAGGGCGGCGGCCAGCAGCAGGTTCACGAGCCGGCGTCCCCCAGCTTGTCCATCGAGCCGGCGTCGTTCGCGGCGGCCAGCACGTCCTCGAGCGAGTCGCCCAGCGAGGCCTGGACCGCCCCGATGAACGTCCCCTCGACCAGCGGCCCGCTCGAGACGCGCACGCGCGACGCGAGCTGCGGCTCCAGGATGTCGTCGATGGCCGTCGTGGTGGAGAGGACCGCGCTGCCGAGGTCGGCCAGCACCACGACGCCCGCGCCGCGATCGGCGGCGGAAAGCGCATCGGCGATGCGGACGGCGTCGGTCCCGATGCTGCCGTCCTCCATGCCGCCAGCCGCCAGGAGCGGCGGCTGGTCGGGCTGGAGGTTGGCGAGCCGGGCGACCAGCTGAACGGTCGCCTCGGCCAGCTCCGATGAGTGCGACACGACCACGATACCGACCGTGGCGGGCGTCTCATCGGTCATGCGCTGGGTCTCCGAGAGGACGGATCGAGGCCCGGAGCCGGACGGCTCCGGGCGATCGGTCCGTGGTCAGGCACAGACTAGTGCTCTTCCCAGTCCAGCGCGCGCTGCACGGCCTTCTTCCAGCCGCGGAACAGCTTCTCGCGCTTCTCCTCGTCCATCTGGGGCTCGAACCGTCGGTCGAGGGCCCAGTTGTTGGTGACGTCGTTGGTGTCCGCCCAGAAGCCGACCGCCAGGCCGGCCAGGTAGGCGGCGCCCAGCGCCGTCGTCTCCGACACCTTCGGTCGCTCCACCGGAACGCCCAGGATGTCGGCCTGGAACTGCATCAGGTCGTTGTTGACGACGGCGCCGCCGTCCACCTTCAGCTCGGACAGCTGGACGCCGGAGTCAGCCTCCATCGCCTCCAGCACCTCGCGGGTCTGGTACGCCATCGAGTCCACCGTCGCCTTGGCGATGTGCTCGATGGTCGTGCCGCGGGTGATGCCGACGATGGCACCGCGCGCGTACTGATCCCAGTACGGAGCGCCGAGGCCCACGAAGGCGGGCACCATGTACACGCCCTCGGTGTCGGCGACCTTGCCGGCCAGCTTCTCGACATCGGCCGAGTTGGTGATCACGCGCAGGCCGTCGCGGATCCACTGCACCGCCGCGCCGGCGATGAAGACGGAGCCCTCGAGGGCGTAGATCACCTTGCCGCCATAGCCCCACGCGATCGTGGTGAGCAGCCCGTTCTTCGACGGAACCGCCTCCTCGCCGGTGTTGATGAGCATGAAGGCGCCGGTGCCGTAGGTCTGCTTGGCCATGCCGGGCTCGAAGCAGGCCTGGCCGAAGGTGGCCGCCTGCTGGTCGCCGGCGTCGCCGGCGATCTTGATCGAGCCGCCGAAGAGCGTCGTCTCGCCGTACACCTCGCTCGAGGGCTTCGGCGTCGGCATCATGGCGCGCGGAACGCCCATGATCCCGAGCAGCTCGTCGTCCCAGTCGAGCGTGTGGATGTTGAACAGCAGCGTCCGGCTGGCGTTCGAGTAGTCCACGACGTGGACGCGGCCCTCGGTGAGGCGCCAGATCAGGAAGCTGTCGACCGTGCCGAACAGGAGCTCGCCGCGCTCGGCCTTCTCCTGCGCGCCCGGGTTGTTCTTCAGGATGTGGCGGATCTTGGTGCCGCTGAAGTAGGCGTCGATCGGCAGGCCCGTCTTGTCGCGGAACAGCTGCTCGTGCCCGGCGGCCTTCAGCTCGTCGCAGTAGCCCGCCGTGATGCGGCTCTGCCAGACGATGGCGTTCTGCACCGGCTTGCCGGTGTTCTTGTCCCAGACGACGGTCGTCTCGCGCTGGTTGGTGATGCCGATGGCGGCGATGTCCTCCGGCGAGGCGCCCGCGCTCTGAATCACCTGCTTGGCGACGGCGACCTGCGAGTCCCAGATCGCCTCGGGGTCGTGCTCGACGTGTCCGGGCGACGGGTAGATCTGCGGGAACTCCTGGTTCGCGACATCGTGGATCGTGCCGTCCTTGTTGAAGAGGAGGGCACGGCTCGAGGTCGTCCCC
>DASTYP010000257.1:0-3906 GCA_035764845.1 Candidatus Limnocylindria bacterium
GGTCCGCGGCGCAGGTCGTTCACCACCACACCACCCCTGGCCACGCGACGCATCTCACGGAGGGCGGTCACCGCGTCGGCGGCGTCCAGGTGGTGGAGCAGCAGGGAGGCGTGCGCGACGTCCAGCGCGCCGTCCTCGAGCGGCAGCGCCCGCACGTCGGCGTGGCGGACCTCGACGCCCTCGATGCCGACGAGCCGATCGCGCGCGATGGCCAGCACCTCGGGACTCGCATCGGCCGCAACGATCGAGGCGTGGTGCACGCGCCGCAGCCGGCGGGCGAAATCGCCGAAGCCACAGCCGATATCCAGCACCGTGGACGGGCGGCCGTCGAGGAGGGACGTGACGGCACTCACGCTCGCGCCGACGCCACCGGGCAGCCGGTTGAGGGTCGCCATCTCCCGAAGGTTCCGGAACAGCTCGCGCGCGTCGAGCCCGGGTGCGTCGAGCAGCTCGGTCTCGGTGGCGCGGCGTCGGAGCAGGAGGTCGGCGATGCCCCTGGATCAGCACTCGTCGTGCCACGTGGACGGCGGACGGGCCAACCTCATCGCCCGTCTGGCACGCCGGCTGCTCAAGCGACGCGCACAGCCGGACCTCCCTCGTCGGCGCGGGCGCCTCCTCCTCCGCGCCGATGGGGGCGCAGGTCCGGGGCGGCAGCCCATCCACCCGGCACGCCACCCACCCTGTGGTCTCACGACCGCGCCATACTCACCGACCATGCCTGCCGACCGCCGCGCCATCCGGAACGCGCCGCAGCTCATCACCTACCCAGACTCGCTGGGCGGCACGCTCGCCGGGGTGGCCGAGCTGCTCGAAGGACCGCTCCGCGCGTCGTTCGGCGGCGTGCACGTGCTGCCGCCGTTCCCCTCCTCGGGCGACCGCGGCTTCGCGCCCATCGACGTCCGGTCCATCGACCCCGCCTTCGGTGGCTGGGATGACCTGCGGCGCATCGGTCATCGGTTCGACCTGGCGCTCGACCTGATCGTCAACCACGTCTCGCGGCGCTCCGCGCCGTTCGTGGACTTCGAGCGACACGGGCGCCGTTCGCCGTACGCGGACCTGTTCCTCACCCTCGACAAGGTGTGGCCCGCTGGCGAGCCGCCCCCGCAGGACGTGGCCCGCGTCTTCAAGCGGCGGCCGCGGCCGTACTCGGACTACCGCATCGCCGACACGGGAGAGCTCGAGCGGGTGTGGACGACCTTCGGGCCTGACGAGCCCTCGGAGCAGGTGGACATCGACGTCCGCTCACCGCTCGCCCGCCGCATGATCGCCGATCTGCTCGCCTTCTTCGCCGAGCAGTCGGTGCGCCTGGTACGCCTCGACGCGGTGGGCTACGTCGTGAAGCGGGCCGGCACCAGCTGCTTCATGGTGGAGCCGGAGATCGGCGACGTCCTGCGCTGGATCGCCGGCGTGGCGCACGAGCACGGCCTCGAGCTGCTGACCGAGGTCCACGGCGACGTCCCGATGCAGCGGCGCCTGGCCGAGGACAGCTGGGCGTACGACTTCGCGCTGCCCGGCCTGGTGCTGCACGCCGTCCTGACGGGCAGCGCCGATCACCTGGTGCGGCACCTTCGGACGGCGCCGCGCCGCATCGTGACGACCCTCGACAGCCACGATGGCATCCCACTGCAGCCCGACCTGGCCGGCGCCCTCCCGCTGGACGGAGTGCGCCTCCTGGCGTCGGCGGCGGTGCAGGCGGGCGGGAACCTGAGCCGCGTCTACACCGCCGATGGCCTGCCCGACCCGGCGTTCGACGCACACCAGGCGAACTGCACCTGGTACGGGGCCGCTGGAGGGGACGACGACGCGTTCCTGCTCAGCCGTGCGATCCAGTTGTTCGCGCCGGGCATCCCGCAGGTCTACTACGTCGGGCTGCTGGCCGGCGACAACGACCCCGCCGCCGTCGCGCGCACCGGCGAGGGCCGGGCGATCAACCGCCACGACTACACCGCCGAGGAGATCGCCGATGCCCTCCAGCGGCCGGTCGTGCGCCGTCAGCTGGAGCTCCTCGAGCTGCGCGCGGCGCATCCCGCCTTCGAGGGTGCCCTGAGCGTCGAGGGCGGCGATGGGCGCCTTCGGCTGGCGTGGGAGAACGGCGACGCGCGGTGCGTGCTGGACGCCGACCTGCAGCGACGTCGCTGGCTGCTCGACGCCAGCTAGCCGGCGTAGACCCCGTCCGGATCGAGCTCCTGGCGAATCAGGCGAAGCTCCTCATCGGACGGCGGCTCGGTCTCGCCGGCATCGGCTGCCCAGCGTGGCTCCCAGGCCATGGCGGCCCGCACGTCGTCGCGCGTCACGCCCGGATGCAGCGTGGCGACCGTCATCTCGCCATCGGTGAAGCCGTAGACCGCTAGGTCGGTGACCACGACGGTCGGCCCCGCGCCCGGTCGTCGCGTGCCGGCCAGCGCATCGGCCGGACGCGCCTTCGGACTCCCCGGCGAGGTCTGGAAGTCCAGCGTCTCGACGAAGCTGCGCCGGCCCTGGCGCATGATCACGAAGATCTCGCGGGCGTTGATAACGATCTCGCACGCGCCACCCGATCCCGGCAGGCGGACCGCTGGTCGCTCGTAGTCGCCGATGACGGTCGTGTTCAGGTTCCCGAACCGATCGATCTGCGCCCCGCCCAGGAACCCCACGTCCACGAGCCCGCCCTGCAGGTAGAACGCGAAGAGGTCGAACATGCTGACCGATGCGGTCGCGCCGGTGACGATCGTCGGATCGCCGATCGACAGCGGCAGCCGGGCGGGCCGAGCGCCGAACACGCCGGCCTCGTAGACCAGCTCGAGGTCCGGCGCGACCGTCCGGCGCGCCAGGTTGACCGCGATGTTCGGCAGCCCGACGCCGACGAAGCAGACGCGCTTGCCGGCGAGCTGCCGCGCCGCGGCCACGATCATCATCTCGGCCTTGGTGAAGGGCGTGGCGCTCATCGGTACGACCCGTAGTCGACCTCGCCCGACGGCGCTGGCCCCGGTCGCAGCGACGCCAGGCGTTCGGTGCCCAGCTTCTCGACGTACTCGCCGCGCCCCGCCACGCCGTGGACCCACTCGCTCAGCCAGCCCTGCAGCCGGTCCTCGTCGCGGCTGATCTCGTCCCACGCCAGGTAGAACGCGTTGTCGCGATCGTAGTGGCCCTGCGCGTACGATGGGTGCGCGCCCCACGGCTCGACGACCACGGCGCCAACGATCAGCCCCGGGATCAGGGTGCGGTTGGGATCGGCGCGGATGACGGCGTCGTCGACCAGCTCCTCGACCACCACGATCACCCGCTCGGCGGCAAAGGCCGCCTCCTTCTGGCAGCCGACCAGCCCCCAGACCTGCGTGTCGCCCGCGGCTGATGCGCGCTGCGCGTGGACGATGGTCACGTCCGGCTTGAGCGGCGGTACGGCGTAAAGGGTCTCGTCGCCGTACGGGGAGGCGATCGGCCGGATCATCGGGTTGGCGCGCGGCAGGTCGGAGTCGATGTACGAGCGCAGCGGGAAGAAGGGAAGGTTGGACGCGCCGGCCGTGTAGCGCGCGACCATGCCGAAGTGCGAGTACTCCTCCAGCGCCAGCCGCCCGTCGGCTGGCGCATCGGCCTCGACGCGACGCCGGATGGCGTGCAGGCTCCCGACTCCGGGGTTGCCCAGCCAGCTGAAGACCAGCTTCGAGGCGACGCCGGCGGCCACCATCTGGTCGTAGACCAGGTCCGGCGTCAGGCGGGCGAGCGTCAGATCGCGGCGGCCCTGCCGGATGATCTCGTGGCCGGCCGCGAAGCCGATGAGGTGGGTGAAGCCCTCGATCGCCACCGTGTCGCCGTCGCGCACCAGCTCGGCGATCGCGTCGCGCATGGAGGCGACTTTCGACGTCTGCGTCACGACCGCAGTGTGATGCCTCCGCCCGACGCTCGCCCCGGCATCCCGAACGCTCCGCT
>DASTYP010000258.1:0-5097 GCA_035764845.1 Candidatus Limnocylindria bacterium
CGGCTCAGGCAGCGCCTGGCTGAAGCGGCCGAACGGGGAGCCGATCTCGCCGTCCTGCCGGAGCTGCCGCTGAACCCCTGGAGCCCGGCCTTCGAGGACGCCAACGACGATGACGCCGAGGCGACCGGCGGCCCACGGGCGAAGGCATTGTCCGAGGCGGCCGCCGAGGCGCAGATCGGCGTGGTCGGCGGCGTCATCCATCGGGCGGAGGACGGAACGCGGACGAATCGGTCCTTGATCTTCGACCGCCAGGGCAACCTCGTGGCGACCTACGACAAGCTGCACGTCCCCGAGGAGCCGGGGTTCTGGGAGACGCGTCACTACGAGCCCGGTGTCGCCGCGCCGGACGTGATCGAGGCGTTCGGGCTCCCGATCGGCGTCCAGATCTGCTCCGACACGAACCGGCCGGAGGGCACGTACATCCTCGGCGCGAAGGGCGCCATGGCCGTGGTGATCCCTCGCTCGACCGAGGAGCGGACGTACCAGCGCTGGAAGACGGTGTTCCGCGCGAACGCGCTGACGGCCTGCCTCTACGTGCTGAGCGTCAACCGGCCGGAGCCGGAGCACGACGTCCCCATCGGCGGGCCGAGCCTCGCGTTCGACCCGGACGGTCAGCTGCTGGTGGAGACGACGGATCGCCTGGCGCTCGTCACCCTGGAGGCGTCGGAGGTGCTCGCCGCGCGACGCGGGTATCCCGGGCACCTGCCCATCCGGGCGCGGCTGTACGCCGACGCCTGGGACGACGTGGCGCGCCGGGACGGCTAGCTCAGCCCTCGGCGAAGCGGAACGTGCCGCGGGCGACGACGGCGTCGTTGACGTACACCTGCCAGACGTACTCGCCGGGGCCCCATGCGGAAATCAGGCTGGCCGCGTTGCCGATCGTGTAGCCGAAGACCGTGGCGGAGGGATCGACCGAGATCGCCTCGCGCGGGAGCACGACCTCGCTGCCGTCGGCACGCACGACCTCGTTCTCGAACTGCGAGGCGCCGAACGTCTCGGGCATCGAGATCGAGTACGCCATGTTGGCCGACGGCGTGAAGGTGTCGGTCGGTTCCGACACGGTGCCGTCGGGCGCGAGCGCCGTCCCGAACGTGACCGTGCCGGGCAGTGCCGGGGTCGGTGCCGGCGTGGGCGCCGGCGTATCGGTGGGAATCGGCGTGGGCGTCGGCTCCAGCGTCGGGGCGAGGGTGGGGGACGGCGTCGGGGTAGCGCGGCCGACGGTCGGCTCCGTGGGGTTCAGCCCGGCGATGAACAGCCCGACCAGCAGCGCGACGAGGATGGTGCCGATGACGGCGGCGATCGAGATCAGCGAGTCACGGTCGGTCGGGATCCGCTCGGCCGGGACGATCCGCGCCTCACCGTGCCTCAGCGCGACGCCACACGACCGACAGACCTGCGCCCACTCCGGGTTCGAGGCGCCGCAGTTGAAGCATTCGACGGTCTCGTCGGTCATCGGGCGTTGCAGTGCTCCTCCGTGGCTGCCAGTGGGGTAGCGCCGTGGCGGGCGAAAGCCTAGCACGCAGAAGGCCGCCGGCGGTGAGAACGCCGACGGCCAAACGGCCGTCCTCGCAACAGGTCGGCCGCGGCCAGTCTACGTCATCCGGCCGCGGCTCCTCCGTCGCTCCTCCATGGACCGATGCCGACGGGCGTCGGATGCCAACGGTTCTCCTGGCGGCCACGATGAGGCCATCGCTCAGCCACCTGCAGCCCTCTCGGAACCCCAGGAGAGACCATGAACACGACGATGCGGCGACTGCTCGGACGCTCCGTGCAGCTCACCGTCCTGGCGACACCATCCAGCAGCCTGGCCGATGCGATCGCCGAGGCGCGCCGCCGCCACGCGGCCGCCGCCCAGTGGCTGGCCAACGCCGCGACCCCTGCCGTCCGCGCCACCGCGCAGCCCGCCTGAGCGCTCCCGCGCTGCGGCCCGCCGGCGGGCTGGGGACAAGTGCCCTTCAGCACTGGTGCACGCGGGCGCCCGACGTAGGCTCTGCCACAGGCCCAACATCCGCGATCCCGGAACGTTGATAGAAGTGTGGGGACGATGGTCGGCCGCGGTCCCGTGGACCAACTGGTCCAGCACGCCGCGGAGCTGACGCTGGACGAGGCAGCGGATCTGTACCGCGCCTACGCCGCGCACATCCTGATCCAGGGATCGGACGCCGAGCGCCAGGCGCTCGCTCGCGCCCGGGCACGTGCCGCGCGGTCGCAGCGCCTCGACGAGTACGAGCACGCCCGTCACGCCGCGGCCGCCGCCTGGCGGACGGCGCTGCCATTCACCTCCGGACCGTGGCTCGCCGTCGGACGGGCCATCGCGAACGCGGCCGGGGCCTTGGTCGTCGAGTCGAGCCTGGACGATCGGTCGTACCAGGTGCTGTACGGACCATGGCGTCAGGCGATCGGCTCGCTGACGCCGGTCGGCCCGGGTATCGGTAATGGCCGTCCCGGCTCAGCGATGCTCATCGGTGGATCCCGGCGCAGGACGTAAGCCGAGGCGTTCGTACGTCGCATGGCCGGTGTGCGACGCGGTGCGGCCGCGCACCGTGGTCGGATCATGTGCACCCGAGACTTTCAGCGAACCGCGAGTGTCGCGCGCTCCGCGGACGCGGGGTGGTCCCACGCCGGCTACGTCGTCCGGCTTGGCGCCGACGGGAAGTTCCGACGCGAGTTCGTGGACTGCGACGCGGCCCATGGACGCCCGGCGACAGCCGTCCGGATGCTCCCGTTACAGAAGACGGCGCCGCGCCGCGCGGGTTGGGGCTGGAGCGGACTGCGAAGCTCTCCGGCCGGCGCTTGAGGGCCGCGGCCTGAGTCGAGCGCCCAGGCGCGGGATCGGGTGATTTGGGCTGGGATGCCGTACGGCACTTCGCGAGAAGCGCTGACCGCACGGCGTCGCTCCGGTCACTGGAAGCCTGGGTCGAGCACGAGCTCGGTGATACGCCGAGCGTCGTCGGCGTCGCCATAGTCCTTGGTCAGGTGCACCGCGAAGTAATACGGCGGGAGGCTCACGAACACGGAGGTCGTGCACCTGTCACGGCACCGTTCGATCGTCGTCGCCTCCACCGCGGCGCCCGACGGACCGCGAATGGCCCGAACATCGGGCGAGTGATCGGCGACGATGAGGGACGTTCGGGCCTTCGCTTCTTCGGCGGTCGTTTCCTCAGCCACGACCGACACCATGACGATCTGGTCGCCCGACGCCGGGTCCAGGTAGCGGCAGAGGTTCTCGCTGGTCGGGTCGAGCTCTTCGCGTGGTGCGAGGCTGTCAATTCCGAGTGCCGCCGCCATGGCCGAAGGCTCGACAAAGGCGCAGGGATGATCGCGAGGCGGTCCGGCCGGTGTGATCGCACAGGCTGCAGCGATGAGCGAAAGCCCGATCGTCGCCCACAGGATACGGCGCCCACTCGCCACTCGGTCATGTCTCCCGTCTGGGTGTATTCGACTACGCCGCGCTCCATGTCGAAGTGCTACCAGAACGCGCACGCCAACCCGGCGATGGGCGCCAGAGTCGGCCGAGCCGTGCTCAAGGACGTGGTACCGGAGGTGGGGGTCGAACCCACACGGGCTTTCGCCCATCGGTGTTTGAGACCGACGCGTCTGCCGATTCCGCCACTCCGGCAACGGGAGGCTTCATTATAGGAAGCCGATGTCCGACGCCTCCGAGACGACCAAGGGCACCAGAACGCCGCCGCTTCCCGACGAAGCGGCGGTCATCGCGCGTGCCGCCACGGGAGACCGCACGGCGTTCGCGCAGCTCATGGAGCACTACCAGTCCGCCTGCTACGGACTGGCCTTCCGGCTCCTGAGCGACCCTGACCAGGCCGCCGATGCCACCCAGGACGCGTTCGTCCATGCCTACCGCGCCATCGCCTCGTACCGCGGTGGCGTCTTCCGGTCCTGGCTGCTGAGGATCACGGCCAACGCGAGCTACGACATCCTCCGTCGAGCCCAACGCCGACCGTCATCCCCATTGCCCGATGCCGAGGAGGGGGCACCCGAGCTTCCCGATCTGGCGGCCGTCAACCCGGTGGTCGAGGCGACGCGCAGCGAGCTCTACCGCCACCTGGAGCGCGCGCTGGCGATGCTGCCCACGGACCAGCGCACGGCCGTCGTGCTCTGCGACGTCTACGGAATGGACTACAACGAGGTGGCATCCATGACGCAGTCGGCGCTGGGGACCGTCAAGTCACGCATCCACCGCGGCCGACTGCGGTTGCGAGAGCTCCTCATGGAGCACCGGGAACTGTTCACCGGATGAGCGCGTCTGGAACCACGGCATGCTGAACTCGAACCACCCCGCCGACGAGCGGCTCTCGGCCCTTGCCGGGCACGACCCGGAGGCCGCGGACGACGCCGCCCTCGTCGAGCACGTCACCTCCTGCGACCCATGCACCGAGCTCATCCACGAGCTCGGTGCGCTGCGTGCGTCGCTGGCCGAGCTGCCGGATCTCGCGCCGCCACGGCCGCTCCGACTCCTCCCACCCGTCGACGAGGCCCCGGCCCACGACGGGTGGGCGACCTGGGTCCGGCGCCTCTTCGCGCCGGCGCTGACGGCGGGGGCGGCGCTCGCGCTCGTCGGTGCGGTCGGGACGACCGGGTTCGGTATTCCGAGTCCACAGAGCGCCGGCGCCCAGCCGGAGGCCTTCCAGTCGGTCTCGGAGGCACTGGCCAGCGAAGCAGCCGGGGCCGGCGGGGCGGCCGCCATGGAGGACGACGACCAGCCGCGTGCGTCCGCTGGTGCCGAGATCATGGCCGGCGGCGATGACAGCCGCGCGTCGGCGGCTCCCGCCGACCAGCTTCCGGCGCAGCGCTCTCCGTGGCCGATGGTGCTGTTCACGGGCGTCGCGCTGATCGTCGCGGCCGCGCTCCTGCGCTGGATCGTGGTGCCGCGCGCCGGATAGCGGCGACGCTCGCTAGAACGCCAGCCGGCCCACCACGATCGCGCCGGCCAGCATCCCCACGATGAGTGCGGCCGCGAGGATGGCCGCCCATGGCGAGTCGCGGAAGGTCGTGGGCATCGGATCGGGGCGCGGTGGACGCCGCGTGCGCGGGACCGGCCGCTCCCCCGGTGCGCGCACCGTCCGCGGGGCCGCCCGC
>DASTYP010000259.1:0-2710 GCA_035764845.1 Candidatus Limnocylindria bacterium
CTGGGCCGGACCGGCCGCCCGATTCCCGCGCGTCACCTGGCCGCGACCGAGGGCCTCTTCGTCGGCACCGCCCCGCCGTACGAGATGGTCCGCATCGGCCTCGGCTGGTACGGCGAGCTGGGGATCGGCGTCACGCCCACCCCGGAGCTCGCGGGAATCGCTGCCGAGCTGCGGCCGGCGCTGCGGGTCGTGGCGCGGCCGGTGCGCCTGGAGACGGTCGCCGCCGGGAGCTCGGTCGGTTACGGCGGCGAATGGACGGCGGGTCGAGCCTCGCGCATCGCGACGCTGCCCATCGGCTACGCCGACGGCTGGTCGCGCGCGTCGTGGCCGGGCGGCGTTGCGCTCGCCGGCGGCCGACGGGTACCGATCGCCGGCCGCGTCTCGATGGACTCCGTCTGCGTCGACGTCACCGACGTGGAGGGCATGGGGATGGACGACGAGGTCGTGCTGCTGGGCGCGCAGGGTGACGAACGGATCACCGCCAACGAGGTCGCCGCCCTCCGGCGCACCATCCCGAACGAGGTGCTCTCCTCCCTCGGGGCACGGCTGCCGCGCGTCTTCGTCGGCTCCGACCAATTCGCCGGCGCGGCCCGCTGACGCATCGGTTCGCGCCCCTTCTGCTCGGCATAGAGAACGTTTACTGTAAGGTCGAGCGAAGCGGCCGGGACGACGTCGACGAGGCGATGACCGCCGGCCCGCGGCGAATCCGAAAGGAGTGATCGTTGGCCGTCGAACCAGCAGATGTCCTCATCGTCGGCGCCGGGGCGTCCGGCGGCGTCGTGGCGAAGCGCTTGGCCGAAGCGGGCTTCGACGTCGTCTGCCTGGAGCAGGGCGACTGGCGGGACAAGGGCGAGTACCCCGGGGTGCGGCTCGACTGGGAGCTCTCCGCGCGCAAGGAATGGGCGACCAGCCCGAACATCCGCGGCCTGCCGGAGGACTACCCCATCGTCGAGGACTCTCCCGTCTCCCCGCTGATGTTCAACGGTGTCGGCGGCTCGATGCTGATCTTCGCCGGCGCGTGGCCACGGATGCTGCCGTCAGACTTCCGGGTCCGATCGCTCGACGGCGTGGCCGACGACTGGCCGCTGACCTACGACGAGCTCCTCCCCTACTTCCGCCAGACCGATCGCGACTTCGGGGTCTCCGGCCTCGCCGGCGATCCGGCCTATCCACCGGATCCGGAGGATCCACCGATGCCCCCGCTACCCATCGGCGCGGCCGGCATGAAGGTGGCGCGAGCGCACACGCGGCTGGGATGGCACTGGTGGCCCGAGTTCAACTCCATCAACTCGGTCCCCTACGACGGGCGCCGGCCATGCGTCCAGCGCAGCACCTGCCAGTCGGGCTGCAACGAGGGGGCAAAGGCGTCCACCGACCTCACGCACTGGCCGAAGGCCATCGCGAAGGGTGCCCGCCTCATCACCGGCGCGCGGGTCCGGAAGATCGAGACCAACGCGCAGGGACTGGCGACCGGAGCGAACTGGATCGACCGCGACGGCAACGAGCACTTCCAGCCGGCGAAGGTCGTGGTGCTGGCCGCGAACGCCATCGGCACCGCCCGACTGCTTCTCCTGTCCGCCGACTCCCGGCATCCCGACGGGCTCGCCAATTCGTCCGGCCTGGTCGGGAAGCGGCTGATGATGCACCCGTTCGCCAACGTGGCAGGGCTCTTCGACGAGCCCCTGACCAGCTGGCAGGGCCAGTTCGGCGACCTGATCGAGTCGCTGGAGTTCTACGAGACCGATGAGCGCCGCGGCTTCGTGCGTGGCGCGCGCTGGGGACTGGCGCCGACCGGCGGACCGATCAACACCGCGCTCCCCAGCCGAGCCGGGACGCAGGTCTGGGGTCCCGACCACCACCTGCACGTCCGCTCGCACCTCGGCCACGGTGCCAACTGGGGCCTCTTCGCGGAGGACCTGCCGGACGAGGCCAACCAGGTGAGCCTGTCGCAGGAGGTCACCGACTCCTCGGGCATCCCCGCGCCGGAGATCCACTACTCGATGGGCGACAACGCGCGACGCATGCTCGACTTCCACATCGAGCGCGCCACCGAGTCGCTGCTCGAGGCGGGGGCGCACACCATCGAGGTCGACCGGCTGATGCGCTACTCGGGCTGGCACCTCCTGGGCACGGCGCGCATGGGCGACGATCCGACGACATCGGTCCTCGATCGCTGGAACCGCGCCCACGACGTGCCGAACCTGTACGTCGTCGACGGCAGCTGCTTCGTGACGTCGAGCGGCGTCAACCCGACCTCCACCATCGTCGCGCTGGCGCTGCGGGCGGCGGAGCACATGGTCGAGACCCGGTTCGAGCAGCAGGTGCCGGCATGAGCGAGCACGAGACCGGGGCCCCGACCGACGTCACCGCGGGGATGCCCGTGACCGACGAGACCGTCCGGCACGGCGACGGAGACGCGGCGGCCGAGGACGCGCTGGCGGCCTTCGACGACGGCCGTCGGCGGACCTTCGCCGCCATCGCGGACACGCTGATCCCCGAGGCGCATGGCATGCCCTCCGCGGCATCGGTCGTGACCGAGCAGCGGCTGCGCTTCGTGTTCCGTTCGCGGCCCGACCTGGCGGAGCCGTTCCTGGCCGCCCTCCGGCCCGACCTGGGAGAGGACCTCCGGGGCCGCCTGGACGCCCTCGAGCGGGACGAGCCCACGAACCTGGCCGCGCTGCAGCTGGTGCTCGTCGGCGCCTACTACACG